>CAXIBD010000048.1:0-20778 GCA_964022135.1 uncultured Sphingomonadales bacterium | reverse complement strand
ATCTTGTCATGGTCCATCATATGGCAGACTTTCTTGCCGTCCTGGTCGGTCATGCAGCATTGCATGGTACCGTCTTCCATTTTTTCCATGGTATGGCCGTCATGCCCCTCGTCGTGATGATTTGCGAGTGCGGCGCCGGAAGTGGAAATCGCCAATGCGGCGGTAGCCAGCGCGAGTAGATGATGTCTCATGTGCATTTCCTTCAGTGCTTGTTGGGGGTCAATTATAGCTGGCGAACACGCTCTGTCCCTTGGGGCCAAAGGCGATCACCTGATAGGGCTGTTTGCGGTCCTGATATTCCATGCCGGGCGATCCCACCGGCATGCCAGGAACCGCAAGGCCGGTCACATTGTCCGGTTTTTCCCGCAGCAATTTGCGGATCGCTTCCGCGGGGACATGGCCCTCGATGACATAGCCCTCGACGATCATCGTGTGGCAGGCGCGTAGATTGCCGGGGACGCCGTGCAGGTCCTTGACCATCTGCATGTCGGCATCTTCAGCAGTCACCTCGGCATTCAGGCCGGTCGAGGCGTGCTTCGCCCATTCCAGACAGCAGCCGCAGCCCGCATCGCGGTACATGGTATAGCTGGCTGCCTGCGCCGCCGTCGAACAGGCTGCGAGCGACAGCAGCAACAGCCCGGCTGCGCTTGAATCCCGCATCGATTTCGCGATAGTTCCAATCATCTTATCTTCCTTTCAGATATGCCTGCAGGGGGACGCCAGGCGGCGGCCGGTCAACGCTTCACTTTTTCGAACAGGTCGATCAGTTCCTCGAATTTCTCTTTCTGTTCGGCCGGGCTGCCGGTGGCGATCGCATCGCTGACGCAGCAGGCGGCATGATCCTTCAGGATCTGGCTCTCGACCTTGCTCAGCGCCGCCTTCACCGCCTGCACCTGATGCAATATGTCGATGCAATAGCGGTCGTCGGCGATCATCTGGGCGATGCCGCGCACCTGTCCCTCGATCCGCCGGAGCCGGTTTATTTTCTGATCCACTGCACCTTTAGCCATGTTTTCGCCCTTGAATGTATACCTTATAGGGGTATATGACATTTCGAAGGAAAAAGCCAATATGAATTTCTCCCGCCGCCAGATTCTGGGCCATTCCGCGCTTGCCGGAGTTGCTGCTGCCCTGCCCATGCCGCTCTGGGCGACGGGCCGGATGGACGGCGCGGTACGCAAGGGTATGGACGAACTTTCCGGTGCAAAGGTCGACCTGCATATTGCCTACGGCCGCTTTGCCACAGGCGGCCGGTCGGGTCATGCGATCGCGGTCAACGGCACGGTGCCGGGGCCGCTGATCCGGCTGAAGGAAGGCGAGCAGACGATCCTTTCGGTCCACAACAGCCTCGATGTCGACAGTTCGGTCCACTGGCACGGGCTGCTGCTGCCGTTCCAGTTTGACGGCGTGCCGGGGATCAGCTTTCCCGGGATCAAGCCGGGCGCGCGCTTTGACGTGCCGCTGACCCCGCGCCAGTCGGGCACCTACTGGTGGCACAGCCACAGCGGACTGCAGGAACAGGCCGGCCACTATGGTCCGATCATCATCGATCCCGCAGGCCCCGATCCGGTCGAATATGACCGCGAGCATATCATCCTGCTCAGCGAATTCACGCCAATGCATCCGCATCAGATCATGAAGAAGCTGAAGGTCTCGGAAGGCTATTTCAGCCTGCAGAAGACCAGCGCGACAGACGACTATCCGCTGAGCGCGGAAGAGCGGCTGATGTGGGGGCGGATGCGGATGATGCCGACCGATATCGCCGATGTCTCGGCGCCGACCTATACCTATCTGATCAACGGGCATGGGCCAGCGGACGGACTGGAACTGCCCTTCGTTCCCGGCGAACGGGTGCGGCTGCGGATCATCAACGGCAGCGCGATGACCTTTTTCAATATTCGCCTGCCCGGCCTGCCGATGACCGTGGTCCAGGCGGATGGCCAGAATGTGCAGCCGGTGGCGGTCGACGAACTGCAGATCGGGGTGGCCGAGACCTATGATGTGATCGTGACGCCGACCGAGGCGGGTGCCTTTGCGCTGGCAGCGGAGAGCATGGATCGCAGCGGCATGGGGCAGGCTTCCCTTACCTCGCAGCCGGGACGCAAGGCGGAATTCCCTGCCCTGCGCGATCCGCCTCTGCTGTCGATGGTCGACATGGGCCATGGCGGCATGGATCATGGCGGCCACGGCGCCAAGGCGGATACGCCAATGGATCATGGCCAGATGGATCATGCCGCCATGGGGCACGCGATGCCGGCACCGGCCGCTACGACGGCCGGGCAGGACAAGCCCGCAATGGACATGAGTGGCGGCATGAACATGCGCGATACCAGCCTGTTGCCCGCCAGCGTCGAGGTCGGGCCCGGCATCGACATGGTGGCGATGAACCCGCAGGACCGGACCGGCTATCCGGGTCTGGGCCTCGATGATGTGCCGCACCGGGTGCTCAACTACCGGATGCTGAAGTCCCTCGATATGGACCATCACAAGCGCGCACCGGACCGCGAGATGGAACTGCATCTGACCGGCAACATGGAACGCTATATGTGGTCGTTCGATGGCAGGAAGTTCAGCGCGGTCGGCGACGATCCGATCCGCTTTGCCCATGACGAGCGGGTGCGGGTGAAGCTGGTCAACGACACGATGATGGCGCATCCGATCCATCTCCACGGCATGTTCTTCGAGCTGGTCAACGGCCAGGGCCATTACCAGCCGAAAAAGCATACGGTGATCGTCCAGCCGGGCAGCAGCGCGACCTTTGACGTGACCACCGACGAGCCCGGCGACTGGGCCTTCCACTGCCATCTGCTCTACCATATGCACGCCGGGATGATGCAGACGGTCAGCGTCGCCTTTCCGGGAGACGCATGATGGTCCGAATATTGGCGACGATCATTGCGGCATCGACCGCCGTCTCTCCGCTGATGGCGCAGGATCATGGGTCGACGGACCACAGCATGCACCAGATGCCGGCGGCGGATCAGGCAGAGCCGGAAGTCGATCACGGCGAGATGGATCATGGCGCGATGAACCATGGCGCCACTCCGTCAACAACTGTCCCCAAGACAGAAAGTGGCCCGCCCCGTGCCGCCGACGCGATCTGGGGGGCCGAGGCGATGCGGGCGTCGCGGGAAGCCGCCTATGACGAGCATGGCAATATGCAGCTTTTCTGGTTCCAGGGCGACCGCGCCGAACTGCGCATGCGCGACGGCAAGGACGGCTATCTGTGGGATGTGCAGGGCTATTATGGCGGCGATCTGAACAAATTCTGGTTCAAGAGCGAAGGCGAAGGCAGTTTTGGCGAGCCAGTCGAGCAGGCCGAAGTGCAAGCGCTGTACAGCCGAGCGATCGGGCCGTTTTTCGATCTGCAGGCCGGTGTTCGGCAAGATCTGACCGGCCGCGACCGTACCCATGCGGTGGTGGGCGTGCAGGGGCTGATGCCCTATATGTTCGAGGTCGATGCGGCGGCCTTCCTGTCCAACAAGGGTGATCTGACGGCGCGGATCGAGGCGGAATATGACCAGCGGCTGACCCAGCGGCTGATCCTGCAACCGCGCGCCGAGGTCAATCTGTCGGCGCAGGATATCCCGGAACTGGGCATCGGGTCGGGCATCGACAATATCGAGCTGGGGCTGCGCCTGCGCTACGAAATCGCCCGCGAATTCGCGCCTTATGTCGGGATCGAACAGGAGTGGAAACTCGGCGGCAGCCGCGATTTTGCGCGCGCAGCAGGGGACGATCCGAGCGTAACCAACTATGTGGTCGGAATACGCTTCTGGTTCTGAATAGTGCAGGCGAAGCGGCACATTTGGAGCCTGGCACGCAACAATCTCCCCTGATTTCTCGGAACTTCAGACAATATCGCGCGTAAATTCCTAGGCACAAGGAGGATTTATGCTGCTCAAGAAAATCAAGACGCCCGGTCTGTCCCATCTTTCCTATCTCGTAGGCTCCGGCGGCAAGGCGGCCGTCGTCGATCCCAGGCGAGACTGCGACATCTATCTTGAAACCGCGCGCGCCGAGGGTCTCGAGATCACCCATATCTTCGAAACCCACCGCAACGAGGATCTGGTTTCCGGTGCGCCGATTCTTGCCGACATGACGGGAGCCAGGGTCTTGCACGGCCCCAATGCGGAGGGAGAGGTCGTCTATGCGACAACCACGCGTGAAGGGGACCGGTTCGAAATCGGACAACTGGCTGTCGAGGTCATCGAAACCCCTGGTCATACCGACGATCATCTCGCCTATGCGCTGTATGACGCGGAATATCCCGACGGAGCGGTGGGCGTGTTTACCGGCGATGCGCTGTTCGTCGGCGACGTTGGCCGCACCGATTTCTATCCGGATCGAAAACGGGAAGTCGCCGGACTGCTGTTCGATTCCCTCCATAAAATTCTGTCTCTCGGTGACCAGGCGATGATTTATCCCGCCCATGGTGCGGGATCAGTGTGCGGCTCCGGCATGGCGGAACGGGAATTTTCGACCGTCGGCCACGAACGGAAGAACAATCCGCGGCTGCAAATCGAGAGCCGCGACGAATTTATCGCCGCCAAGATCAACGAGAATCACTATCAGCCGCCCTATTTCCGGCTGATGGAGCGCCTCAATCTTGAAGGCGGAGACCCTGCCCCGCGAGTGGCAAGACCAAAATCTCTGAGCGTGGCGGAGCTGGAAGACTGTTCCGCCACTCATGTGGTGGATGTCCGCGATCCGATGGCCTATGCCTCCGGTCACTTTCCCGGGTCGATGAGCCTGCCGGTCGGGATGATACCGGCATTTGCCGGATGGTTCATCGGCGAGGAGGACCGTATTTTGCTGGTTGGCGCGGACGAAAGCCAGCTTGCGACGGCAACGGAGCATCTCGTCCGCATCGCCCTCGATGATATCGTCGGTGGCTATACCGGCATGGTGCCAGCGGCGGCGGCAGGCAAAAGCATGGCGCAGATTCCGATGGTCACCACGGACGCGGTAAAAAAGCGTCTCGAGGATGGTCGCGATAACTGGACATTGCTCGACGTGCGCGATGCGGACGAGCGGAGCGAATCCTCGATCGAGGATTCACAGCATATCTATGTCGGCGAATTGAACGAACGCTGGAAAGAACTGGACGAGTCCCGTCATTATACCCTGATGTGTGCCAGCGGCATGCGGGCAACCGTGGCCGCGGGATGGCTGGCCAGCCGGGGATTTAAAAAACTGGATATCTATCTCGGCTCGATGGGCGCATGGAAAGCGTCCGAGGCCGGACGTTAACAGCGGAGACGGGCGGAAGAACCGTCCCAGCAAGATCTATTCCGCGGTCGCGCGCCTGCCTTTGAAGCTCCAGAACAGTTTTCCGGCTCCTATCCCGAGCAGGATCGCGAGGATGTCCGCCGCAAAATCCATCCAGTCGGCATCGCGCCCGAAGCCCATTGCGAGTTGCAGCAGTTCGATGGCGCCACCGAAGGCCACGAGAAGAATGAACAGGATCGCCGCATGGGTTCGTGCCCAGAGCAGCCTGGCCATCATAGAGAGAGTGAAAAAGGCGAGGCCGTGGTTGAGCTTGTCATTGGCAAAAACCGTCGGTGCCTCCGCGGCGGGCAACAGCGATATGAAAAGAATGATGGCGAGCAAAAGCCAGAACAGGATACGGAAGAGGGTCTGGGCTTTCATCGGGACTACCTAGTGGGGAGACTATGACTTGCGGATTAATATAGATTCGGAGAAATGGCCAATCATTCCGGCTTGTCCGATGCCGGAAAATGCTGCTCAGCCGAGTTTCTTGAACATCCAGTCTCCCGACAGGACCAAAATCACTATCCAGACCAGAACAACCATAGCCGCCGCCACCCGGCTGGTTGGGCGAGCCGATCGCAGCGAGGCTTCCTGCCGGAATTCTGACATCAACTGCGACGGGATCAGCCGCACAACCAGTGCGATTCCCAAGGGCACGAGAATCAGGTCGTCGAGATAGCCGATGACCGGAATGAAATCGGGAACAAGGTCGATCGGGCTGAGCGCATAGGCCGCCACACAGACGGCCAGAAGCCTTGCAGCCCAAGGTGTCCGCGCACTGCGGGCGGCAATCCACACGGCAATGACCTCCCGCTTCAGTGCCCGCGCCCATGTTTTGAGCCGTTCCATTCGCTCTGCCATATGAATATCTAGCGGGCTGCGAGCGAGGTCCGCACCATACCGAAAGACGGAATCACGCGGACATCGTGTTGCAACTGCTCCTCAATTCACCCCGCGCTCCTGCCCGTCCCAATAGGGCGCGCGCAGTTCGCGGCGGAGGATCTTGCCCGAGGCATTGCGGGGCAGTTCCGGGATCACGTCGACCGATTTGGGCACCTTGAAACCGGCGATCCGCTCGCGCGCCCAGGCGATGATGCTGTCGGTGTCGACCTCGCCGGCATCCGGCTTGGGTGACACGACCGCCTTGACCGCTTCGCCCCATTTGGCGTCGGGAATGCCGATCACCGCGACCTCGTTGACCTGCGGGTGGCCGAAGATCGCGTTCTCGACCTCGGCCGGATAGACATTCTCGCCGCCCGAGATGATCATGTCCTTGACCCGGTCCTTGATATAGAAATAGCCGTCCTCGTCCATGATCGCCGCGTCGCCGGTATAGAGCCAGCCGTCGTCGTCAACCGTCTCCGCCGTTTTCTCAGGATTATTGAAATAATGCAGCATGTTGAGGCCGGAACGTGTGGCTATTTCTCCAATCGTGCCGGGCGGGACTTCCTGCCGGTTTTCGTCGACAATCTTCAACTCGACCCCGGGCAGCGCAATGCCGATGCCGCGCATCCGCTCGTTGCCCGCCGGGTCATGATCCTCGGGCGGCAGGATGCAGATGGTACCGGTGGTTTCGGTCATGCCATATTGCTGGCAGAACAATGCCTTGGGCATGGTCTGCAGGCACTGGCGGAGCAGTTCCAGCGGGATCGGCGCGGCACCATAGGTGACGCTGCGGACGCTGGAAAAATCGGTGTCCTTCGCGCGCGGCCAGTTCACCAGCATCTGCAGCGCGGTCGGGACAAGAAAGAACTGGTTGAGCCCCTTGTCGATGCAGTCGAGCACGCTGTCCGGATGGAATTCGGGGATCACCATCATCGTTGCGCCATTGTAGAAGGCGATCGGGCCGATGCCGGAGCCGGCAATATGGGCGCAGGGCATGACCGCGAGGGTGCTGTCTCCCGGCTTCAGGTCGATCCAGGCATGTTCCGGCTTGTCCTCGACCAAAGGCCGCAGCTTGAACAGATTGTCGCTGGTCAGCACCGCGCCCTTCGGGTTGCCGGTGGTGCCGGAGGTGTACAGCTGCAGCACGCCTTCCGCGGGGTCGGTCTCGGGCAGGTCGCCGGGCGAGGTGTCGGCGACAAAATCGGCCAGCGTCGGCAGGTCGGTGCCGGACTTTGTGCAGAGGATGGTTTTCGTGTCGGGCGCCTGTTCCGCCGCCTTTTTCGCGACCTCGGCGAATTCGGGTTCGCAGATCAGCAGCGGCGCGCGCGTGTCCTTCAGGACATAGGCCACCTCGGGGGCGGCAAGACGCCAGCCGATCGGGGCGATCACCATGCCGGCGCGGCTCGCGGCCGCGAACAGGGTGAAATAGAGGCCGCTGTTCTTGCCCAGCCAGCAGATCCGGTCGCCCTTGCTCAGGCCGGTGCCGGTGAAGGCGCGGGCATATTGGGTGACCCGCTTGTCGAGCTCGGCATAGCTGACCATGCCTTCGGGATCGTCGATTGCGATATTGTCCGGGGTCTTCGCCGCCCAGTGGGCAATGGAGGATCCCATGCAGCGCCTTGTTTCCGTCATTTACCCGCTCCTTGTCTATTTTCATCCTAGTTAAGCGGGCGATTAAGCCATGGCAAGGGGGACAGATATAAGCCCCGCCTTTTCAGAGGAGGGGCTCAGCCCTGTTTTCTGTAGACCAGCGAGATATTGTTCGCCGGCATTTCGGTCAGGCTTTCGCGCTCGAATCCGTTCTGCTCCGCCAGCGCGTCCATGTCGGCGACGTCGCGCAGACCCCAGCGGAGATCGCGGCTTTTCAGGCTGCGTTCGAAGGCAAGATTGCCCGGCGCGGTTTCGACGTCGGCGCGCAGATAGGGACCGTAGAGATAGAACGGTGCGCCCGGATCAAGCAGTGCGCCCGCTTTTTGGAACAGGCCGATGCTCGATTCCCACGGGCTGATATGGACCATGTTGATGCACAGGATCGCCGCCGGTTTCCGCACGTCCCATTCCCTGGCCTGCGCGTCGAGTTGCAGCGGCGGGAGCACATTGGAAACCGCCTCGCGCTTCGTCCAGGCGATGATCGATTCGCAGCAGGCGGGGTCGGGGTCGCTGGGCTGGAAGGTCAGGTCGGGGAAGGTACGGCCGAAATAGACGATATGCTCGCCGGTGCCGCTGGCGACTTCGAGAATCAGCCCGCTGGCCGGAAGAATATCCTTGAGCACCGTGACAATCGCGTCCCGGTTCCGCATGGTCGCCGGGGCGTGGCGCTGTTCGCCGGGCGCGGAATCGCCGATCGTCCAGGGCTTGGGATCAGTCATGGACCGGACTCTCGGTGGGCCGGCGGCGCCAGAGCGCGGCCAGGAAGCTGCCGATCACGACATGATAGACCGCAGAAATGGCGCTCGGTACAGGGGCGAGCGCGGCCTGCATCGGGGTGGCGAATTGCGCTGCGAAGGTCGGGGTCGAGGCGAGGCTGGAGCCGAGGCCGCTGTTCTGCATGCCGACCTCGATGCTGATCGTGCGGCTCTCCTGCTCGCCAAAGCCGATCGCCTTGGTGATCAGATATCCGAGGCCGAAGCCGAAGGCGTGGAGCATGAATATCGCCAGCATCAGCACGCCGAAATGTTGCTCGATCAGCGGCTTGCTGTTGGCGATGATGCCGCCGACGATCAGCACGACGACGATCACCGAAGCGAGCGGCGAGATGACCGCGATCTTCTCGGTCAGTTTGGGCAGATAACGGTTGAGCAGGACCCCGGCGACGACCGGGAGCAGGACGATCGAGACCATGTTGATGAACAGGTTCCACTGGTCGATCTCGACATATTTGCCGGCGAGCAGGCCGGTCAGCAGCGGCGTGGCGACGACCGCGACCAGGGTCGAGGCCATGGTCATGGTCACCGACAGCGCCAGATTGGCGTTGGCGAGATAGGCGACGACATTGGAGGCGGTGCCGCCGGGGCAGCAGGCAACCAGGATCAGGCCGACGGCGAGACCGGTTTCCAGTCCGAAGGCCATGGCCAGACCAATCCCGGCCAGCGGCATCACCGTGAATTGCAGCGCAACCCCTGCCCCGACGCATTTCGGGATTTTCGCGATCCGCCGGAAATCGGCGAAAGACAGGGTCAGGCCCATGCCGAGCATGATCACGCCGAGCAGGACGCTGACCAGCGGCTGGCCGAACGGCCGGAAGCGGCCGTCGATGACCCAGATGAAATGGTCGGGCACAAACCATGCCCAGGCTGTCCCCAAGACTGTCCACAGGGCGAATAGATTGGTGAGGCGATGGATCACCGCCTTTTCCTCCCTGCGGCGAAGCCGTGGGGAGGGGGACCATCCGAAGGATGGTGGAGGGGCCCCTCCGTCAGCCGTTCCGGCTGCCACCTCCCCATTGCTGCGCAATGGGGAGGAAAATCAATGATCAACACCCTTCCCCCTTATTCCGCCGCTTCGGCAAATTCCTCCGGCTCCGTCCACACCAGTACCGGCTTGCGCGCGGCCTGGGTTTCGTCCAGCCGGCGGCGGGGAGCGAAATGGGGGGCGGTTTTCAGCAATTCGTCACCCGCCTTGGCACGCTCGGCAACCGAACGGAAGGCGCCGATAAACTGGTCGATCGCCGCCTTGCTCTCCGTCTCGGTCGGCTCGACCAGCATCGCGCCGTGCACGACCAGCGGGAAATACATGGTCATCGGATGATAGCCCTCGTCGATCATGCCCTTGGCGAGATCGAGGGTGGTCAGGTCGTTGGTGAAGCCCTTGTCGGAGAACAAAGCCTCGTGCATGCACGGGCCGCTGTGGGCGAAGGGGGCATCCAGCACGTCCTCGAGGCTGCGCAGAATATAGTTGGCGTTGAGCACCGCATCTTCGGCGACCTGCTTGAGGCCGTCGGCGCCGTGGCTGAGGATATAGGTCAGCGCGCGGGTGAACATGCCCATCTGGCCGTGAAAGGCGCTCATCCGGCCGAAGGTATGCGGATGGCGGTCTTCCACCGTCTCTTCCTCGACCAGAGTGAGATGACCGTCGGCATGGCGTTCGGTAAACGGCAGCGGGCCGTACGGGGCCAGCGCCTCGGACAGCACCACGGGTCCGGAACCGGGACCGCCGCCGCCGTGCGGGGTGGAGAAGGTCTTGTGCAGGTTGATATGCATGGCATCGACGCCGAGATCGCCGGGGCGGACCTTGCCGACGATGGCGTTGAAATTGGCGCCGTCGCAATAGACGAAGCCGCCGGCGGCATGCACCGCGTCGGAAATCGCCTTCATGTCGGGCTCGAACAGTCCGCAGGTGTTGGGGTTGGTGATCATCACGCCCGCCACATCTGGTCCCAGACGCGCCTTCAGCGCCTCCAGATCGACCCGGCCGTCGCTGTTGGCGGGAATATCCTCGACCTTGTAGCCGGCAAAGGCAGCAGTGGCGGGATTGGTGCCATGCGCGCTTTCCGGTACCAGGATGACTTCGCGGGCGTCGCCGCGGGCCTCGAGCGCGGCGCGGATGCACAGGATGCCGCACAGCTCGCCATGGGCGCCGGCCTTGGGCGTCATCGCCACGCCGTGCATGCCGGTCAGCTTGATCAGCCAGACCGCCAGTTCGTTGATCACGCCGAGCGCGCCCTGCACGCTGTCGACCGGCTGCAGCGGGTGGATATCGGCAAAGCCCTTGAGCCGCGCCATCTTCTCGTTGAGCCGGGGATTGTGCTTCATCGTGCAGCTGCCGAGCGGGAACAGGCCGACATCGATCGCGTAATTCTGCCGGCTGAGGCGCGTATAGTGGCGCACCATCTCGGCTTCGGACAGGCCGGGGACGCCGATCGGGGCCTTGCGGTCGAGGCCGCCGAGGCGGCTTTCCACCTTCGGGGCCTCCGGCAGGTCGACTCCGCTGCGGTCGGGCGATCCGGTTTCGAAGATCAAGGGCTCGTCGACCATCAGCGCACGATTGCCGGTGTGGGTGGTGATCGCATCCTGCTTGGGCATGGTCAGATTCTCTTCCTGCTTGGTGGGGCGGCCTTCGCTAAGCATGTTCATGCCAATGCTCCTTCCAGCGCGGTCGCCAGCGCCTCGACATCCTCGTCGCTGACAGTTTCCGTCACCGCCACGATCAGTCCGTGGGCGAGCGAGCTCTCTTCCGGATAGAGGCGGCCGAGCGAGACGCCGGCCAGGATCCGCTTGTCGGCCAGCGCGCGCACGATCGGGCGAGCATCCTTGTCAAGAACCAGCGTGAACTCGTTGAAAAAACTGCCATTCAGCAATTTCAGGCCGGGGATTTTCGACAGCCGGTCCGCCGCCTGCACCGCTTTCTTGTGATTGAGCAATGCCAGCTGGCGCAGGCCCTTTTCGCCGAGCAGCGTCATGTGCGCGGTGAAGGCCAGCGCGCACAGGCCGCTGTTGGTGCAGATATTGGAGGTCGCCTTTTCGCGGCGAATATGCTGCTCGCGGGTCGACAGGGTCAGGACAAAGCCGCGCTTGCCCTCGGCATCGACGGTCTCGCCGCACAGCCGGCCCGGCATCTGCCGGACATATTTCTGCTTGCAGCCGAACAGCCCGACATAGGGACCGCCGAACTGCAGGCCCACACCGAGCGACTGGCCTTCGCCGACCACGATATCCGCACCCATTTCGCCCGGCGACTTGATCGCGCCCAGCGCCACCGGTTCGGTAACCACCGCGATCAGAAGCGCCTTGTGCGCCTTTGCCTTTTCGGCGAGCGCGGACAGGTCGGCGATGCGGCCGAGAATATCGGGATACTGGACGACAACGCAGCTGGTCTGGTCATCAATCTGGTCGAGCAGGCTCTGGCCATCGGTCGCGGCGTCGAGAACCGGCGCCTCATAGGCCAGCGCGTCCCCCGTAAATTTCGCCATCGTCCGGGCTACCGACACATAATGCGGATGGAGGCCCGACGAGAGGATTGCCTTGCTGCGCTTGGTAACCCGGCCCGCCATGGTGATCGCTTCCCAGCAGGCGGTCGAGCCGTCGTACATCGAGGCATTGGCGACATCGACGCCGAACAGGCGCGCGACCTGGGTCTGGAATTCGAACAGGGTCTGCAGCGTGCCCTGGGCAATTTCCGGCTGATAGGGAGTGTAGGCCGTCAGAAACTCGCCGCGCTGGATGATATGATCGACGCTGGCGGGAACATGGTGGCGATAGGCCCCTGCGCCCAGGAAGAAGGGCATGTCGCCAGCCGCGTGGTTCTTTTTCGCCAGGGCCTTCATATGCGCTTCCACCGCCATCTCGCCGGCGTGCATCGGCAGGCCGTGAATCGGGCCGGTCAGGCGGGCTTCCTCGGGCACATCGACGAACAGGTCGTCGACCGATTGCGCGCCGATCTTGGCCAGCATCGCTTGCCGGTCTTCGGGGGTCAGCGGGAGATAACGCATTTTGTCTTCCTTCATATTAGTCCCTCCTTTTCAAAGGAGGATTTGGGGTGATTTGGGGCCGCCTGTGGCCGCGCGAGCGATGCTGACGCATCGCCATCACCCCTTGATCCCCTCCTCCGAAGAAGAGGGGAAATTGGTTACAAACCGTCGACGAAGGCCTTGTAGGCTTTCTCGTCCATCAGATCGTCGAGCTCTTCCTTGTCCGAGAGCGTCAGCCGGAAAAACCAGCCATCTTCCTCGGGTGAACTATTGACCAGCCCGGGTTCGTCCTCGAGCGCCTCGTTGACCTCGATCACCTCGCCGGACACCGCAGCATAGACGTCGGAAGCAGCCTTGACCGACTCGACCACGGCGGCATCGTCGCCCTGCTCCAGTTCGGTGCCGACTTCCGGCACCTCGACAAACACGATGTCGCCCAGCTGTTCCTGGGCATAGTCGGTAATCCCGACGGTCGCCGTGTCGCCCTCGACCTCGACCCATTCATGTTCATCGGTAAAATATCGGCTCATGGTCGTTTCCTCTTCTGTCAATCTATGGCTTGGATTTGCGGTGATAGTGATGCGGCACAAAGGGCATGTCGGCAACGGTGCAGGCAATTTTCCGGCCGCGCTGTTCGACGATGACGGCGGTGCCGGTCTGCGTCATATCCATCGGCACATAGGCCATGGCAATCGGCCTCTGCAGCGTCGGCGAAAAGCCGCCGCTGGTCACGGTGCCGATGGTCGCGCCCGAATCATCCACCACCGCTGCACCCTCGCGGATCGGCTGACGGCCGTCGACAAACAGGCCCACGCGCTGTTTGGCGGCCTTGTCCGGATATTGAGCGAGTACGCGTTCGGCCCCGGCAAAATTGCCTTCCTCGCGCCGCGCCTTCGACAGGGCGAAGGACAGATTCGCCTCGACCGGCAGGATGTCGGCATTCATGTCATGGCCGTAGAGCGGCAGGCCGGCCTCCAGACGGAGGCTGTCGCGCGCGCCGAGGCCGATCGGCCGGACTTCTTCCATCGCGGTCAGCGCATTGGCCAGCGCCACGGCCTGGTCGGCCGGCACGCTGATCTCGAAGCCGTCCTCGCCGGTATAGCCGGAGCGGCTGATCCCCAAGGAAATGCCGTTCCATGCAAAGGATCCGGCTTCCATGAAATAAAGGTTTGCCGCCTCAGGCACCAGACGGGCCAGCGCAGCGGCTGCCTTTGGCCCCTGCAGCGCCAGCAATGCCGCCTCTTCCAGATGGGTGAGCGTCAGGCCGTCGGGCAGCTGATCGCGCATATAGGCGATATCATCATGCTTGGTTGCGCCATTGACCACCAGATAGAGATGATCGCCCGCGTTGGTGACCATCAGGTCGTCCAGAATCCCGCCATCCTGCGCGAGCAGCAGGGTATAGCGGATCTTTCCCGGAGCCAGCGCAGACAGGTTGCCCGGCGTGATCCGTTCCAGCGCATCGGCGGCGCCCTCGCCGGTCAGCTGCAGCTGGCCCATATGGCTGACGTCGAACAGGCCCGCCTCGGTGCGGGTCCAGATATGCTCGGCCATCACACCTTCATATTGCACCGGCATTTCATAGCCCGCGAACGGCACCATGCGCGCGCCGAGGCCGCGGTGCCAGTCGCCGAGCGGCAATTGCTGGAGATTTTCGGTGGTTTCACTCATATTTTTTCCGCATCAAGAAGACAGCCCGCAGCAAAGCCCTGCAAAACTGCCCCCTCTGTCACGGAACCTGAGAGTTTTCCCACCTTCGCCGAGGCTTCGGCGGGCAAGCCCGCTTCAGCTTTTCGGCCAGGGAGGACTTGTCCGCCGAAGCCTTGGCGAAGGAGGATTTCCCCTTCGGTGGCCCACCCCTGCATTCGCGAGAGAGAGCTCTTTCCAGAGTGCCTGTGAGACGGTTGCGGTCCGTTCGCCTGAGAGTTTCCGGGGCGGTTGCTCCTTCGGCGGCTTTTCGGTCTTTGGGATAGAAAAACGCTCTCCCGCAACGCCCCATGATCCTTGCCCGGAGACAGGGATCAAAAAGCAGCCTCTTGAGTGGATCAGCCGGTGAAGGGAGTCAATGATTCTGTTGTGCAGTGCGGAAAATTATTCTCAAGGTGCCGAACCAATGGCGCTCCGACAGATAGGTCTGATATCGTGGCAGCCAGGGCGGTTTGCAGCCTGATGGTCCTGCCCCAGCCCTATCCTCCGGCCTGCATGTTCATGAAGGCGTTGAAACTGGGATCAGGCAGCAATATTTCCACGATATCGCGAATGACCTTCTGACCATTGTCGCCATTGGTGAAGATTACCGCGCCGCTGCCGGTGACCGGATTGAAATAGCCCAGCGTGTGTTCGCCGTCGTCGCCTCCCCCGTGCATGACGATCAGATTGTCAGGACTATCGTAGACCGTCCAGCCGCCCGTAAAACCAAGACTCCTGGGACAGAGCGGGAGAGGTACCCGGTCTTCCTCACAGATCTGATATTTCAGATTGTCGCGCGGTATCCAGTATGTCGCCGGGCGCTCGCTGCTGACCGGGTTGGCCATGACCCAGATCATGAACTTGGCGAAGTCGCCGGTGCTGCTCCAGACATCATCCGCGGCATTCCAGGTCGTTCGGCGCGGTGCAAATTCGTGCTTGCCGGCCTTGGTCTGCGACATGGCGATGCGGCCATCCAGCCAGGGCTTATCGGTGAATGTGGTTTCGGTCATGCCTGCCGGCTCGAACACCGTCTCTGCAACCAGTTGCTCGAGCGGTCGGCCCATCTTGTTCTCGATGAAATGGGCAACATATTGCAGCCCTTCCCCGGAATAGCCGAACTGCGTGCCGGGATCATTCAGGAATTTCAGCTTGTCGTCGGTCAGGTAGCGCCAGTTGGGGAGGCCCGTCCGATGCGTCAGCGCGAGCCTGGGAGTCAGCAGCTTGTGGCGCGGATCATCCTTCAGATCGGGATCGACCCAGGCGCTGGCCATGCTGTCATCCAGCGAAAAGGCGCCGGTCTTCGACAGCCGGACCACGGTCTCGGCGACAAGCGTCTTGGTCATCGAGGCGATATTGTAGAGCGTGGCGGGCGTCGCGGCCTTGCCCGGTTCCGATTCACCCGCGGCAAGGGTCCAGGCCAGCTTGCCGTCCTCGATATAGGCGATCGAAACACTGGGCACATCATTTTCCAGCAGCGACGCGCTGACCTTTTCCCCCATCCTTGCCTGCAGATCGCCCGCCTGGGCACTGACGGGGGCAATTTTCCCTGCTTTGTCCGCAGCCACCATGGGCTGGGCCATGATCTCCGCCGAAAACAGCGACAGGATACAGGCGGTCCCGATGAATGTTTTTTTGCCCATGAATGATACTCCCTCAATGCATTGGTGTTATAGTAATGCAATACACTGAAGTTGCAAGCCGACGCGGCAATATTTTCAACCGGCCCCTTTTTCCGACTGCAAGCCGCTCAAACCATTGCGCAGATTCCGTCATTTTCGTGCACATATTCTCCCGATGCATCCGCCCCGATCAGCGCGATAATCGCGGCCGCGACATCGCTCGCGAGGATCGAGCGGTAGCGGCGGAATTTTCCGTGGAGGAGCATGTCGAGCACCGGGCTGGCGGCGATGGCGAGGCTTTCGCCCAGGCGATTGTCATTGGTCCGCTCGCCGCGCAGCAGGCCGGGGCGAAGGATGTCGAGCCGGTCGAATTGCTGGGCACGCAGCAGGTCTTCGGCCTCGCCCTTGGTCTTCAGATAGAAGCCGGAGGCGTCGCTGTCGGCCATGGTCGAAGAAATTGTGATGAACTGGCGCGCGCCTGCAGTCCTGGCCGCGGCAGCGACGGCGCCGACCAGATCGCGGTCGACGGCGGCGAATTCCGCTTTCGACCCCGCCTTTTTCATCGTCGAACCAAGGCAGGAAATCGCGATATCGGGCTTGATTTTCGCAATCGCGGCCGGCCAGTTTTCCTGCAGCTGGACATGGATTTTCGCCTTGCCGACATTCTCCCGATAGGGTCGTCGAAGCAGCAGATGCATTTGCTTGTCCGCGCCCTGCCCGACCAGCTTGCGGGTCAGCAGCCCGCCGATCAGGCCGGTGGCGCCGACGATCAGGATTTTATCGGCCATGGTCCGGGTCTCCGCATATTGTCTGATGATGGGCTGTCATAGCAGCGACGGCTGCTATCCAAACCAATATTTATGAGACTCGCAGGATCGGGCTGGGCCCCAGCCTGCGCTGGGGCGACAGGATCAACGCCCGCCAGCCCGCTCGCCAAATATTTCCGCATGCCGGTTGCGGGCATAGCGGTCGGTCATGCCGGCGAGAAAATCGGCGATATGGCGAATCCGCGCCGGCTCTTCGTCGGGCAGGGCTGCTGCCCAGTCGTCCGGCATCAAATCGGGCTGCTCGCGATAGGCCTTGACCAGGTCGGCAACCATCATCTTGCCCTCTTCCGCCGCTGCCGTCTGCTCCGGGTGATAATAGAGATTGTCGTACATGAAGCGCTTCAGTACCCGCTCCCGTTCCGCCATCGCATCGGAAAAGCCGCCGATCATCCGGCCCGCGTCTCTCACGTCCCGGGCGCTTTGCACGCCGAGCCGGTCGATCCGCTCGCGTGTCGTTTCAAGCACGTCATTGACCATCAGTCCGATCTGGTCGCGGATCAGCTCCGGCAGCAGCCGCTCCTGCCGGACATCGGTGAAACGGTCGCAAATCATCTGCCAGCGGTCGGCGATAAACGGCATTTCGAGCAATTGATCGAGCGTCAGCAGCCCAGCGCGCATGCCGTCGTCGATATCGTGATTGTCATAGGCAATATCATCGGCGATCGCAGCGATCTGGGCTTCGAGTGACGGCCAGCTGCGCAGGTCAAGGTCCATCGCGGCATTGGCCTCGGCCAGCGCCCAGGTCGGTTCGGCGACCGGCCCGTTATGCTTGGCGAGGCCTTCGAGCATTTCCCAGGTGAGGTTGAGACCGTGCCAGCGCGGATAGGGCGTTTCCAGCAGGGTCAGGGTGCGGATCGTCTGGGCATTGTGATCGAAGCCGCCATGGTCGGCCAGCGCCTCTTCCAGCGCATCCTCTCCGGCATGTCCGAAGGGCGGATGGCCGATATCATGGGCGAGGCACAGCGCCTCGGTCAGGTCCTCGTTGAGGCCGAGTGCACGGGCGAGCGTCCGTCCGATCTGGGCGACCTCCAGGCTGTGGGTCAGTCGGACGCGGTAATGGTCGCCATCGGGGGCCACGAAGACCTGGGTCTTGTGGCGCAATCGGCGGAAGGAAATCGAATGGATGATGCGGTCGCGGTCGCGCTGAAAATCGTCGCGCGGACCGCGCGTGACATCGCGCTTTTCATCGTGCAGCCGCCCCCGGCTTTGTGCCGGATCGCTGGCATAGCTCTGTAACCGCGTCATTTGGTCAGCTCGTTGACCTCGACACCATCGGCGCTGGCCCAGGCAAAACCGTCACCACCACCCTTGCGCAATTCCGCCTCAAAGGCCTTGGCCGCCTTGAAATCATCGAACGGGCCGACCACCATCCGCCGGGTCGCTCCCCACGGCGAAGTCCATGCCTGCTGGCTCTTGAAGAGGTCGGGCTGTTTCTTCGTCATCCGGCGATAGTCGAATTTCAGCGCGTTGAGATTGGAACCCGTGGCGATCTGCACCCAGTAGCGTTTCGGGTGCAGCGGCTCCTTGGGCTTGACCGGCGCTTTTTCAACCGGCTTGGCGACAATTTTCGGCTGCGGCTTGGCCGGCTCGATTTCATCGAGATCGACGGGAACGACTTCGCTTCGCTTCTCCTGCTCCGGAATATCAATGCCCTTCATAATATCGGCAAGCGGTTTGATCGCCGCCCCCTGGGGGCTTGGCTGGCCGGACGAAAGCCGTGACTGGGCAAGATCGAAATTGATCAGGTTGACCGGTTTGTCTTGTGGCGCGCCATCCGCTGGAGAGCTTTGCGCCACCGGCTGGACCACAGGCCGGGAGACAGGCTGGCGACCGGCAATCTCAACCTTGCGTTCCACGGTCTGCGAAACCAGTGCGGGAGACTGGATGACCCCGAGCGTGGTTGCGAAACCGGGAGAAGAGCTGCTGCTGTCCGGTTTGACTTCGGTCGTCCTGATTGGATCCGGCAGGCTCTTTGCAGGCGCAGGCTCCGGCGCTGTCCGCGGCGGTATCGGTTCGGCACGGACAGAAGTGGCCACGCGACCGGAACCCGCGCCGGAAGGGGCTGGCAGCTCGGTACCGGCCAAGCGCACGACCTCGTCTTTCTTGACCCGCCGGGTCGATTTCCGTTCTGGGATCCTGCGATCCGCAATGCCAGGACGGCGGCGCGGCGACTTGTCCGGCATCGCGAGTACACGCGGGCGATCGCCGTTCGCGCCCAGCGCCTCGCCGACCGGAATCAGCCCGGCATCCGCTCCGTCTCCCCGGGCAGCCAAGGTAGAGGCCAGCTGCACCGCAGCGACGTCAACTCCGATATTCTCGCTGGCGGGAAAATGGCCGAAATGAACGGCGGCGGCCTTTTGGGCCGGTGTCAGCTTTGGCATGCGTTCAAAAAAGGGCTTTACCGCTTTCGCCATTCGCCGCTCCATCGTCTGTTCGACGATATCCTCTGCATCCTTTTTCCTGCCATTCATGGCATAGATAAACGCCCGGTTGCGCCAGGCATCGCGATCGCTTTTCATGAGCAGCGGATTGAGCTGGGCTTCTGCCCGGTCGACGTCGCCGCTGATCCCCAGCGAAATGGCATAGCGCTGGATCAGCTGGTCCGTGCTGCCATAGCGTATCGCCAGTTCATAATCCTTCTGGGCATCCCGGTTGCGTCCGATGAGATCATAGGCAAGGCCGCGATCGGCAGCAATTTCGCGGGCTGGTATCCCATTGGCAACCGCCTGGTCGAAATAGCGCAAGGCGCCAAACGGATTTTCCTCGGCCAGCAGCGCCCTGCCGAGACCGGCCTTGACCCGCCCGCTCGAGCCATGAATCTGGTCCGCCTTGGCGAGGAAGCCGATCGCCGCCCGCAAGTCGCCCATTTCGAGCGCCGCGAGACCGGCATCGGCGAGAGCCGAGGAATCATTGGAGTCGAGCGCAATCCGGCGCAGCGCATCCTGCAGAATTTCGCTGTTCGACTGAGAACTATATTGGGCGAAGACCTGCTGCGGAGGAACGCCGGCAGTGACCAGCGCGGCAGAAACCGCCAACAGAATTTTGAATCTATGTTTCACAAGATACATAAAGGAAGGATCGCGTCTGAAATCAATCGTTGCCGCAATCCAGCAAGCCCAGTGGTGGCGCGCGAAAGACAAACTCCCTCGCCGCGCCCCATCAGCCTATAGAACCCCCTGGCCGGAATCGGGAACTACTGATTGTTCTGCCGGTTCAAGAAGCGCGGGATGTCGAGTGGATCGCGAGACTTGTCGTCCTCGCTATCGTCCTCATCATCGCTTTTCGAACCGCCACGGGTCAGATTGGACATCCGCTCGAACAGGGTTCCGCCTCCGGTTGCAACGCGCGGAGCCGGCGGCACAGGGCTGGCCGACCGGCTGGCAGGTACCTCTTGTTCCTGGTCGTGCTGAATCGCTTCGTCTCCGAGCACCAGCTCGTCTTCTTCCGGTGTCGGTTTGGCCGATGCCAGACCGGGTGTCAGCGAAGCGAAGGACGGCGTTGTTGTGACCATATCATCGTCATCGTCATCGGCATAGGTTGCAACGGGCGTCACCGGCGCTTCCGGTTCGGCTTCTGCAATTGGCTCCGGCTCCATTTCGGCTTCGGGTTCCTCGGGCGCTTCGGCTTCGCTGTCGTCGCTCGCGATCGAGGAGACAAAGCTGGACGCGGCGGGAGCTTCCTCGGTTTTCTTCGCCGTACTGCCCATGGCGAAGGATGCCGGCGGTGCCGTGGACGACGTGCTGCCGTCGCTGTCGATGCCGGTGGCGACAACCGAGACGCGGATACGCCCATCGAGATTGGGATTGAAAGCACTGCCCCAGATGATGTTGGCGTCCGGGTCGACCAGCTCGCGGATATGGTTGGCGGCCTCGTCGACTTCCATCAGACGCATGTCTTCGCCACCGGTGATCGATACGATGACGCCCTTCGCGCCCTGCATCGACACGCCGTCGAGCAGCGGATTGGCAATGGCCTTTTCGGCGGCTTCGAGCGCGCGTCCGTCGCCTTCGGCTTCGCCGGTACCCATCATCGCCTTGCCCATTTCGTGCATCACGCTGCGCACGTCGGCAAAGTCGAG
>CAXIBD010000047.1:0-21813 GCA_964022135.1 uncultured Sphingomonadales bacterium | reverse complement strand
GGTCAGTCATATCCGGATGGTATTTGAAAGATGGATGCTGCTCGGTACGTTCAGAACAGCGTGAGCACACCGATCGTCTGATCATCCCCCAGCAGTCCGGTATAGATCATCTTGCCCGCGACATAGACGATCACCGCCAGCCCGAGATAGGCGATCCACTTGTAACGCTCGATATATTTGGCGATGACATTGGCTGCCAGACCCATCAGCGCGACCGAGAGCAGCAGTCCGATCACCAGAATTCCCGGATGCTCGCGCGCCGCGCCAGCCACCCCCAGCACATTGTCCAGACTCATCGACACATCGGCGGCTGTAACGCCCCATACAGCGCCCCAGAATGTCTTGGTAGACTTTACGCCGCTATGTTCGTCGCCGACAATCTCTTCGGATCCCGCCGATTCGCCTTCGTGGAATATCTCGCGGTAGAAATTCCAGCCCACCCACAGCAGCAGCAGGCCGCCAGCGAGAACAAGGCCAACGATCTGCAGCAGCTGCACCACAATCAGCGCAAATATGATCCTGAGAATCAGAGCGGCGCCGATACCGATCAGGATCACCTTGCGCCGCTGGTCCGCCGGCAAGCCACCGGCCAGCGCCCCGACCACGATCGCATTGTCCGCGGCGAAGACCAGATCGATCAGTACCACCTGCCCAAAGGCTGCCAACGCCGCCGGCGAGCCGATGTTCGAGAAATCATGGACTATAGCGGCCCAGATGTCCGAGATCGAACCCAGGCCGTTTGCGGCAGCAGAAAAAATGGCAAGCAGTTCAATCATCGAAAAGGGATCGTCCGTAATAGTGCACGACCGGCATAGGGTCGTAGAAAGGGTGAAGCAAGGCGCACCACTGCTGATATTCCGGTGACTGCCGAAAACCGTCGCGATGCGATGCGACAGTGTCCCAGATGATCAGCAGCAAATAGCGTTCCGGATCATCCGACGATGGTCGAACCTCGATCGACTGAAAACCCGCTTGCACCGCAACCAGCGGCTTGGCTTGTACCATCGTCGCTGCAAAGGCCGCCGATTGCCCCGGTCGGACCTGCAGGATGGCATGTTCGACGATCATCGGGGCAGCCTGGCAGGCCTATTGGTTCATGCTGTCGAAGAAATCGTCGTTCGACTTGGAATCCTTCATCTTGTCGAGCAGGAATTCCATCGCGTCGATCGTGCCCATCTGCATGAGGATGCGGCGCAGCACCCACATTTTCTTGAGCTTCTCGTCCTCGACCAGCAATTCTTCCTTGCGGGTACCGGACTTGCCGACGTCGAGCGCCGGGAATATCCGTTTGTCGGAAACCTTGCGGTCCAGCACGATTTCCGAGTTGCCGGTGCCCTTGAATTCCTCGAAGATCACTTCGTCCATCCGGCTGCCGGTATCAATCAGGGCGGTGGCGATGATCGACAGCGAGCCGCCTTCCTCGATATTCCGCGCAGCACCGAAAAAGCGCTTAGGGCGCTGCAATGCATTGGCGTCAACACCACCGGTCAGCACCTTGCCGGAGCTGGGCACAACGGTGTTGTAGGCGCGGCCGAGGCGGGTAATCGAGTCGAGCAGGATGACGACATCATGCTTGTGCTCGACCAGTCTTTTGGCTTTCTCGATCACCATTTCGGCGACCTGGACGTGACGGGTAGCGGGCTCGTCGAAGGTCGAGCTGATCACTTCGCCCTTCACCGAACGCTGCATGTCGGTCACTTCTTCCGGCCGCTCGTCGATCAGCAGCACCATCAGATAGACTTCCGGATGATTGTCGGTGATCGCCTTGGCGATATTCTGCAGCAGCACCGTCTTACCGGTGCGCGGCGGCGCCACGATCAGCGCGCGCTGGCCCTTGCCCTGCGGCGAGATGATGTCGATGACGCGGGCCGACTTGTCCTTTTCGGTCGGATCGAGGCTGTCGAGCTTGAGCTTCTCGTCGGGATAGAGCGGGGTCAGATTGTCGAAATTGACCCGGTGGCGGACCGCATCGGGATCGTCGAAATTGATCGAGATCAGCTTGGTCAGCGCGAAATAGCGCTCGCCATCGCGCGGTGCCCGGATTTCGCCCTCGACCGTATCACCGGTGCGAAGGCCGAATTTGCGGACCTGGTTGGGAGAGACGTAGATATCGTCGGGGCCGGCCAGATAATTGGCATCGGCCGAGCGCAGGAAACCGAAACCATCGGTCAGCACCTCGATCGTGCCGACGCCCATGATCTGCTCGTCATTGTCCGCCAGTTCCTTGAGGATGGCAAACATCAGATCCTGTTTGCGGAGGGTGGAAGCACCCTCGACGCCAAGCTCTTCCGCCATCGACACCAGGTCGGCGGGCGATTTTTGTTTTAATTCTTTTAAATGCATGGAGTTTTATCCAGATATGTCAGGAGGTTGTTTCTTAAATTCGCATGCGCGCAGCGTGTTGCTGTCGTCGATTCACATGAAAGACAGCCCGGACGGGCTTTGGCGCTTAATTACGCCTTTGTGATTTCGCTGTCAACCAGCCCCGATCAAAAGGGCTTGATGATCACCAGTATGACAATGATCGCCGCGGCAATGCCGGGCACTTCATTGGCCAGCCGCAGCGCCTTGTCGCTCATCGTCCGCTCGCCCCGGGCCAGTTTTTTGACATAGCCGATCATCCAGCCATGATAGCCGGTCAGCAGCAGCACGACGAGCAGCTTGGCGTGGAACCAGCCCTGGCTGAACGCGGCGATATTATAGGCGAGAAACAGGCCCAGGATCCAGGTGATGACCAGCGACGGGTTGAGGATGATCTTGCGCAACTTGCCCTCGCGCTCGATCCACTTGCGGTCCTCGTCCGAACCGACGGCGCATTCCTGATGGTAGACGAAGAAGCGCGGCATCATGAACAGCCCCGCCATCCAGAAGATGATGAAGATGATGTGGGCTGCTTTTAACCAGAGATAGAGCATGGAGAGAATTTCATTCATTGCCTGACGAGTGTAAGCAGATTTTCGACATGTTCAATGGGCGTGTCGGGCAGGATCCCGTGGCCAAGATTGAAAATATGCGGGCGGTCTTCGAAAACATCCAGAATATGCCGGGCGGATTTTTCCAGCGCGTCACCACCGGCGATCAGCGCCAGCGGGTCGAGATTGCCCTGCACCGGAAGCCCGGCCGGCAGGTTTTCATGGGCCCAGACCGGGTCAACCGTTTCGTCGAGACCGATCGCACTGGCGCCGGTTTCGCGGGCATAGGCGATCAGTTTTGCACCCGCGCCCTTGGGAAAACCGATAATCGGCAGATCCGGATGGACCGCCTTGAGCCGCGAAATGATCGCCGCATTGGGCGCAATCACCCATTTCTCGAATTGCGCAGGAGACAGCGATCCGGCCCAGCTGTCGAACAGCTGCACCGCATCGACCCCGGCGTCGATCTGGCCGAGCAGATAGGTGACCGTATTTTCGACGATCGCGTCGATCAACTCGGAAAAGGCCGCTTCATCTCGATAGGCAAAACGGCGGGTCGCTGCCTGGTCCTTGCTGCCCTGCCCGTTGACCATGTAGGTCGCGATCGTCCACGGGCTGCCGGCAAAGCCCATGAAGGTCGTCTTGTCGTCGAGCTGCGCGGCGACTGCCCGGACCGTTGCGTATATAGCCTCAAAATGCTCGGGAGCACCCTCCAGAGAGGCCAGGGACGCATCCAGCAACCTCGGGGCCAGCCGGGGTCCCTCACCCGTCTCAAACCACAGCTTCTGGCCCATGGCATGCGGGACGATCAGAATGTCGGAAAACAGTATCGCACCGTCAAAGCCGAACCGCCTTATCGGTTGCATCGTCACTTCGGCGGCCGCCTCGGCATCATAGCAAAGCTCCAGAAATCCGCCCTTTTTTGCACGCAATTCCCGATATTCCGGCAGATAGCGGCCTGCCTGGCGCATCAGCCAGACCGGCGTCTGTTCGGTCTTCCTGCCGAGCAATGTCTGGAGCAGAATTTTCGGGGAATCGGTCTCGTTCGGCATAGGGCGATGGTGATCCATTATAATATCTAAGTATTTATTATAGATTGTTGTTGATGATAGAGCGTGGAAAAGGCGGTAACCTGCCAGCGCCGCAAATACAAACAGATTGACAGACGGGCGTTAAGGCAAATTTAACCGATTCCGAAATTCCATCCCCGTTATCCACAGGCTGGGGACTGAATCCGTCAATGTTGGCCGCCTGTGGATGGTTTGGCCGGTATCGGGGACGAAGCGGACGGTTCCCTTTATCCCCGCTTTCATCCCTTGCTTTATCCCCCGTGAAATCACAAAGCTTAGCCGATGAATCGTCTTCACCTTCACCTGCTCTCGGATTCAACCGGCGAAACCCTGGAAAATATAGCCAAGGCGGCGCTGGCCCAGTTCGACGGCGTCGAGATCATCAAGCATTTCTGGCCCATGGTCCGTTCCGAAAAGCATCTCAACCGCATTCTGGCGGAAGTTGCGGAAAATCCGGGGCTGGTGATCTTCACCATCGTCAATCGGGAAATCAGGGCAAAACTGGAACGCGAATGCCGGCATCTCGGCCTGCCGTCGGTCCCCGCGCTGGATACGGTGACCGACGCCTTGTCCAACATGCTCGGCCAGGAAGCCAAGGCGCGGCCCGGCCGCCAGCATATTCTCGATGCGGCCTATTTTGCCCGGGTCGAGGCGATCCAGTTCACCATTGCCCATGACGACGGCGTCGGATGGGAAAATTGGGAGGAAGCCGATATCGTCCTGGCCGGAGTATCGCGCACCTCGAAAACGCCCACCTCCATCTATCTGGCCAACCGCGGCTACAAGACCGCCAATATCCCGATCGTGCCGGAATCGCCGCCGCCTGATTCGCTGTTTCATCTCAAAAATCCGCTGGTGGTCGGCCTGATCACCGGTGCCTCGCGGCTGGTGCAGGTCCGGCGCAACCGCCTGTTGTCGCTCAACCAGGCGCCCGAAACCGACTATGTCAACGAGGACAAGGTCAAGGAAGAGACGCAATATGCGCGCCGGATGTTCGCCGACAATGGCTGGCCGATGATTGACGTGACCCGGCGCTCGATCGAGGAATCGGCAGCGGCGATCATCAATCTCTACAACGAGCGGCATGTCGACGCCGGCGACGGTCACAAGATTATATCCGATGAGTGAGGCGCGCCTGATCCTGGCGTCAAAAAGCAAGGCGCGGCTTGCCATGCTGACCGCCGCCGGCGTCCCGGTCGAGGCGATCGCCGCCAATGTCGACGAAGAGACGCTGAAGGAGGGCCTGAAGAGCGAAGGGGTAACCGCGCGCAATCTGGCCGATGCGCTGGCAGAGGCGAAGGCAGTGCGGCTGTCGCGGCGGATCGGTGCCGGAATGGTTCTCGGTGCCGACCAGATGCTGGCGCTCGACGATGGCACGATGCTCGACAAGCCGGCCAATCCCGCTGATGCCATCGCCCAGCTGAAATTGCTGTCCGGAACAAAGCACAAGCTGTTCAGCGCGGCGGTGATTGCGGAGCAGGGCATTCCCGTGTGGCGCCATGTCGATATCGCGACGCTTTCCGTCCGGACCCTGAGCGATTCCTTCATCGGGCAATATGTCGAATCGGAATGGGACAATATCCGGCACTGCGTCGGTTGCTATGAAATAGAGGGCAGGGGCGTCCAGCTATTCTCTGCCATAACGGGCAGCCAGTTCACGATCATGGGCCTGCCGCTCCTGCATTTGCTGGACTATCTTCGCATCCGGTCTATTTTGCCCTCATGAACCAAAATATGCCCTATGCCGAGGTGATCGGCGATCCGATTGCCCATAGCAAATCGCCGCTGATCCACAAATTCTGGCTCGAGCGGCTGGCGATTGAAGCGGATTATCGCGCCTGCCATGTCTCGGTCGCCGAATTGCCCGGATATATCGAGCAACGTGGCGCCGATCCCGCATGGCGCGGCTGCAATGTGACCATTCCTCACAAGATCGCCATGCTCGACCTGGTCGCCGATCCCGGCGGCGTGCGCGAAAAGATCGGCGCGATGAACACCGTTGTTCGCCAGAAGGATGGCAGCCTGATCGGCACCAATACCGATGCGGCCGGCTTTCTCGCACCCATAGCCGACAGCGACTGGTCGGGAAAACATGCCATCGTGATCGGTGCAGGGGGCGCGGCCCGGGCGGTATTGTTCGCGCTGAAACAGGCTGGCATCGGTGAAATCACGATCGTTGCGCGCAGCGGACTGAAGGCCACCGGCCTGCTCGTGCAGGCCTCGGCCAAGGGCAGTGTGCTGCCGATGGACGCGCGATTGCCCAAGGCGGATCTGCTGATCAATGCCAGCCCGCTCGGCATGACCGGCCAGCCGCCCCTGGAGGTGAATCTCCACCCCTTGCCGAGCGACGCGCTGGTCTATGATCTCGTCTATGCCCCGCTGGAAACAAAACTCCTGCGCGCGGCCAAAAAACGCGATCTCGCGGTTGTCGACGGGCTCGACATGCTGATCGGCCAGGCGGCGCTGGCGTTCGAACTGTTTTTCGGCGCCACCCCGCCGATGGAACATGATGGGGAACTCAGAGAATTGCTGGTCGCCGGATGAAACGGGAGCGGCCTTTCATCATCGGCCTCACCGGCTCGATCGGAATGGGCAAATCCACCGTCGCGCAGATGTTTGTCGACGAAGGCGTTCCCCTGTTCGATGCCGATGCCGCTGTCCATCAACTGCAGGGACCGGGCGGCGCTCTGGTGGAGGAGATCGAGTCCCTGTTTCCCGGGACCACGACCCGCGAAGGGGTGGACCGTCAGAAGCTGGGCGCCGCGGTGCTCGGGGATTCCGCTGCCCTGCAGCGACTCGAGCAACTGATTCACCCGGCTGTCGCGCAATTGCGTCAGGCCTTTCTCGAGAAACATCGCGACGAGCCGATGATCCTGTTCGACATCCCGCTCCTGTTCGAAAAGGGCGGCGCCAAGGGCATGGACCATATCATCGTCGTGTCGGCCGGACCCGAGCAGCAACGCGCGCGCGTGCTGTCCCGACCGGGGATGAGCGAGCAGCGATTCGAACAGATAAATTCCCTGCAGATGCCGGACGCCGACAAGCGGCAAAAGGCCGATTCGGTGATCGATACCTCGCTCCCTCACGCGGAAACGCGTCGGCAGGTGCATAAACTTGTCCAGAAACTGAAAGCATCTCTTGCGTAACCCCCCAATCAGTCCGATATCATACATATGCGGGAAATAATTTTCGATACCGAAACCACCGGCTTTGACCCCCAAAATGGTGACCGGATGGTTGAAATCGGCTGCATCGAAATGATCGACCGGATCGAAACCGGCGAAAGCTTTCACTGCTATTATAATCCCCAGCGCCCGATGCCCAAGGCTGCCGAAAATGTGCATGGCCTCTCGGATATGTTTCTGTCCGACAAAAAGCTGTTTGCCGACGGGGCCGAGGAATTGCTGGCCTTTCTCGGCGACGCCAAGCTCGTCGCCCACAATGCGCAATTCGATTTCAATTTTCTCAACGCAGAACTGGTCTTGTGCGGTCACAAGCCGATATCGCGGTTCCGCATGGTCGACACGCTGGCGATTGCCAAGTCCAAGCATCCGGGAGCGAAACTGTCGCTCGATGCCCTGTGCTCGCGCTATGGCATTGATCGCAGCCACCGGGTAAAACATGGTGCCTTGCTGGATGCGGAATTGCTGACCCAGCTCTATATCGAACTGACGGGTGGCCGCCAGATCGGCCTCGGCCTGGCAGATGATCGCGAGCGGCCCGATCCCGTTGCCAGCATGCGACCCGTATCACAGCGCTTCGAGCGCAGAACCTTTATCGCTCCGCGTGAGCACCACGCCAATGCAGACGAACTGCAGCGACACGAGATATTCATTGCGGAAATCGAAAATCCGCTGTGGACAGAGATTTAACTGTATTGCGGTTTCCATGACGGTACAGAAAGCAAAGGAGAATGAATATGGAAGTTCGTGTTTCAGGCCATCAGGTTGATACCGGCGATGCCTTGCAGACCCATGCCGAAGACCGGATGAATGCGATTGCGACCAAATATTTTGCCAAGGCGATTTCGTCGAATGTTACCCTCAGCAAGGCACCGCACGCCCAGTTCAGATGCGATATTGTAACGCATGTGATGCAGGGCCTGATGCTGAAAGCCGATGCCGAAGCAGGTGATGCCCATCAGGCATTCGAACAGGCTGCCGACAAGATCGAAAAGCAGCTGCGCCGCTACATGCGCCGGCTCAACGATCATCATGTCCAGGCGCAATATGCCGCGAAGCAGGAAGAGGCCGCCTACCGGGTTTTTGAATCGTTCGAAGAGGATGAAGACAGCGAGTTCAATGGCGAGTCTCCCCCGATCATCGCCGAAACCAGCACCGATATTCCCGAGGCCAGCGTTTCCAACGCGGTCATGATGATGGATTTGCGCAACACCAGCGCCCTTTTGTTCAAAAACTCTGGCACTGGCGCCCATAATATGGTTTATCGCCGCTCCGATGGCACGATTGGCTGGGTTGAACCGAATCGCTGATCGCACTGCATTGATATTTGAACGGTCGGATTGCGGGTTTTTCCGATAGCTGACCCAGGGCGCACAGACGTTCGACTCCCGGCCTCATGGCTGAATTGGCTGAAACTTGCCGGGTCAAAAGGAAGAATGATGACCGATTTGTCCGTCAGAGTGGAGCTCGCAGCCGTGCGGGATTGCCCCGAGGTTGCCGACAAGGTCGATATCTTGCGCACAATCGCCCGGATTGGACAGACCTGCTACGGCCTTGACGCCGATATGATCCGGACCGGTCTGGAAGCGCGTGAAGAGCTGGGTTCGACGGGTTTCGGACGATCGATCGCGATTCCGCATACCAAACTGGCGGGTCTCGACCATTGCGTCGGGATTTTCCTGCGTCTTGCCGAACCCGTTTCCTTTGATGCCCATGATGGCAAACCCGTCGATCTGATATTTGCCCTGCTGTCCCCGCAAAAGGCCGGAGTCGAGCATCTGAAGGCCCTGGCCGCGGTTTCCCGCTTCCTGCGGGACGAGCATATGGTGGCCAAGCTGCGCGGTGCCTCTGGCCAGGACGCGCTTTATGCGCTGTTGAACCGGCAGCGCGAGCAGCAGGCTGCCTGAGCCCGGGCCATGACCGACAATGCAGGAACGGATATGGAAAGCGGCGGTGCCCAGGAACATTTCCGGGCGCTGGAACGGCTCTATGCGGAAGCGCCGATAAACCAGCTGTTCAATTCGCGGCTCGAAATTGCCGAGGCCGGCAAGGCCATCATCTATTTCGACGTCGATGAACGCTATTACCATGCCGCCGGTGCGGTTCACGGCACGTCCTATTTTAAGATGCTCGACGATGCCGCCTTCTATGCGGCCAATAGTCTGGTATCCGACCGCTTCATCCTGACCACCGCGTTCAACCTGCTGTTTACCAAACCGCTCAAGACCGGCCCCGTCACGGCTGAAGGCCGATGGGTCAGTGGTAAACGACGCGTGTTCGTGGCCGACGCGCGACTGATCGACAGCGAGGGTGACGAAATCGCCCGCGGTACCGGGACATTCATGCGCTCGCACATCCCCCTGGCGACACTCCCCGGCTATAGAAAAGATGATTGAGCCGCGGCTGTCCGCGGAAATGAAGGTCAAAACCCTCCTCAGACTGGTGACCCAGCGCGGGGGATTCGGTGCGGTGCTCAAAAAGGGTGACAGGATATCCGGTGCGATCCTTGTCCAATGCGTCGAAAAGGGGGAAAACCCTAGGCTCCTGGAGAATATGCCGTCGCTGGACGGCCAGCCCAATTGGCAGCGCATATGGCCGCAAGCTACTGATAACAATAAAGAATTATCGGACTATCTCGCCCAGAGATTCCGTTTTGACCCCGATATGTGGTTAATTGAACTGGACGTCCCGGATGCGGAACGGCTCATCGCCGAAATGGGTCAGTAAACTTGACTTTATTGGCCGAAACCATAATTGGCCCTCAACTTTGATGCGCAGGTAGTCGCCGGGAGCCAGCAATGGCAGGCGACAAACACGCAGACGGGGAGAACAGAAACAGACCCGCATTTGGTTTTTCATGGTCTGTTTTTTGCGATTTTGACGAGATTGTCATGATCGCTCTGGTCTCACCGCATAATGTTATAGGTTAATGAAAAAAATCTTTCGTGCAACAAGCGTCCTTTCGCTTGCCCTTACTGCGGTCGCGACCTTGTCGTTCACCGATGCATCTTTCGCTCTGGAAGCGAGCGACGAGATGCCTGAATCCGAAATTTTCGTCGACCCTGCCCTGCTGGCAGAGGACGAATCGAATCAAGAGATTATTTTTGGCGAGCAACAGGAAGTTGTCGCTGAAATCCCCCAGGATGTCGTGCAATCGGACCGGATTGCCAATGGCGAAGCCGAGCGTGATTCGTCCGGGAACGGCGATTTTGTCGATAATGACGCCTCGACCTTGCGTCAGCTGGTGCGGCAGCAGTCGGTAGACGGTTCGCTGGATCAGGAAATGCAATGCCTTGCCGGCACCGTCTATTTCGAATCCAAGGGCGAATCGCTGCAAGGCCAGCTCGCCGTGGCCCGCGTCGTTTTGGCCCGTGTCAAATCCTCGCGCTTTCCGGACAGCATTTGCGGCGTGGTTTTTCAGCGCAGCCAGTTTTCCTTCGTGCGCGGCGGCAAGATGCCTCCGATCCGGACCGGACAGCAGCATTGGCGCGACGCCGTGGCGATTGCCAAGATTGCGATGAACGATGGCTGGGAAAGCTCGGTTGAAGGCGCGCTCTTCTTTCATGCACGCTATGTCTCTCCGGGCTGGCGGCTCAAGCGCCTCGCGACCATCGACAATCATATCTTCTACCGCTAGTCCGCTGGCACAACCAATAAATTGAAGGCTCCCTTTCCGGGGGCCTTTATTTTGTTCCGTTTCTGTTCTAGCCATGGCCGATGATGTCGATGAATGATTCGCCTGGCCTGCTGATGCATTGCGGTGAGCTGACCGGCGCGCACGCCGTGGCCCGTGGCGTCGCCCGCATGTTTCATCGCCATGATATCATGGTGTTGCCCGAGGTCAGCCTGAGGAACCGGCGCCGCGCCGATCTGATGGGGATCGATGCCAAGGGACAGATCGTCATTGTCGAGATCAAGGTGGCGCGGAGCGACTTGCTGGGCGATGCCAAATGGACCGAATATCTCGAATATTGCGACCGCTTCTACTGGGCCCTGCCGGTCGGTTTCGATGCCTCGCCGGTAAACGGACCGGATTTCCTGCCGGAACGCACCGGACTGATCATCGCCGATGCCTATGATGCGGAAATGGTGCGCCCGGCTGCGACGAGGGCGCTCGCGCCGGCCCGCCGAAAGACCGAGACAATGCGGCTGGCCCGCCGGGCCATGCAGCGTGCCGCGATTTCAGATGGCTGGATCGATCCGGTTTCCGGACAATATGATCCGGGTCATCAATAGCCTGAGATCAGCCTTCCGGTCCGAAAAACCGTTCCTTGCTTTCCGGTTTCTTGTTGGCATCGGCCTTCTCGATTTCGGCCAATATGCCGGCAGCCCGGCGATCCCGCTTCGCATAATCCCGCGCCGAAAGACCGGCGAGCGTGTCGGTCCGGTCCGGATTGGCGCCATTGGCCAGCAGCAGGCGGACCAGTTCGGCATCGCGCAGCTGGACAGCCCGGATCAGGGCGGTTTCGCCTTGCTTGTTGGTGTCGTCCACATCCGCTCCCTTCAGCAGCAGGACACGGACGCCGTCGACGAACCGGAGCTGGGTGGCGAGCATCAGGGGGGTCAGGCCCTCCTTGTCCCGGATATTCGGATTGGCACCTTTCTGGAGCAGGAATCCCAGCCAGGTCGGATCTTTCCGCTCGACCACGATATGCAGGGCGCCGCGACCGCTGGTGCTGTCGCGCGTGTTGACAATCACCGTGCCCGGGCGATTGAGATACTTGCTGGCCTCTTCGCCATCGCGGTCATCGACCGCTTTGAGAAAATTATAGCTATCCGAAAATTGGGCTGCGGCCGGAGCGGAAAAGGAAATGGCCGCGACGGCAATCCATGCATAGCGCAGGAAACTGAGAACCCCTCCACTGTTGCGCGCGCCCGAAGAATCTTTACTGAACATTTTTCGCCCCATTTCGTTGACCGGTGAGTCGTCACCAATATTAGCTGCCTTGCCCGCTTATCAATTATCTGTTGAAATTGATCAACTAGCAGACCAAGGCTGGCCGCGTAATGAACAATATCATGAACAATGCAAAAATGATCCTCGTCGCCGGGTTGCTGGCCCTCGTGGCCGCCTGCAACCCTGCACCGGATGGAAACAACTCCAGTGCTGCTGAACCGCCGCTCGCCGGTGCCAGGATCGGGGGCCCGTTCACGCTGACCAACCAGGACGGTGGCCGAACCTCGGAATCGCAGTTCAAGGGCCAATATCGGATCATCTATTTCGGCTACAGCTATTGTCCGGACGTTTGCCCGGTCGATCTGGCCAATATCATGCTGGGATTGAAGCAGGCCGAAAAGGAAAATCCGGAACTGGCCAAGAAAATCCAGCCGATCTTCATATCGATCGATCCCGAGCGCGACACTCCGGCCGTGCTGAAACAATATGTCTCCGCATTCCACCCGCGGCTGATCGGTCTGACCGGCACGCCGGAGGAGATTGCCGATGTCGCGAAAAAATATCTGATCGTCTACAATATCCGGAAAGACGAGGGATCGAGCGAATATCTCGTGGACCACAGCCGCCAGGCCTATCTGTTCGGCCCGGACGGAGAGCCACTGGCACTGCTGCCCTTTGACGGGACGCCCCGGCAGGTTGCAGACGAAATTGCCCGATGGGTACGCTAGCTTCCGATCGGCCATTCTGGGAAGCGCCACTCGAATCGCTCGATCGCGGGCAGTGGGAGGCGCTGTGCGACGGCTGCGGCAAATGCTGCCTGCTGAAAGCCGAGGATGAGGATGACGGCCAGATCTACATGACCAATATCGCCTGCAAGTTGCTCGATCTCCGGGACGCCCGGTGCAGCGACTATCGCCACCGCAAATTTCATGTTCCGGACTGTGTGCGCCTGACGCGCAACAAGCTTGAGGAATTTGACTGGCTGCCGGACAGCTGCGCCTACAAATTGCGGGCCCGTGATTTGCCGCTGCCGGCCTGGCATTATCTCGTTTCCGGTGACCGGGAATCGATCCACGCGGCCGGCCAGTCGATTCGCGGCAAGGTCATCCCCGAAAGCAAGGCCGGGCCCCTTGAACAGCATATTATCGATGCGCCTTTTTAGCTCATCCCGTTCCGAAGAGCTCGCCATCAACCTCGACGGAGTCAGCTATCCGCTGCAGTTGCGGCGATCCAGGCAAGCCCGGTCGATCATTGTCTCGGCGGATACGGTCAAGGGCGTCGTCCGGCTGACCCTGCCCACCTATGCTTCGGAAAATCAGGCGCTGCGCTTTGCCCAGTCCAAGGCCGACTGGCTGAACGCCCGCTTTGCCGAGGCGGTGCCGCCGGTTCCGGTCAGGGATGGCGGCGAAATCGCCTTTCTGGGAGAGCCCTGTGTCATTCGCTGGTCCCCGGACCATCCGCGAACACCGCTGCTGGTCGAAGATGAGATCCGGCTGGGCGGGCCTGCCGAACATGTCGAATCCCGTGTCCTGCGATGGCTCAAGGCCGAGGCCCGCGCGATCTTCGCCGAAGATCTTCAATTCTACTGCCAGCGAGCGGAAACAGATTTGCCGAGGTTGGCCGTGGGCGATGCCCGGCGCCGCTGGGGCAGCTGTTCCGGTCGCCAGTCGATCCGGCTGAACTGGCGGCTGGTCATGGCGCCACCGCACGTGCGGCGTTCGGTGGTGGCGCACGAGGTGGCCCATCTCCGGCACATGGACCATAGCCGGCGCTTTTACGCCTTGCTCGACCAGATATACGAATCGGATCGTCGGGTGGCTGACCGCTGGCTCAAGGACCATGGCCGGGGCCTGCATATGGTCGGAGCAGAACAACAATCCCGACCGGCTGCCTGAACCGATGATTATTGCGGCTCGATCCGCGCCGCTTCTGGAAGCAGTGATTCCGGTGCGTTTTGAGGTGGTTGCGGTCTGGGTTTCTTGACCGGCGCGGGCTCCGGCTTTTTCGCTGGCGCCGCCTCCGGTTTGCGGGGTGCCGGGTCGCCGCCGCGCCCGAGCACGGAATCGATCCAGTCCTGATCCAGCTGCGGCGTATCCGCGGCTTCACCATCTTCCATATCATATTCGATCCCGCGGCCGGTTTCGATCGGCATGCCGTTCTCGTCGACATATATACCGTCTTCCGGCGCGCCGAACAGTTCGCCGTCATCCGGCTCCAGCTGCCATTCAGGCAGCACCAGCTCGGTGTCGAATTGCTCCACCTTGCGCTTCGCGACCGCCATCTTCATGAACTGCGCGAATGCGGCGGCGGGGGCCCGGCCGCCCTGCAAACCGCCCACCGGCTTCGCGTCGTCCCGGCCCATCCAGACGCCCGTGGTCAGCCCGCTCGAGAATCCGAGGAACCAGCCGTCCTTGTTGCTGCTCGTCGTTCCGGTCTTGCCGGCAACCGGCCTGCCGATCCGGGCCGCACGACCGGTGCCGGTGTTGACAGCGGTCTGCATCAGGTCGGTGATGCCGGCAGCCACCCAGGGATCGACCAGCACGCGGCTGCCGTCGAATTTGCTCTGATAGAGTACATCGCCCTTCATCGTCTGCACCTTGGTGATGCCGAATGGCGTGATCGCCACACCCTTGGCGCTGATCGAGGCAAAGGCGCGGGTCATGTCGAGGACGCGGACATCGGAGGTGCCGAGCACCATCGAGGGATTGGTATCGATTGGGGTGGTGATGCCAAAGCGGCGTGCCATGCTGGCGATCGAGGACGTGCCGATATCATTGCCGATGGCTGCCGCGACCGTATTTTTGGAAAAGGCAAAGGCGGTGCGCACGTCAATGTCGCCGGCATAGCGATTCCCGCTGTTGCGCGGCGTCCAGTTGCCGATCGTGATCGGCTCGTCGGTCACCGTATCGTCCGGCGTATAGCCTGCCTCAAGAGCGGCCATATAGACAAAGACCTTCCACGCCGATCCCGGCTGACGGACAGCCTGGGTCGCCCGGTTATAGTTGGAGGTCACATAATCCGTGCCGCCGACCATGGCGCGGACCGCACCATCGCGGTCGATGGCCACTAGAGCGCCTTGCGCTCCCGCGGGCACGTTCGACTGGATCGCTGCGGTGGCGGCGCGCTGCATATCCAGATCAAGAGTGGTCCAGACCTCGATCGGCTCGACGCTTTCGTCGATCAGCAGATCCAGTTGCGGCAGCGCCCAGTCGGTGAAATAGCGCACGCTGTTCTGACGAGGTTCGGGTGCCAGTTCCACCGCGGCCGGATTGGTGCGCGCGGCTTCGTCGGCGGTGATCGCCCCTGCGTCCTGCATGACCTCCAGCACCACGCTTGCCCGTCCGAGGGCTGCGGTAGCGTCGGCAGTCGGTGAGTAGCGGGAGGGCGCCTTGACCAGGCCCGCGATGATCGCGGCCTCGGCCAGGCCCAGGTCTCTCGCGCCATGCGCGAAAAACCGGCGGGAGGCCGCATCAATGCCATAGGCACCGCCGCCGTAATAGACCTTGTTCAGATAAAGCTCGAGAATCTGCTGCTTGGAAAATTTCCGTTCCATCGCGAGCGCCAGCAATATCTCGCGCCCTTTCCGGCCAAAGGTACGGTCATTGTTGAGAAACACATTGCGGGCCAGCTGCTGGGTGATTGTCGATCCGCCCTGCGCCCAGCGCCCGCGCTGCAGCCTGACCTGCAGCGAGCGCGCGATACCGATCGGATCGACACCAAGATGGCTTTCGTAACGCCGGTCCTCGACCGCAACCATGGCATCTTTCATGACCTGGGGGATATCGGCATAGGGGAGCCACTCGCCATAGCTCGGCCCCATGGAAAACAGTTCCTTGCCGTTTACGTCCAGCACCCGGATCATCTGTCCATTGGGGGAAGATTTCAGATCCTCGAAGCCGGGCAGCGAGGAGCGGACCACCAGCACCGCCACGATCAGCGCAATCGCACCAAGAAACCCGATGACCAGGCCGGCCTTGACCAGCCGCCACAGCCATTTGCGCACCGGCCCCTGCTTGTTATTGCGTTTTTTGGCCCGCGCCATATCGATCCACCCAACTCTATCCGGAACTCAAGATTTCCTAGCGTGTTAGCCCCTTACTGCAGGCTGAACGGGGAAGCACCGGAAAAATCATTCCGGCTTGGGTTCGAAGGCCATCGCGGCGCTGTTCATGCAATAGCGCAGGCCGGTTTCGGTCGGTCCGTCGGGGAAAACATGGCCGAGATGGCCGTCGCAGGTAGAGCAGCGGATCTCGACCCGGCGCATGCCGAGACTGTTGTCCTCGATCTCGGTGACCGCCTCGGAATCGGCCGGCGCGTCGAAGCTGGGCCAGCCGCAGCCGCTGTCAAACTTGTGCTGCGATTCAAACAATTTGCTGCCGCAACCGGCGCAGAAGAATTCGCCGTCGCGATATTCGGTGTTCAGCGCCCCGGTAAACGGTCGCTCGGTCCCGGCCTCGCGCAGCACATGATATTGTTCCGGTGACAGCTGCTGCCGCCATTGCTCGTCGCTCAATATTGTTTTTTCCATTTCCGCTAAATGGGCGCTGGAAAGCCACCGGTCAAGGGATCTGGCGAAGAGAATCATGCGGGAACTGCGTCATGCTTAACCCGATATTAGGCATATTTTGCCAGGATATGCGTCTATGAATATGCTGGAAAAATCCTTGCTGATCGGCGCGACCCTCGTTGCAGGACAGATCATGCTGCCAGATGCGGTGCAGGCCCAATGTCGCCTGTGCGCCACCAGTTCCGACTCCCCCGGTCTTTCCACCCCGACGAACGGGAAACCGGAAATACCGCTCCAGATCGAAATTACCACCGACCTTGATTTCTCGCGTCTTGCCTTGCTCGGAAGCAGCGGGGGTGTGGTCAGCATCGATCCGATGTCGGGAGACCGGCAGATCCGCGGGCGCATAGTGAATCTGGGCGGCATGGCGCTGCACGGCGAAGGGCGTTTGACCGGCGAACCGGGCCGCAGCGTCAGGATATTCCTGCCGGAGCGAATCCAGCTCAGCGCCCCCAATGGATCGACGGCGGAACTCGAAAGGCTGGAAACCAATTTGCCTGCACTGGCGCGGCTGGACCAGACAGGACGACTGACCTTCGCCTTTGGCGGACAGTTGCGCGTCCAGGGCGATGCCAGCGGGCAGTTCCGCGGCCGCATTGCCATCACTGCCAGTTACGAATGACCTAGCGGCTGCTCGCGGCCTTGCGGGCGATCAGCAGCAACTCCTCCTCGAGCAGGACCTGGTCGGGCTGACCGCTGCTTTTCATGGCGATCTCGAGCTGCAGGATCCGTTCGATCAGCCGGGCGATATGGGCCGAGGACCAGATTCGCAATTGCCGCTTGAAATGGTCCCGCTCCTTGAAAAAGACGCTGGGGTGGCTGGCAACGGAATCGACATTGCCCCCCTTGTCGACCTTGCTGCGCAATTCTGCCAGCTTGGCAAGGTGACGGAGCATGATCCGGATCAGGCCAATCTCGCTGATACCCTGTGACCGCGCGGCGGCAATTTCCTTCGCCAGACGAACCGCATCCCCGTTCAGCGCGGCCTGGATCAGCAGATTGATGTCTTCCTCGTCATTTTCTGCGCCGAGCAGCAGCAGAATATCGGCTTTCGGTGCCTGCGGATTGTCCGGCGTCGCATCCAGATAGAGCGCGATTTTTTCGACTTCCATCCGCGCCAGCACCAGATCATTGCTGGTCAGGGCAGCGATCTCCTGGGCCATTTCCCGGCTCAGCTGCAGGCCTTCGTTCCTCGCGATGGTCTGGATCGCCGCTACCGCTTCCTGCGGTGTCGTTTCATAGCAGGTTGCAATCAGGGCATCCGGCGCCGCACCGATGGTCTTGGCCAGCGCGGTTTTGTCGCCCATGCCGGGCGCGATGACAAATACCGGATCGCCCCCGGATCCGCTCGCCAGCAAAGTCTCGATCGCCGCCGTGGCGCGGACAGCTTCGCCGCTGTTCAGCCGGACCACGATATAGCGCTTGTCGCCGAACAGGGAGGCGGAATTGGCTTCGTCATTGAGCCGGCCCGGCCGGTCGGCGATGTCGGAGATGGTCATGTCCACCCGCTCGGCCGATTGCGCCAGCGGCTGCACCAGTTCGTCGACCAGCGCCTGACAGCGGGTGACATTGGGGCCGCAGAGCAGGATCAGCCGGACCCGATCGGCAGCGGCTTGATAGCGCCTGACAATCTCTTCCGGCTTGACCTTCATGGCTCCGGTGACGCGCTGGCCTCGGTCCGGGCAAAAAGGGAAAGGCGAGTAACGATCTGGTTGGACACTCGCGTCGCCAGATTTTCCAGCGCGGTATCTTCCGCCGCCACCGTCGCATATTCCGAGGACACCACGTCGATCCCGGCATCGGACCCCGCGGTGGCATCCAGCACGACCACCGAATCAGACAGGCGGACCAGCTGATAGCGGGCGCGCAAGGTCCTGCGCTCGCGCGTGATGCGGTCGTCGCTGCGCACGCCAAAGCCGGCAATCCTGTCGTCCAGTGCGACGGTCAGGCGATATTTGACCTCCTGGCCCTCGAATGCCTCGAGCTGGTCCTTGAGCGCATTGCGCACCAGCCAGCCCGCCTTGCCGGCGATCGGCTCGATCTCGACACGACCGAGTTCGCTGGCGACCACACCGCTGGTCCCCCCGGCATAGAGCGGACGCAGATTGCATCCCGCCACCAGGGTGGACAGGGCCGCTATTGCGACGATCCGGGTCAGGATCCGTGTCATATGACGATATTGACCAGCCGGTCGGGCACGACAATCACCTTCTTTATCTCAGCACCATCCAGACTACGCTGCACCTTCTCCGACGCCAGGGCAAGCGCTTCCAGATCTTCCTTGCTGCTGCCCTTGGCCGTCGTCAGCGTATCGCGCAGTTTGCCGCGTACCTGGACCGCGATGGTCACTTCATCCTCGACCAGCAGGCTCTCGTCCACCTCCGGCCAGGGCGCGTCGGCGATCAGGCCGCTTTCGCCGAGCAGCGCCCAGGCTTCCTCGGCAATATGCGGGACCATCGGCGCGACGATCCGGGCCAGCGCCCTGATCGCAGTATTGCGGTCCAAAGACGGCTGGGATTTCTCGATCAGATTGACCAGTTCGAAGACCTTCGCGACCGCCTTGTTGAACGACAGCGCCTCGACATCGTCTGCGACTCCGGCGATGGTCTGGTGCAGCTTGCGTTTGAGCGGCTTGTCCTCGACATCCGGTGCATCACCGGCATCGGCGACCGAGATGAACAGGCGCCAGAGCCGCTGGACAAAGCGCCAGCTGCCTTCGATTCCGGCTTCGGACCAGGGCAGGTCGCGCTCGGGCGGGCTGTCGGACAGCATGAAGAAGCGCACCGCGTCGGCGCCATATTGTTCGATGATCGGATCGGGGTCGATGACATTCTTCTTCGACTTCGACATTTTCTCGACCCGGCCCGGGGTCACCGGCGAGCCATCTACAATGGCCGACCAGTCGGTGCCGTTTTTCTCCACCTCGTCCGGAGAAAGCCAGCTGCCGTCGCCGTGCTTGTAAGTCTCGTGCGTCACCATGCCCTGGGTGAACAGGCTTTCAAACGGTTCGGTAAAATCCAGCTTGCCGATGCTGGCCAGCGCCCGCGTCCAGAAGCGCGCGTAGAGCAGATGCAGGATCGCATGCTCGACGCCGCCGATATATTGCGTCACAGGCAGCCATTTTTTCACCACGTCGGGATCGAAGGGCCGGTCGTCCGGCTGGCTGGCGAAGCGCAGGAAATACCAGCTGCTGTCGACAAAGGTATCGAGCGTATCGGTCTCGCGCCGCGCCGCCTTGCCGCATTTCGGGCAGTCGACATGTTTCCATGTCGCGTGGCGCTCCAGCGGATTTCCGGGAGTTTCAAAATCGATGTCCTCGGGCAGGACGACGGGGAGCTGGTCCTTCGGCACCGGTACCGGACCGCAGTCATCGCAATGGATGATCGGGATCGGCGTGCCCCAGTAGCGCTGGCGCGAAACGCCCCAGTCGCGCAGCCGCCAGGTGGTCTGCGCCTTGCCCCAGCCTGCCGCTTGCGCGCGGTCGATGATATTCTGCTGCGCTTCCTCGATTGTCATGCCGTCGAGAAAGGCGCTGTTCACGATTCTGCCGGGGCCGGTATAGGCCTCGTCACCGGAAAATTCGGCGTCGACTTCCTCGCCATCCGAAACCACGCGCTTGACCGGCAGGCCATATTTGCGGGCAAAGTCGAGATCGCGCTGGTCATGCGCCGGCACGCCGAAAACCGCGCCGGTGCCATAATCCATCAGCACGAAATTGGCGACATAGACCGGCAGCTGCCAGTCCGGGTCGAGCGGGTGGGTGACGGTCAGGCCGGTATCGAAGCCCTTTTTCTCCATCGTCTCCAGCTCGGCCGCCGTGGTTCCGCCAGCCTTGCAGTCTTCGGCAAAGGTCGCAATCGCTGGGTTGGTTGCCGCCAGTTTCTGGGTCAGCGGATGATCGGCCGCCAGCGCGATGAAGCTCGCTCCGAAGATCGTGTCCGGTCGGGTCGAGAAGACCTCGACGGTCGAGATATCGCCCTGCGGCTCGGCCAGCGCAAAATGGAATTGCAGGCCCTGCGACTTGCCGATCCAGTTTTCCTGCATCAGCCGCACCTTGTCCGGCCATGCCTTGAGCTCGCCCAGTCCGGCAAGCAGGTCCTCGGCAAAATCGGTGATCTTGAGAAACCACTGGCTGAGCTTGCGCTTTTCGACCTGGGCGCCCGAGCGCCAGCCCTTGCCGTCGATCACCTGCTCGTTGGCCAGCACGGTCATGTCGACCGGGTCCCAGTTGACCGCCGATTCCTTGCGATAGACCAGCCCGCCCTCGAACAGGTCGATGAACAGCGCCTGCTCCTGGCCATAATAGTCCGGATCGCAGGTCGCCAGTTCCCGGCTCCAGTCGAATGCAAAGCCCAGTGTCTTCAGCTGGCTGCGCATCGCCGCGATATTGGCTCTGGTCCATTCGCCGGGATGGACCTTCTTTTCCATCGCGGCATTTTCCGCCGGCATGCCGAACGCGTCCCAGCCCATCGGGTGCAGCACTTCAAAGCCCTGCATCCGCCGGAACCGGGCGAGCACGTCGCCCATCGTATAGTTGCGGACATGGCCCATGTGGATGCGGCCGGAGGGATAGGGAAACATTTCCAGCACATAGCTGCGCGGCTTGCTGCTCGCGTCGTCGGCCTCGAACACGCGCGACTCGGCCCAGCGCGTTTGCCAGCGTCTATCCGCCGCCAGTGGATTGAATCGCTGATCGGTCATTGCGGCCCCATTATATGGCAGGAAAAATTAGTTGCTGATCGCACCGCGCCGCAGGTCGCGGGCCTTGGTGAGGATGATCTGTTCCAGCTTCTGCGTGGTCGCTGCCTTGACCGGAGCATCCACCCAGGTGCCGTTGCGAGCCACCTGGCGCGATGCGGCGACGCGCAAGGCGTCGGCACGAAGATCCCGATCGAGGATCGAGACATTGATCTTCATCCGTTCGCCGGGGTTTTCCGGGTTCACATACCAGTCGGTCAGGATCACGCCGCCATTACTGTCGGTCTGGGTCAGCGGCATGAACGACAGAGCGTCAAGCGAGGCGCGCCACAAATAGCTGTTCACGCCAATCGTTGTCACCTGGGACGCGGCGAGATCGGCTTGCGGCCGTTCTTTGCCTCCACAGGCAGACAGCAGGGACAGGGTCAGCAGGCTGGCGGTTGCGGATCGCAAGAAGAAAGATGGATTGAGGCGGGACATGAAGCGC
>CAXIBD010000046.1:0-22502 GCA_964022135.1 uncultured Sphingomonadales bacterium | reverse complement strand
CGCGATAGGCGGGCAGCGACAGGCCCTTGACGATGGCCAGCGCGCGCAGGGTGAACCCGGCCACGAAGGCGATCAGGGCGGCGACGATTCCCGGCATGCCGGTTTGCGCGAGCAGCACGAAGGCAAAGGCCGAAAGCGCGCCTGCCGTGACATAAAGTTCCGGTCGGACAATGATCGAGGGCTCGCCCGATATCAGGTCGCGGATGACGCCGCCGACGCTGGCGGTGATCACGCCCATGATCGCCGCGGGCAGCGGATCGATGCCCAGCTGCAGCGCCTTGGCCGCCCCGAACACCGAATAGGCGGCGAGGCCGATGGCGTCGAACCAGTCGACCGCCGCCGGTCGCCAGAATTTGACGGGTGTGACCCAGACCAGCAGGGCGATGCCGAGGCAGAGCAGCGGCACCCGCGTGTCCTGCACCCAGAACACCGGCGCTCCGATCAGCAGGTCGCGCACCGTGCCGCCGCCCACGCCGGTGACCAGCGCGAAAAAGGCGAAGGTCACCAGCGTCTGGCGGTTGCGCGCGGCGACCAGGGCCCCGGAAATGGCGAAGACCGCGATCCCGAACAGGTCGAGCCAGCCCAGCGCGCTGTAGAGAATGGCGGCGTTCAACGCGCGGCCCGCCGCTTGCGCCGGCGCCGGGTGAACAGCATGACAAAGCCGAGGATCGACCCCAACAGGGCGATCGCGGCCGATCCGATCAGGATCGGGTGGCTGGTATCCTCGCGGTCCTGCAGGTCCATGATATGCAGGCCCCACATGAAATCGAACGCCCGCCAGAATTGGGTCCGCACGGCGATCAGCTCGCCGGTGTCGGCATCGAAATAAAATCGGGCGTCATCGTCAAACACCACCTGCCAGGACGGCCGGCCGCTGCGCTGGTCCCCCGGCGCCTGGTCGGCCGCGAACAGGGTCACCGACCGGATCGCCGCCTTGTCGGATCGCGCCGCGCGCGCCAAAGCATTGGCCTCGGCGCCCGAAACCGGCGGCAGCAGGGCCCCGGTCAGCGCATCCGCCCGCCGCTTGCCGCCATCGGCATAGGCAATTACCCAATAGGGTCCCGCGCTGTTCTGCTGCAGGGTCAGGCTTTTCATCTGCCGTCCCTCGAGCCTGGGCGCGACCGCCCGGATCGGATCCAGCATCGGCGCCTCGCTGCGCAGATGATTGCCGCGCACCGTCTCGATCGGCTGGGCCACCATCAGCAGCCCGCTCGCCGTCCAGATGATGATCGGCACCCCGATCAGCCAGCCCAGCCAGACATGCCAGCGCATGAGTTTATAATGTTTCATCCGCTGTGTCCCCTAATGTCCCCGGCGCAGGCCGGGACACGGCCTACATATGGATCGGCTTGCCCTGCACCGCCATCGCCGCTTCCTTGATCGCTTCGCTATGCGTCGGATGCGCGTGGCAGGTATAGGCAATATCCTCGGAGGTCGCGCCGAATTCCATCGCCTGGGTGACCTGCGCGATCAAAGTGCCGGCCAGCGACGAGATGATATGCGCGCCCAGCACCCGGTCGGTCTTGGCATCGGCGATGATCTTCACATAGCCGTCGGTGTCGCGGTTGGTCTTGGCGCGGCTGTTGGCGGCGAACAGGAACTTGCCGACCTTATACTCGGTGCCGCTGTCCTTCACCTCTTCCTCGGTCAGGCCAATATTGGCAATTTCGGGATAGGTGTAGACCACGCCCGGGATCAGGTCATGGTTGATGATGCCCTGCTGCCCGGCAATGAATTCCGCCGCGGCAATGCCCTCGTCCTCGGCCTTGTGCGCCAGCATCGGGCCCGGCGTGACATCACCGATCGCATAGACGCCGGCAACATCGGTCTGGAAGTCATGACCGACCTCGATCTGCCCGCGCGCGTTGGTCTCGACGCCGCTATTCTCCAGCGCCAGCCCGTCGATATTGGGCCTGCGGCCGATCGCGACCAGCACGACATCGGCCTCCAGCGTCTCGCTGTCGCCGCCCTTGGCCGGTTCCATGGTCAGCGTCGCCTTCTTGCCCTTGACGCTGCAGCCGGTGACCTTGGTCCCGGTCCTGATCTCGAAACCCTGCTTCTTGAACATCCGGTTGGCATCCTTGCGGATATCGCCGTCCATGCCGGGCAATATCTGGTCGAGATATTCCACGACCGTCACCTTCGCGCCGAGCCGCAGCCAGACCGAACCCAGTTCCAGCCCGATCACGCCGCCGCCGATCACCACCATATGGCCCGGTACCTTCGGCAGCTCCAGCGCGCCGGTCGAATCGACCACCACATGCTTGTCATTGTCGATCTCGACGCCCGGCAGCGGGGTCACCGACGACCCGGTCGCGATCAGGATATTCTTCGCCGTGTAGCTCTTGTCGCCGACCCTCACTCTGTGCGCATCCTCGAACGCGCCGCGGCCGTTGATCCACTCAACCTTGTTCTTCTTGAACAGGAAGGCAATGCCGCCGGTCAGCTCCTCGACCGCCTTCTCTTTCTCGGCCAGCATCTGCTTCAGGTCGAGCTTGGCACCGGTCAGCTTGACGCCGAACTTCTCCAGCGCCCCCGAATGGGCCTCGTGATAGAGTTCGGACGCGTGCAGCATCGCCTTGGACGGGATGCAGCCGACATTGAGGCAGGTGCCGCCCAGCGTCTCGCGACTCTCGATGCAGGCAGTCTTCAGCCCGAGCTGCGCCGCCCGGATCGCCGCGACATAGCCGCCGGGGCCGGAGCCGATTACCAGAAGGTCATAGTCAAAATTGTCGGTCATATTCTACCTCTCAAATCGTCATCCTGAACTTGTTTCAGGACCCCTCGAGATCCTGAACCGAGTTCAGGATGACGAACAATGGATTGTTTACAAATCGATCAGCAGACGCGCCGGATCCTCGATTGCTTCCTTGATCCGCACCAGGAAGGTCACCGCCTCGCGGCCGTCGATCAGGCGATGGTCATAGCTCAGCGCCATGTACATCATCGGCCGCACGACCACCTCGCCGTCAACGACCACCGCGCGGTCCTCGATCCGGTGCAGGCCGAGCACCGCCGACTGCGGCGGGTTGATGATCGGCGTCGACATCAGCGAGCCGAACACGCCGCCATTGGAAATGGTGAAGGTACCGCCCTGCATGTCGGCCATGGTCAGCGTGCCGTCCTTGGCGCGCTTGCCGAAATCGCCGATCGTGTTCTCGACATCGGCAAAGCTCATCGCTTCGGCGTTGCGGATCACGGGGACCACGAGACCGTTCGGCGCGCTGACCGCGACCGAGATATCGGCATAGTCGTGATAGACGATTTCCTCGCCATCGATCTGCGCATTGACCGAAGGCACGTCCTTCAGTGCCATGCAGGCCGCCTTGACGAAAAAGCCCATGAAGCCCAGCTTCACGCCGTGCTTCTTGGCGAACAGGTCCTTGTACTTGCCGCGCGTCTCGATCACCGCGCTCATGTCGACATCGTTGAACGTGGTCAGCAGCGCCGCCGTATCCTGCGCCTCCTTCAGCCGCCGCGCGACGGTCTGGCGCAGCCGGGTCATCCGCACCCGTTCCTCGTTGCGGTTGCCGGACGTAGCCGGCACCTCGGCTGGAGCGGGCTGCGCCCCGCTTGCCGTGCCCTTTTCGACCAGCGGCGGCTGCTTCGCGCCGGATTTCACATATTGCTCGACATCCGCCTTGGTCAGCCGGCCATCCTTGCCGGTGCCGCTGATCTTGCTCGGGTCGACGCCATGTTCGAGCACCAGCCGGCGCACCGAGGGCGACAGCGTGATCGAGGCATCGGGCTCGTCCGCCTTGCTCTCCGGCTTGGCTTCGGCCTTTGGCTCTTCCTTGGCCTGGGCCGGTGCCGGCGCAGCCTTCGCTGCCGAACCGCTGCCGGCCTCGATCGTCGCGATCACCGCGCCAACCTCGACGGTATCGCCGACCGCAACCTTGTGCTCGCCCATCACCCCGGCTTCCGGTGCCGGCACTTCCAGCGCCACCTTGTCGGTTTCCAGACTGGCGATCGGCTCGTCGGCGGCGACGGCGTCGCCCGGCTGCTTGAGCCATTCGCCCAGAGTCGCTTCGGTGATCGATTCGCCCAGTACCGGGACTGTAACTTCTGTTGCCATTTTCTATCCTATCAGCTTCCCTGTTCCGCACCTGATGCGGAACCTGGTTCCTATGTCGCTTTCCGTCCCGCCGGATTCCGCATCAAGTGCGGAGCCCGGCGCCTTGTTCCTCAACCCGCTTCATGCCCCAGTGCCTCGGCGATCAGCTGTTCCTGCTGCTGCTTGTGCCGCGAGGCGAGGCCCGTTGCCGGCGACGCCGATGCGGCGCGCCCGGCATAGACCGGCTCGGCCGGACCGACGCCCGCCTGTGCCAGGCAATCCTCGAGATAGGACCGGACGAAATGCCAGCTGCCATTGTTCTTCGGCTCTTCCTGGGCCCAGACCATCGTCTCGAGATTCTTCATCCGCTTCAGACGCACCACCAGCGGCTCGCCCGGGAACGGATAAAGCTGCTCGATGCGGACGATCGCGGTATTCTTGTCGCCGGCCGCATCGCGCGCCTCGATCAGGTCATAGGCGACCTTGCCCGAACAGAGCACCAGCCGCTTCACGTCCTTGTCGGCGGGCGGATTGGTGTCGGACAGGATCCGCATGAAATGCTGGTCGCCCTGGAAATCCTCCGCCTTCGACACCGCCATCTTGTGACGGAGCAGCGATTTTGGTGTCATGATGATCAGCGGCTTGCGGAAGCTGCGCAGCATCTGGCGGCGCAGCACGTGGAAATAATTGGCCGGGGTGGTGATATTGGCGACCTGGATATTGTCCTGCGCGCACAATTGCAGGAACCGCTCCAGCCGAGCCGAACTATGTTCCGGACCCTGGCCTTCATAGCCATGCGGCAACAGCAGCACCAAACCGTTGGCGCGCAGCCACTTGGCCTCGCCGGACGCGATGAACTGGTCGATCATGATCTGCGCGCCATTGGCGAAATCGCCAAATTGCGCTTCCCACAGCACCAGCGTCTTCGGATCGGCACCGGCATAGCCATATTCGAACCCGAGCACGCCATATTCGCTCAGCGGACTGTCGAGCACCTCGAAGCGGCCGTGGCGCACCGTGCTCAGCGGCACATATTTTTCTTCCGTCTTCTGGTCGACCCAGACCGCGTGCCGCTGGGAAAAGGTCCCGCGCCCGCTGTCCTGCCCGGACAGTCGGACATTATAACCTTCCGATACCAGCGATCCGTAAGCCAGAGCCTCGCCGGTCGCCCAGTCGAAATTCTCGCCGCTCTTGAACATCTGCGCCTTGGCCTCGAGCACCCGTCCCAGCGTCTTGTGAATCGTCAGGCTCTCGGGAACCGTGGTCAGCGTCCGGCCGAGACTGTCGAACAGTTTCGGGTCGATCGCGGTTTCGACGTTGCGCCGCGCGGTCTCCGGATCGGCGGGAATATGCAGACCCTGCCAGCGCCCGCCAAACCAGTCGGCCTTGTCGGCCTTGTAGTCCGCCGCCGCCTGGAATTCGGTCTCGAGATGGTCGGCAAAGGCCTTGCGCGTCGCATCGGCCCACTCCGCGTCGATGACGCCTTCCTCGACCAGCCGCGCCTCGTACAGCTTGCTGACCTTGGGATGCTTCTTGATCGCGGCATACATCAGGGGCTGGGTGAAGCTCGGTTCGTCGCCCTCGTTGTGCCCGAAGCGGCGATAGCACCACATGTCGATCACGATATCCCGGCCGAAGCGCTGGCGGAACTCGATCGCGATCTTGCAGGCAAAGGTCACCGCTTCCGGATCATCGCCGTTGACGTGGAAAATCGGCGCCTGCACGCCCTTGGCGACATCCGACGGATAAGGCGACGAGCGCGCGAACTGCGGGCTGGTGGTGAAACCGATCTGGTTGTTGATCACGAAATGGATGCAGCCGCCGGTATTGTAGCCGCGGATGCCGGAGAAGCCGAGGCATTCCCAGACAATGCCCTGGCCGGCAAAGGCAGCGTCGCCGTGAATCAGCACCGGCAGCACCTGGTCATGCTTTTCGAGATCGTCGCGCGCCACCTGCTGGGCGCGGACCTTGCCGAGCACGACCGGGTCGACCGCTTCCAGATGCGACGGGTTGGGGACCAGGCTCATATGGACATTGATGCCGTCAAATTCGCGGTCGGAGGAGGTACCGAGATGATATTTCACATCGCCCGAGCCGCCGACATCCTCCGGATTGGCCGATCCGCCATGAAATTCGTGAAAGATCACCTTGTAGGGCTTGGCCATCACATTGGCGAGAATGTTCAGCCGGCCGCGATGGGCCATGCCGTAGACAATGTCGCGCACGCCGGACTGGCCGCCATATTTGATGATATTTTCCAGCGCCGGCAGCATCGATTCGCCGCCGTCGAGGCCGAACCGCTTGGTCCCGACATATTTCTTGCCGAGGAAATTCTCATATTCCTCGCCCTCGATCACCTTGTTGAGGATCGCCTTCTTGCCTTCCGGAGTGAACTGGATCGCGGCGTCCTTGCCTTCCATCCGGTCCTGCAGAAAGCGCCGTTCGACGGTGTCGGCGATATGCATATATTCGAGCCCGACCGAGCCGCAATAATTGGCCCGCAGCACCGCCTCGATCTCGTGCACCGTCGCCGTCTGGAAACCGAGCACGCCGCCCAGATAGACCGGCTGGTCCATGTCCTCGGCGGTGAAGCCGTGAAATTCGGGGGTCAGGTCGGCCGGCTCCTCCAGCTTGGAAATGCCCAGCGGATCAAGATTGGCACCCAGATGACCGCGCACCCGGTAGGTGCGGATCAGCATCATCGCGCGGATCGACTTTTCGGCGGCTTCCGCCACGTCGCTGTCCGACATCGTCGCGCCGGCCTTGGCTGCCGCTGCCTTGATCTCGATACCCATCCGCGTCGGGTCGAGCGCGCTGTTCAGCTCGTCGGCATCGTCGACCGGCCAGTGCTTGCGCTGCCAGCTCGGGCCCTGTTCCTGTTCCGAGCCGATAAAATCCTGATTCTCAAAACCCATAATTTCTACCCTTGTGCCCCGCCGAAGGGCGGGGTCCAGAACTGTCGTGAGCGATCGTCTGGGCCCCGCTCTTCAGCGGGGAACAGAAACGAGACGCCCATTCACTTCACAATCTCAATCCAGGCCATCCTTTTGTGTGCACCGGCGCAGGCCGGTGCCCAGAACTGTCCCGTCCGATCGTCTGGACCCCGCCCTCCGGCGGGGCACTCAAACGCAGCGGACCATTCACTTCACAATATCATCCCACAAATCCCGCCAATCCGGATTCATCCGTTCAATCCGCTTGAGCTTCCACTGCCGGTTCCAGTTCTTCATCCGCAATTCGGTAGCCCTTGCTTCCTGAATGTCGTCGTAACTCTCGTACCAAACCAATAATTTGCATCCGTGCTTTTTGGTGAAACCGTCGATCAAACCTTCTCTGTGTTCGTAAACACGTTTGGGTAAATTGCTCGTGACACCCAGATAGATCGTCCCGTTCCTCTGGCTCGCCATGATATAAACATATCCGGGCTTGCCCATTTTCGTTCACCGAGCCGTCACTGTTCACCGGCGCAGGCCGGCGCCCAGAACGGTCCTGCACGATCGTCTGGGCCCCGCCCGGCGGCGGGGCACACAAAATCGATGAACTCCAAATAACTCAAACCATCTCCTTCAGCATCGCATCCAGCGTCGTGCCCAGCTCGCTCGGCGAAGGCGACACCCGGATACCGGCGGCTTCCATCGCCGCGATCTTGTCTTCCGCGCCGCCCTGGCCGCCGGAGACAATCGCCCCGGCATGGCCCATGCGCCGTCCCGGAGGCGCCGTCAGGCCAGCAATAAAGCCAACCATCGGTTTCGAACGGCCCTTCTTGGCTTCATCGGCAATGAACTGCGCCGCTTCTTCTTCCGCGCTGCCGCCGATTTCGCCGATCATGATGATCGATTTGGTTTCATCATCGGCAAGAAACAGTTCCAGCACGTCGATAAAGTTGGTGCCGTTGACCGGATCGCCGCCGATGCCGACCGCCGTGGTCTGGCCAAGGCCAACCGCCGTGGTCTGGTGCACCGCTTCATAGGTCAGCGTACCGGAACGCGAAACAACGCCAACCGAGCCCTTCATGAAGATGCTGCCGGGCATGATGCCGATCTTGCATTCGCCGGGAGTCAGGACGCCGGGGCAGTTTGGCCCGATCAGGCGCGACTTGGAGCCCTGCAGTGCCCGCTTGACCTTCACCATGTCGAGCACCGGAACGCCCTCGGTAATCGCGACGATCAGCTCGATCTCGGCGTCAATTGCCTCGAGGATCGAATCCGCCGCAAATGGCGGTGGCACATAAACAACCGAAGCCGTCGCGCCGGTGGCTTCCTTGGCTTCCGCCACGGTGTTGTAGTTCGGCAGACCGATATGGGTGGTACCACCCTTACCCGGCGTCACACCGGCGACCATCTGCGTGCCATAAGCCAAAGCCTGTTCGGTATGGAACGTGCCGGTATTGCCGGTCATCCCCTGGGTGATGACCTTGGTGTTCTTGTCGATTAAAATGCTCATTCTATGTCCTCGTCATTCCAGCGAAAGCGGGAATCTCTATCCCGGCGCGCCGCGTTATCGGATAAGATCCCGGCTATCGCCAGGATGACGGTTGCTTCTATGCCAGCGAGCTATCCAGCGCCTTGCAGGCTTCCAGCAATTCCTTCACCGCATCGACCGACACATCGAAATTGCCCTGGGCTTCCTCACTCAGTTCGATCTCGATGATCCTCTCGACGCCGTCCTTGCCGATGATGCACGGTACGCCGACATAGAGATCGTCGACGCCATATTGGCCGGTCAGATGCGCCGCAGCTGGCAGCACCCGGCGTTTGTCCTTGAGATAGCTTTCCGCCATCATGATCGCGCTGGTCGCCGGCGCATAATAAGCCGAGCCATTGCCGAGCAGCTGGACGATTTCGCCGCCGCCGCCGCGGGTGCGCTTGACGATCGCGTCGATCTTGTCCTGCGTGGTCCAGCCCATCTTGATCAGATCGGGGATCGGGATGCCGGCAACCGTCGAATAGGCCGGAACCGGAACCATCGTATCGCCGTGGCCGCCGAGAACGAAAGCGGTGACATCCTCGACCGACACGTTGAATTCCACGGCGAGGAAATGCCGGAAGCGGGCACTGTCGAGCACGCCGGCCATGCCGACCACCTTGTTGTGCGGCAGGCCGGAAAATTCGCGCAGCGCCCAGACCATCGCGTCGAGCGGGTTGGTGATGCAGATGACGAACGCGTCGGGGGCGTTGTTCTTGATGCCTTCGCCGACCGCCTTCATCACCTTGAGGTTGATGCCGAGCAGATCGTCGCGGCTCATGCCGGGCTTGCGCGGCACGCCGGCGGTGACGATGATCACGTCGGCGCCGGCGATATCGGCATAGTCGCTGGTGCCCTTGAGCTTGCTGTCGAACCCGTCGACCGGAGCGGCCTGCGCCAGATCCAGCGCCTTGCCCGCCGGCATGCCCTCGGCAATGTCAAACAGGACAACGTCGCCCATTTCCTTGGAAGCTGCGAGGTGGGCGAGCGTGCCGCCGATCATGCCTGCGCCGATCAGCGCAATCTTGTTACGGGCCATGTAAGAAATTCTCCTGAAATAGAGTCGAAAATGGATATTAGTGGCCGGATTAGGCCCCTATTATGACAAATTCAACCGCAGATCGCACCATTTTGACCGCTATCTTTGCAACTGGTTCGCAGTAGCAACAAGCCACTATCACTTTCGTCATCCTGAACTTGTTTCAGGACCCGGCGAATGGGAAAGCCGCCCAGAGAGCAAAACCGGCCAAGGATGGCGACAAAGCCAAAACATGCTTCCAGTTCTTCCAGATTTCGGCTTCCCAAAGCCCCGCTCCCTCGCCATGGTGCAAAGAAAAAGAGGATGCAACATGCTGACCAAGGGCGACGAATATCCGCTGCACCAGACCCCGGAGCCGATGGCGCTGTCCGGCGGCAACCGCAATTTCTACGACCGCTATTTCTTCAACGGCTATAGCGCCGACGGCAGCATCTTCTTCGCCGCCGCCCTCGGCATCTATCCCCAGCTCGACATCATGGACGCCGCCTTCTGCGTCTCGATCGACGGCAAGCAGCACAATCTGCGCGCCTCGAAAAGAATGGGCAGCGAGCGGCTCGACCTGTCGGTCGGCCCGATCACCGTCACGATCGTCGAACCCCTTGAAAAACTGCGCCTGACCGTCGCCGGCAACGACAGTCCGGTCACCGCCGACATCCTCTTGACCGCCCGCCACCAGCCGATTGAGGAGCCCCGCTTCATCCGCCGCGAAGGGCCCCGGCTGATGATGGACTATACCCGGATGACGCAGAACGGCGACTGGTCCGGCACGATCACCGTCGACGGTCGGGATATCGATATCGCCGGATGTCGCGGCACCCGCGACCGCAGCTGGGGCATCCGCCCGATCGGCGCAGCCGAATCCCAGCCCCCGCCGGCTGGGGCCTTCCCGCAATTCTGGTGGCTCTGGACTCCGCTAAACTTCGATGATCATTGCTGTTTCTTCCACAGCAATGACGACGGTGAGGGCTTGCCTTGGAACCGGCGCGGCGTGATCGACGCGATCTCCGGAGAAGCGCGGGAATTCGAGCCCAGGGCCATCGACCTCGGCTATCACAGCGGCTCCCGCCGCATCAAACAGGTGTCGCTCGACACCGGCAGCGGCCAGCTGAGCATCACCCCGCGCACCGGCGATGCCGCGCGGACCTTCTACATGTCAGGCCTCGGCTATCTCCACCCCGTCTGGGGTCACGGCATGGATCATGGCGATCTCGAGATCGGCTATGATGTCATCACCCTCGACCCCGCACCCGCGATCGACATGACCACCATCCATATCCAGGCGCTCAGCGATGCCGTGCTGACGGTCGATGGCAAGGAGCATCATGGCATCGGCGTGGTCGAACAATTGTTCATCGGCCCGCACGCGACCAGCGGCCTGACCGGCCTTATGGACCCCGCAGCATGAGCAGCCGCCTGCCCGTGCGTCCCGACGAATTCGAGGCCGAATTCGTCGAGGAGGTTTTCGGAGCACCATCCGGTTCGCTCCGGTCACTCGCCCACGAACCGGTCGGCACCGGCCAGGTCTGCGACAGCTATCGCTTCACCTGCGACTGGGCCGAAGGCCGCTATCCGGCGACTTTCATCGCCAAATGCCCCAGCGCCGACCCGGTCAGCCGGGGCGCGGCGGCGATCTTCCATCTCTACGACATGGAAGTCGGCTGGTACCGCGACATGGCGGCCGGCTCCGGGGTGCTCTGTCCCCGGTCCTATCATGCGGATATCAGCGAAAACGAGCAGGAATTTGTCCTTTTGCTCGAAGATATGACCCCCGCCGCACAAGGCGATCAGCTGGCCGGGGCATCGCTGATCCAAGTGGAAACCACGCTGGCCGCTGCCGCCGCGCTGCACAATATCCGGCCGGATCAGGGCTTTGAAGCCTATCCTTGGCTGCACCACGGTGCCGGCAACAGCGCCTTCATGGAGAACAGCCTGCCCCAGGGCTATCCGCTGTTCCGCGACCGGTTCAGCGCTCTGCTGTCATCGGACATACTGGATCTCGGGCAGGAACTGATCGACCGGCTCGCCCGCTATGTCGCGCACGAGCCGCCCCAACGGACGGTCACCCATGGCGACATGCGGCTCGACAATATTCTCTTCCACGCCGACGGGCGGCTCGCCGCGCTGGTCGACTGGCAGACCTGCTCGCTCGGCAATCCGGCCAATGATGTCGCCTATATGATCGGCACCAGCTTTGCCGATCCGGTCGACCGGCGAAGCCACGAACAGCAACTGGTTTCCGACTATCTGGCGGCGCGGACCGAGGCACCGGACTTGGAGGCTTTCTGGCAGGAATATCGCCGCCATGCCTTCTCCGGCTTCATCATGGCAATCAACGCCTCGCTGCACGTCGAGCAGACCGAACGCGGCGACCGGATGTTCGCCGCCATGGCCGAACGCCCGGCGCAAATGGCGCTGGATCTCGACAGCCTGAGCCTGCTCTAGCCTGTAGCCCCGTGACCCATCGCCAGATATTCATCCGACTGCATCTCGATCAGCCGCGAGGCCGTGCGTGCGAACTCGAACGAACCGTCGCCTTCGGGATATAGCGAATCCGGCTCGGCTTCTGCGCTCGCGAGCAACTTCACCTTATATTCGTACAGGGCATCGATCAGGGTGACAAAGCGCGCCGCTTCATTGCGATTGTCCCTCGACAACCGGGGAATGCCAACCACGATCACCGTATGGAAATGGCGGGCGATGCTGAGATAGTCCTGCGCGCCTCTTGCCTCGCTGCACAACCGCCTGAAGGAAAAGACCGCCACGCCTTTCAGCGATTTGGGCACATGCAATGTCCGTCCTCCCGGCACGGTCAGTTCCTCGCTCGGCACATGCGCGGCATCGTCGGGGGAATAGTCGGTCAGCCTGAAAAAGGCTTCGCGCAGGGCATTGGTCGCCGCCTCGCCATTCGGCACGTGCCAGAAATCAACACCCCCGAGCCGCTCGCGCCGATAGTCGGTCGGGCCATTGAGCGGGACCACGTCCAGTCGCGTCTTCAGCAGTTCGATGAACGGCAGGAAATGTTCGCGGTTCAGGCCATCCTTGTACAGGTCGTCGGGCGGCCGGTTGGAGGTCGTGACGATCGTAACCCCCGCCTCGACCAGGCCGGTGAACAGCCGCGACATGATCATGGCATCGGCGCTGTTGTTGACCACCATTTCATCGAAGGCGAGAAACCGGGCCTCGCTAGCCAGGGCGGCGGCAACCGGCAGGATCGGATCGCCGAGTTCCTTCTTGCGCTCCTCCCGGATCCGGTCGTGCACATCGAGCATGAATTCGTGAAAATGGGCGCGTTTCTTTCGCTTGATGGCGAGATTGTTGTAAAAAAGGTCCATCAGCATCGACTTGCCGCGTCCCACGCCGCCCCAAATATAGACGCCCTTGGGAGCCTCCGGCTTCTTGCCGAAGGTGCGCCATAAAAGACTGCCGCGCGGCGGCACCGCTTCCAGTGCTTCCTGCAGCCGGGCCAGACGTTGCGCGCAGGCTTCCTGCTCGGGATCGGTCCGGAGCTCCCCCTGCGCGATCAGCGCCTGATAGCGCTGATAAAATTGACTCATTGCAGGTCGGTTTTCTGGTTCGGGGCCTTTTTCACGATCGCGGTGAACGAGGCCATGTTGTCCTCTCCCGAATCGCCCTGCACGACCAGACCGCGCATGAACAGGAAACGCCCGGTTTCGCGGGCAATTTCCACCCGCGCTTCGAGCGGTTCGTCCAGCCGGGCACCGCCGATAAAATGGGTCTGCAACTCCATCGTGACGGCGTAGCCGGACGGCCCCAGCTCCAGTACCCGCATTGCGGCAAACAAGGAACAGTCGATGAACCCCATCATCGTTCCGCCATGAACCGCATCGCCCAGATTGCGGTGCTTGCGCTCGGGAAACATGCGGACCCGGGCAATATTCTCACTCACCCCGTCGCCGCCGCGCCGGACAATCATCCGGCCGAGGAAGCTGTTGTAGCAATCGGGATCGGTCAGCACCCAGCTGTTCCAGCCAGGATAGTCCGGGTCGGGATCGCTTATGACAAAATTGCGCTCGGGCTCGGCCATCAATGCTCGCCGGTCGTCAGATTTCGCGAGATGCGGTCATCTTCTTGATCTCGGCAATCGCCTTGGCCGGGGACAGACCCTTCGGGCAGGCGTTGGCGCAGTTCATGATCGTGTGGCAGCGATAGAGGCGGAACGGATCCTCCAGATCGTCGAGCCGCTCGCCGGTCATTTCGTCACGGCTGTCGGCGAGCCAGCGATAGGCCTGCAACAGGATTGCGGGACCAAGGAACTTGTCGCTGTTCCACCAGTAGCTCGGGCAGCTGGTCTGGCAGCAGGCGCACAGGATGCATTCATACAGGCCATCCAGCTTGTTGCGGTCTTCCGGCGATTGCAGCCGTTCCTTGCCTGAAGGCGTCGGTGTGACCGTTTTCAGCCAGGGCTGGATCGAGGCATATTGGGCGTAGAAATGGGTGAAGTCCGGAACCAGATCCTTGATCACTTCCATGTGCGGCAGGGGCGTAATGGTTACCTTGTTGCCGCAATCCTCGATCGCGGTGGTGCAGGCCAGACCGTTCTTGCCATTGATGTTCATCGCGCAGGATCCGCAAATCCCCTCGCGGCACGACCGCCGGAAGGTCAGGGTCGCATCCTGCTCGGACTTCATCTTGATCAGCGCGTCGAGCACCATCGGCCCGCATTCGTCCGTATCGATTTCGAACGTGTCATAGCGAGGATTCTCGCCCGTGTCGGGGTCATAGCGATAGACTTTGAACGGCCGCTTCTTTCCGCCGGTCAGCGCTTGATGCAGTTCGCCCGTTTTGCGGATCTTGCTATTCTTGGGCAGCGTGAAAGTGGCCATGTCTGTCGGATTCCCTTGTTCTGCGGATCGGCATAACCAAGAAGTGCCGCTATCTCAACCGTTTTGCGCTGCAAAAACGACGCCACCGCTTTCAAATCATGCAATCAGTCGTGGCGCTCGAAAAAGGCAACCATGTCCTCGAGGACCGGTGCCTTGTAACGGAACGGCTTGGCGACCGCCATCATGATATCCAGATGGTCCACATCGGGATATTCGACATATTCCGCTTTGCCGCCCGCTTCGAGGACCTTGTCGCGCAAGGTCCTGCTGTTGCGAGGCCTGACCTGCGTGTCATCGGTGCCGCTGGAAAGCCAAAGGGGCGGCGCGTCCGGCCGCACGAAATTGACCGGCTGCGTCATCTCCGGATCGGGATAATCGCCAAAGCTCTGCTTGGTCGTTTCCGAGTCAAACGGATAGAAATCATAGGGTCCGGCTAGCGCCGCCACGCCGCGGATCAGGTCGGGCGACTTGCCCTCCCGACCCAGCCACTGCGGGTCGAGGGCCAGCATCATCGCATTATAGGCACCGGCAGACTGGCCGGACAGGAATATGCGCTGCGTATCGCCGCCATATTGGCCGATATTGTCATCCACCCATGCCAAGGCCTTGGCGCTATCTTCAAGAAAACCGGGAAAGCGGGTTTTCGGAAAGAGGCGATAGTCCGGCAGCACAACGATATAACCGCGACTGGCCAGCGCCCGGCCGGTAAAGGCATATTGGTCCTTGGCACCGTCGCGCCATCCGCCACCGTAGATGAAGAAGATGACGGGAAGCGGCTTGGTCTCGGCGTTTTGCGGAGTCCAGATATTGAGCCCCAGGCCCAGCTTCTCGTCGTAAATCTGGTCCTGCACCAGCAACCTGGCATTGCTGTCGCCCGGAAAGACATTATTGACCATATCCAGCTGTTTCGGTCCCGGCTGCGAAAAGAACCACCAGGCAAGACCGCCACAAGCGAGCACAAGTGCCGCGATGAAGAGAAACCATTTCATTGGAAAGCCCTAGCCAGTCGCTCAGGCGCTGGCAATGGCGCCCCAGTCGATCGGCTGATGGCGATCCAGCGCGGCATCGGCGGCGGGCATGGGATATTTCAGCCCGTTGCCGCAATTGAACAGCACTGCCCGATCACTCTTGTCGATCAGGCCTTCGTCCAGCGCTTTCATATAGGCCGCAGCGGTAGCCGCACCTTCGGGGCAGAGCAGCAGGCCCTCTTCCTGCCCGATCCTCTGTTGCGCCGCGATGATCGCATCATCCTCGACCGCAATCGCAAAGCCGCCCGAATCACGGACAGCCTGCAGGATCAGAAAGTCGCCAACCGCCACCGGCACCCGGATACCCGCAGCCACGGTAGAGGCATTTTCCCACAGCGGCGCGTGGTCGAGGCCCTTTTCCCAAGCATCGACAATCGGCGCGCAACCAGTGGCCTGTACCGCGACCATCCGCGGCCGTTTCGAATCGATGAAGCCGATCTCCTGCAGTTCGTCAAACGCCTTCCACATCCCGATCAGGCCGGTGCCGCCACCGGTGGGATAGAAAATCACATCGGGCATTTCCCATCCCAGTTGCTCGGCCAGTTCCAGGCCCATCGTCTTCTTGCCCTCGATCCGGTAGGGTTCTTTAAGCGTCGAAAGGTTGAACCAGCCCATTTCCGCCTCGCCGTCGGCCACGATCTTTCCGCAATCGTTGATCAGGCCATTGACCCGCCAGACCTTGCCACCCTGCAGCGCAATTTCCCGGACATTCACTTCCGGCGTATCATCCGGGCAGAAAACAAAAGCCTCCATCCCGGCTCGCCTGGCATAGGCGGCCATGGCCGCGCCGGCGTTGCCATTGGTCGGCATGGCGAGCCGTTTCAGGCCCAGTTCCTTTGCCATCGAAACCGCCATGACCAGCCCGCGCGCCTTGAATGACCCCGTGGGCAACCGGCCTTCATCCTTGACGATCACCTGCGAACCCAGCGAATTGTCCAGCGGAATCAGCGGCGTCATGTCCTCGCCGAGGGAGACAATATTGGCGGCGCTGGCAACCGGCAGCAATTCGCGATAGCGCCAGAGATCGGTCGGGCGAGCGGCCAGCTTCTCCTTGGTCAGCGTTTCGGCGACCGCCGCGAGGTCATAGCGGACCAATATGGGCGCGCCAGCCGGCGAAAGATTCTGTATGGTGCCGGCGGGCAAAAGCTCGCCGGTTTTGGAACATTCCAGATGGGTCACGAAATTGGCGATGTCCGCCGTGCAATTATTTTGGTTCATCCCGCCTAGCTAGCATCCGGCGGCCGGCAATCCACCCAAAAAATGGGCATGGCTGACTAGGTCCGGCAATTATTTCCGGTTTCCCGGCGCTCGGAGGACGACAGAGAGATAGAAAAAACTGGATTTTTCGATAAAGACAGGCTCAACCGCCGGACCTATGTTGGAGAAGTTGAAACCCGTGTCGCGAAATATGTTCTCCAGATGGTCCAGCAGCGAAGACTCGCTGGTCCGGGTGTTCCGCAACAGCAGCTGGCTGTTTTCGGCCAAGGGGGTGGGTGCCATCCTGAGCATTTTCTACCTCGCCATATTGACCCGGTCGCTGGGCGTTTCCGGCTTTGGCGAGTTCATGGTCATTGTCGGCGCCATTCAGGTGCTCACGGCCATTCTGAAACTACAGACCTGGCAAGCGGTCGTGCAATATGGCGTGCCCTATCTGCTGGCCGGCCAGCAACAGGCCTTTCGAAAACTGTCGATGCAGAACTTCTGGATCGAATTCATCGGCGGGCTGGTCGCCTGCGGAGCCTTGTGGCTGATGCTTCCCCTTGGTGCCTCGGAATTCGGCTGGAGCGCACCGGTAGAGCAGGCAATCATGGGCTATGGCGTGATTGTTTTCCTGTCGGTCCGGTCAACCCCCACCGGCATATTGCGCGCCCAGGATCGCTTTGGCGGCAATGCGTTCGGTGATGCCATCATTCCGATTGTACGCTTCGCCGGCTCGCTGGTCCTTTTCGTGACACTGCCGTCGATGACCGGTTTCTTGATTGTCTGGGGGCTGTCCGAATTTGTCAGCTTTGTCGTGATGTGGCTGATGGTTTGGCAGCGCCACGACCGGGTCCATCCGCTGCGTGATTTGGCGGCGATCGAAGTGGCGCCGCCAGGCCGGCGCGAATTTGTGGCCTTCCTGCTGTTCACCAATCTGGCCTATCTGGTCAGCGTGATCCGCGAACGATTGGTGGTTGTCATCGTCGGTTTCTTTGTCGGCCCGGCAGCAGCCGGTTTGTTCCGTCTGGCCGATCAGATTGCCAACAGTCTCAACCGGCTCGCGGAAGTGTTCGCCCGCCCGCTGTTTGCCGAATTGTCCCGTTTGTTTGCAATCGGCAAGTCGCGCCAGTCACGCGCCCTTTTCTGGCGATCGCTGCGGGTTTCGGCGATCAGCGGTGGCGTCCTCTTCGTCGGACTGCTGGCGCTCGGCCAAAATATCATCGCCCTCATTTCGGGCCCCGAATATCTCGCCGCCTATCCGCTGTTGCTGCTACTGGGTGCCGCGACCATCATCAGCCTGGCCGGACTTGGACTCGAGCCGCTGCTGCAGGCAGCCGGTCGTGCGCGAAACGCGCTCGTCGCGCGGGTTGTCGGGCTGGTTGCCCTTGGCGTGCTGCTGGCCGTGTTTCTGCCGACGTTCGGCACGATCGGGGCGGCGTGGGTCATGCTGATCTCGGCCATATTGACGACCATCATCCTGTTCGTCTCCAGCCGCGCGGCGATCAGGGAGCCCCAGCATCCCGTTCCAAATTCCCGAATCCTGTAAAGGTCCGCAGCCATAAAAAAGGCGACCCGCGGGCCGCCTTTTTCGCAATTCGTTTTGTGTTCGCCTAGCGCTTGGAGAACTGGAAGCTCTTGCGCGCTTTAGCCTTACCATATTTCTTCCGCTCGACCTTGCGGCTGTCCCGGGTCAGGAAGCCTGCCGCCTTGACCACAGCACGCAGCGTTGGTTCATATTTGGTCAGCGCCTGCGAAATGCCGTGCTTGACCGCGCCGGCCTGTCCCGACAGACCGCCGCCCTTGACCGTGACGTCAACGTCATACTGGCCTTCGCGCTCGGTGATTGCGAACACCTGATTGAGCACCAGACGCAGGGTCGGGCGCGCAAAATAGGTTTCCTGATCGCGGCCATTGACCGTGATCTTGCCCTTGCCTGGCTTCAGCCAGACACGGGCAACCGCGTCTTTGCGGCGACCGGTTGCATAGGCCCGGCCAAACTTGTCCAGTTCCTGCTCGCGCAAGGGCATGGTGGAGACGGGTGGTTCAACGGCTGCAGGAGCTGCTTCGCCTTCAGCGGTAGCTGGTGCGTCGACCACGGCCGCGCCGGCGATATCTTTCAGATCAGCGAGATCGGTTTTTACATCAGACATTATGCGCCCACCTTATTCTTACGGTTCATCGAAGCGACGTCGAGCGCCACCGGGTTCTGGCCGGCATAGGGATGCTCGGTGCCAGCGAAAACATGCAAAGCACGCATCTGGGCGAAGCCAAGCGGGCCCTTGGGGATCATCCGCTCGACGGCTTTCTCCATGACACGCTCAGGAAAGCGGCCTTCGAGGACCTTTTCAGCAGTCGTGCCGCTGATGCCGCCGGGATGGCCGGAGTGCTTGTAATAGGTTTTCTGCTTGGTCTTGTTGCCGGTGAACTTCACCTTTTCGGCATTGATCACGATGACATGATCGCCGCAATCAACATGCGGGGTGTAGCTTGGCTTGTGCTTGCCGCGCAGGATGTTGGCAATGATCGAGGCTGCCCGGCCAACGACCAGATCTTCGGCATCAACGATATGCCATTTCTTTTCGACTTCAGCAGGCTTCGCCGACTGGGTCTGTTTGGTGATACCCTTCATGGGGTGGCTCCTTCTTGGAGAATGGATTCAAAAATAACAAATGCCGAACGATCCTGATTCGCAGGAGTCCGGCAAACTCGAGCGCTATTGGCGCTGTTATTGCGGCAAGTCAAGCGAAAGTGGGGCTTTGCTAGCGGGTATAATGATACCGCGGCTGGTTTATTGCATCGTTCGCTGTATTCGAAAGCAGCGCAACCGTCCGCTCATCGCGGAGCGCGGCCAAGCACATGCACGCCCCAAACGGTAGCGGCGACAACCAGCGCTCCCACCGCCTGGTGCAGGACCGCCAGATGGATATCGATCCCGGTCATCACCGTAGCTATGCCCAGCACTATTTGACTGCCGAAGGCGATATGGATCGCCACCGAGCTCCGGCGATTGAGTGGCCGTACCTTGCGCGCGAGCAGGACAAGAAAGCCGACCACTACCCACGCCCACCAGCGATGGATGAAATGGATCAGATAGGGGTCGTTGTTGAGCGCGGCCCAGACACCCGCAGCCCAGTTGATCCCGCCGGGAACGAAATATTCGTTCATCAGCGGCCAGGTGTTGGCGACATAGCCGGCGTTCAGGCCGGCGGTATAGGCCCCGAACAACAGCTGGACGAACAGTACCGCCAGCACTGCCAGACCCAGCCCGGTCAGGCGCGCCGGCCGATCATTGCCGCGTGCCAGCTGGCGCAGGTCGAGGGCTGTCCAGACCAGGCCTCCGAGAATGAACAGCGCCGTGAGCAAATGCACCGCCAGCCGGAAATGACTGACATCGGTGCGCTCGCTGAGACCAGAACTGACCATCCACCAGCCGATTGTCCCCTGCAAGCCGCCTAGGGCGAGCAGCGCAACCAGCCGCATGGCGTAGCCGGACGGGATCGCCCGCTTGACTGCAAACCACAGCAGCGGCAGCGCAAAGGCGACGCCAATCAGGCGTCCGAGCAGGCGGTGAACCCATTCCCAGAAATAGATGAACTTGAAATCTGCCAGCGTCATGCCCGCGGGACCGCTGATTTCCCGATATTCCGGAATCTGCTGATATTTGGTGAACTCCGACAGCCAGTCCGCTTCGCTCAGTGGCGGCAGCGCGCCGGTGATCGGCTTCCATTCGGTGATCGACAGGCCCGACTCGGTCAGCCGTGTGATGCCACCTACAACCACCATGATGAACACCAGGAAAGCGACAGAATAGAGCCAGTTTGATATGGCTATCGGGCGGGAGCTTGCCGCGCCAGCCGGCTGGTTCAGGGCGATCGCATCGGTCATTGGCCGCTATGTGGGATCAAAACCAAGGCGTGACAACCAGAAACACCGGTGATCGCCTGAATTTCCAGAAATGTTATGTTGTATCTTAACACGCTTTTTCCTATATCCGGTGCAGGCAGTAAAAAGTGAGACAGTGAGTCGTGTTTACGACAGCAAAATTGTGGGACAAACATGGTCTTTTGGTCAGGGATGGCCTTTGGGACCGTCTGGCCGTCATGGTCTCGGGCCTGTGCCTTGTTCATTGTGTCTCGACCATTGCCTTTGTCGCAATCCTGTCTTCCGCGGGCGGAATTCTGCTCGATCCGCTGGTCCATGAAATCGGACTCGGCATTGCGATTGCCTTGGGCCTGTTCACCCTCGGACGCGGTGTGATGGATCACGGTTTTATAATGCCGGTGGCTATCGGCAGTCTCGGCCTGGGCATCATGATGGGGGCGATCACGCTTGGCCATGATGGCGGCCATGGCGGCCAGGAAATATTTTACACGATGCTGGGCGTCGGATTGCTCGCGCTGGCCCACGATTTGAACTACCGCGCCACCCATTAATCAGCGCCCCATTGCCCTTGCGGCGAAACATCCCTAAATTATCCCGATGGGTAAACACGATCATCTTGAGCATCACGGCGATTCTTTAGCGGACGCGGCGCGTGCCAATCTCGAAAAATCCGGCGAAAAGTGGACCGATACAAGGGCTGCGATCTTTGACGCGCTTGCCGGCTTCTCGCGCCCCGCTTCGGCCTATGACATCGCCGAGCTGGTTTCCGCCGCCCGCGGCAAACGCGTTGCACCGAACAGCGTGTACCGGATTCTCGACCTGTTCGTGGCTAACAATCTTGCGATGCGGGTCGAAAGCGCCAATGCCTATCTCGCCAACAGCCATCCCGGCTGCGAGCATGACTGTATATTTCTGGTCTGCGACACCTGCGGCGAGGCGACCCATGTCGATGACGACTCCTTGTCGCAACAGGTCCGTCAGGTCGCAAGAACTGAGGGATTCAAATCCATCCGTCCGGTGATCGAGGTGCGCGGCATTTGCCAGAAATGCAACTGAGCCACGCTTCTTGTCAGCGAATGTTAAGGGGCAGCCTGCTGAAAGTTCGACAGAGCAGCGCGATGCCGTTAAAGATGGCATCAAACAGGGAGTGAATATGCCGGTTTCGAATACACCATTGCTGGATGATGTCTCCTTTCCAGCCGATTTGCGCAAATTAAAACCGTCCCAGCTCCGCCAGTTTGCCGATGAGCTGCGCACCGAGGTGATCGACACCGTGTCCACGACGGGCGGCCATCTCGGCGCCGGTCTGGGTGTGGTCGAGTTGACGACGGCCATTCACTATGTCTTCAACACACCCGAAGACCGGCTGATCTGGGATGTCGGCCATCAATGCTATCCGCACAAGATCATTACCGGACGCCGGGACCGCATCCGGACCCTTCGCCAGGGCGGCGGCCTTTCCGGTTTCACCAAGCGGTCGGAAAGCGAATATGATCCCTTTGGTGCCGCGCACAGCTCGACCTCGATCAGCGCCGCGCTCGGCTTTGCCATCGCCAACAAGCTGAACAACAAGCCGGGTCGCGGCATCGCCGTGATCGGAGACGGAGCGATGAGCGCCGGCATGGCCTATGAGGCGATGAACAACGCCGAGGCCGCCGGCAACCGGCTGGTCGTCATCCTCAACGACAACGACATGTCGATCGCGCCGCCGGTGGGCGGGCTGTCGGCCTATCTCGCCCGGATCGTATCCTCCCGGGAATTTCTCGGCGTGCGCCAGCTGGCCCGCCGGATCGCCAGCAAGCTGCCCAAGGCACTTTACGATGCCGCCCGCAAGACCGACGAATATGCCCGCGGCATGACAATGGGCGGCACCCTGTTCGAGGAACTGGGCTTTTATTATGTCGGACCGATTGATGGCCACAATCTCGACCATCTCATTCCGATATTGGAAAATGTGCGCGATGCAGCGGAAGGCCCATGCCTGATCCATG
>CAXIBD010000045.1:0-22562 GCA_964022135.1 uncultured Sphingomonadales bacterium | reverse complement strand
CTGACCGTGTCGGAGGAAGAGCGGCAAGAGCGTTATCAGGCGCTCTGGGACAAGGGCGCAATTCCCCATCTCGGCTCGGAATTTGCCGACCTGCTGCTCGACGAGCAGGCCAACGAGACGCTTGCGCAATTTGTCCGCAGCAAGATCCGCAGCGTGATCGAGGACAGCAATGTCGCCGACATATTGACGCCGACCGAATTTCCGATCTGTACCAAGCGCGCCTGTCTCGACACCAACTATTACCAGACGTTCAACAAGCCCAATGTCGCGGTGGTCGACATCAAGCAGGATCCGATCGTCTCGATCACCGCCAGCGGGATCGCCACGCGGGAGCAGAGTTTCGAGTTTGACGCGATCGTCTTCGCCACCGGCTTTGATGCGATGACCGGGGCGCTGCTGGCGGTCGACATAAGGGGCCGCGAGGGGCAGAGCCTGAAGGAGAAATGGGCGCACGGCCCGCTCAACTATCTCGGGCTGACGGTCGAGGGTTTTCCCAATTTCTTCATGATCACCGGTCCCGGCAGCCCGTCGGTCCTGTCCAACATGATCCTGTCGATCGAGCAGCATGTCGAGTGGATCGCCGACTGCCTCGACTATATGGACCGCGCAAATCTGATCCTGGTCGAGCCGACCGCCACCGCCGAGACCGGCTGGGTCGAATATGGCACGGCGACCAGCGACATGACGCTCTTTCCACAGGCCAAATCCTGGTACATGGGCGCCAATGTGCCCGGCAAGCCGCGGGTGTGCCTGCCCTATGTCGGCGGCGTCGCCGCCTATCGCCGGGTGTGCAATGATGTGGCTTCGCAGGACTATCTGGGGTTCCGCTTCGAAGGGCCGGGCGGCGACCGCTGCAACGACGGGCTGGTCCGGCGGCAGCAGCCGGACGTGGTCGCGCTGCTCGAACTGCTGGCCGAGATGGAACTGCCGCCGTTCGAAGGCATGTCACCGGAAGAGGCGCGCGCGACTTCGGTGGCAATGAACGCGGGCAATCCGCCGGGACCGGCGGTCGGCGAAGTGGTCGACGGCACCTATCCGGGCGCCGACGGCCCGGTCGAATACCGCCTGTACCGGCCGGACAGCCCGGGGCCGCATCCGGTCACGCTCTATTTCCACGGCGGCGGCTGGGTGCTGGGCGATCATACGTCCGACGATGCGCTGTGCCGCGACCTGTGCGTCAACGCCGACAGCATCGTCATCTCGGCCAATTATCGCCACGCGCCGGAAGCGCCCTTTCCGGCTGCGGTCGACGATGCCTTTGCGGCGCTGAACTGGGCGGCGGAGAATTGCGAAACGCTCGGCGGCATCGCCGGCGAACTGGCGGTCTGCGGCTGGAGCGCGGGCGGCAATCTCGCCGCCGTGGTCTGCCAGCTGGCCCGCGACGCCGGCGGGCCGGCGATCCTCGGCCAGGTGCTGATCACCCCTGTGGTCGATGGGGGTGACGACAGCCCGTCGATGACCGACAATGCCGAAGGCTTCGTGCTGACCCGGGCGCTGATGGACTGGTTCTGGGACCATTATGCCGATCCGGCGCAGCGCCGCGATCCGCGGGCTTCGCCCTTGCTCGCCGATGATCTGTCCGGCCTGCCGCCGGCGCTGGTGATCACCGCCGAATTCGATCCGCTGCGCGACCAGGGCAAGGCCTATGCCGAAGCGCTGTCGGCCGCCGGCACGGTGGCGCGCCATATCAATTATCCGGGGCAGATCCATACGTCCTATGCCGCCGTCGGCGCGATCCCGACCGCCAACCCGGCGCGACATGAAGCCGCAGCGGCGCTGCGCGCCTGTTTCAGGGTGATGGAACCGGCCTGAGCCGAACGGACAATATCGGGGCGATCAGCCCATCTGCAGCCGCACCAGCGCGGCAAAGATGGCGCCGAGCCCGATAATGACAGAAAGGCCGGCCCAGATGCGGCTGGTGCTGCCCATCAGCTTGCCGGCGAAATTCAGGAACCAGTCGCCGACCGCCAGGATCAGCGCGCCCTCGATGAAGATCCAGGCACCGAGCACGGTGATCAGGATAGAGAGGAGATCGGAAGGGTCCCAGGGATTGACCAGATAGATGGTCGCGCCGATCGCCAGGGTCACGAAGCCGGTGAGGAATTGCAGCGCATGGCTGTCGCGAAATTCCTGCACCATTCTGGCCCAGAAGCCGGGGCGGCGAAATTCGCCGATGCCGGCGGCCACGGCGTAGAGGCCGATGAAGAAGGTGATCCAGCCGGAGATATTGCCCGAGTTGCCCATGTTTTTTCCTTCTAGCTTTCTTGACGAACGGCTTTGCGAAACGGCGGGATCATGCCCTCCCGAACGAGAGACACGCAAGGCATTTGTGCGGCGAACCGACAGGCTGGTCCGGCAATATCTACGCGCGCGGTGCGACCGCCCTGGTCAGGCCTTCAGAACGTATAACCCACACCGACGGCACCGAAAAACTGGTTGGCACTGCCGCGGATCGACGTCACCGGCGAACGCCTGGCGTCGCCGAGCATGCGCGAATAGCTGCCCAGAAAAATCAGGCTGAAACCGCCGTCGGTGACGTCGCCGTCGAGGTCGATTGCGGTCAGCGAGGTTATGCCGACATTCTTCCAGCCGCTCGTCGCGGTGAAGGTCGGCAGGCCGCTTGCCGCGGATCCGGCGGGTGAAATGCTGAAATAATAATCGGCGTAATCGTCATCAACATGTTCGGCATTGACCGACAGGCTGGTCACGATTCCGCGGCTCAGCGGGGTAAAATAGGTCAGACTGGGAAAGATCACCATGCCGTCATGCGCGCCGGCAACATCCCAGCGGAAATCGACCTGTGCCGTCAGCGAGTCATAGGGGTTGAGAACACGGTTGACCTGAACGCCAGCGAACGGCCCGACTTCAACAGCGAAATCGAGCTTGCCGAGCGAACGGACCACGGGATCCTTGATCGAGTTCTGGCGGTCGAAGCGTGCCCGCACGACCGGGCCGAGAATGAAATCGATCTTGGCGTCTTTCCGGTCGGGGATGACATCAAAGGCGATGCCTGGACCGCGCGGTTGAAAATCGATTCCGCCGAAGCTGCCGAGGACAACCGGCAAGGGAGAAATCGTGTAATTGTCCGAGCCTTCATAGCTGGGGCCAACCGCAACGCCTGCGCCAACGGTCAGATAATCGCCGTCGAATACGGACTGCTCTGACGATGGCGGTGCCGGTTCTTCCTGCGCCAGAAGCGGAGAAGAGACGCACAGCCCGAGCGACAAGAAGGCGGCCCGGCTACAAATAATCGAATTTTTCAAGACTGGTTCCCAATTTATTGCGTATCGATTCAACGCGCAAACGGCAGAACAGTTCCATTTCCGATGGTTGCGGTCCGGCCGCCCGTCGGAAAAAGCTGTGATCAGAGAATGTAGTTCATGCGCACCGCATAATGCGCATCCTTTTCGCCCACGGTAAACTGGGAGGATTCAAACTTGGGTGGACCCATGCGGATCTTCGGATTGCGGGAAAAACCGAAACCCTCACGCGGCAGGAACAGCCGCATGTCCATTTTACCGTTGGCGTTTTCGTCGTGGATCAGCGCTACGGCATAGGTGCCGGGCTTCACGCCATCGATCTGGATGTTTCCGGCCTGAGCGGCCGAGACCTTCATCTTGCGCGCCTTTGCGTCCTTGGCGCAGTCCGGAAAATATTTCGGATTGGCGCTGAGACAGACCAGGACATTCCCCTTTTCCGAACGCAAGCCGGTGATCGCAAGATCGATCGAAGCCGAGATCGCCGGAGCGACCGGCACCGACGTTTCACTCGCCGAGGCGCTCGCGCCGAGCACCAGGGCCGATGCCGCGGCCAAGGTCGGAAAGCCCGATATCCGTGCCGCAAAGCCGGTCCCAAAAGCGGAAATATAACCCATAATTACCTCTGTACAATTCATGATGCTTTTCGTGATGGGTCGCGGTTATCAGCCATTGCCCCAACCTTCCCTGAACGAGCCAGCGCGGGAACATCTCCCAGCCCATATGGTTTGACACGCCCATAACCGTCATCACCAGCAATACCAAACCCAAAACGCCGACATGAATCGGTATCGCGATGACCAGAGCCGGAATGACAAGGGCGCCGCTGATAGCCTCGACCGGGTGAAAGCTCATCGCCGCCCATGCCGTTGGCGGCCGGCTGTCATGGTGGACGGCGTGCGCGACCTTGAACCAGCGCGGCCGGTGAAACAGCCGGTGGGTCCAGTAGAACCATGTGTCATGCAGAAAAAGATAGAGGAAAAGCGACAGCGGCAAATACCACAAGGGGTACATATCCGGGTCGGTGTAGATCCTGGTCCAGCCGGCATTCTGCCAGCCCCAGGCCACGATCCCTGCCGGGACACCATAGATCGCAGCGGACAACAGCGACCAGCGGATCTCGCGACCGATCTGCGGCTTCAGCCGGTCATATTGACCCGGGCGCAGGCGATCGGTGAGCCAGGCAAAGAAGCCGCTGCTGAGCAGATAGCGTCCACCAACGATGAGGGTCATGGCGAGAGCGGAAAGCAGGATTGCCGGGGCATATTGCATGGCAGTGGAATATGGCGTGGATCGCGGCGGAGCAAGCGGTAATGCGCCAACGTCCTACATACCTTCAGACAGGCTTTCCCCTGTCCGCGCCATCGGCTAAGGCAACGCGATGCCGAAGCAAGCCCGTTCCTCCAACCAATATGATCTGGCGATCGCCGGCGGCGGCCTGGTCGGCGGTCTGGTGGCGCTGGCGCTGGCGAAACTGCGCCCCGATCTCGACATTGCACTGGTCGAGGCGGAGGATCATTTCGGCGGCAATCATATCTGGTCCTTTTTCGAGAGCGATGTCGAGCCGGAACATCGCTGGCTCGTCGATCCGCTGATTTCCCGGCAATGGGACAGCTATGACGTCCATTTCCCGAAATATAGTCGCAGCTTGGGCAACGGCTATTTCTCGATCGAGTCGGGCAATCTGGACCGGGAGTTGCGCAAGCGATTGCCGGCCACGGCGCTGAAAACCGGGCAGAAGGCCAAGGCGGTCAGCAAGGAACGGGTCGGGCTGACCGATGGTTCGGAAATTGCAGCGCAGGCGGTGCTGGACGTCCGGGGCAGCGGCGACGTGTCGGCGCTGGATGTCGGCTGGCAGAAATTTTGCGGCCAGATGCTGCGGCTGAAGGAGCCGCACGGGCTGGAACGGCCGGTGATCATGGATGCCACGGTCGAGCAGATCGACGGCTACCGGTTCATCTATTGCCTGCCGTTCAGCGACACCGAGATTTTCATCGAAGACACCTATTACGCGGATACGGCGGCGCTGGACAGCGTCATATCCCATGCCCGGATCGCCGAATATGCGGCAGACCAGGGATGGCAGATCGAGACAGTGCTGAGCGAGGAAAAAGGCCAGCTGCCGGTCATCTACGGTGGCGATTTCGAGGCCTTCTGGGCGGCCAACAAGGGCGTCGACGCACGGGCTGGTGCGAGAGCAGCGCTGATCCAGCCGATCACCAGCTATTCGCTGCCGATGGCGGTCAAGACCGCCATCCTGATCGCCGAAATGCCCGAGATCAGCCAGGCAAAGCTTGATAGAATGCTGCGCAATCTGGCACGAAAACATTGGAAGAACGGCAAATTCTACCGTATGCTTTGCGCCTTCCTGTTTCTTGGCGCTGATCCCGACAAGCGCTACAAGACGCTGGAACATACTTATACCAAGGACGAGAAATTGCTGGCCCGCTTCTATGCCGGAAAATCGACCCGGCTGGACCAGGCCAATCTGCTGACTGGCAAGCCACCGATTCCCATTTCCCGAGCCATCCCGCTATTGCTGAAATATAAATGAGTATGACCGACCTATGAGCGACCGTGCAAAATCCCAGAATGAACTGTTCAAGAAAGCGGCCGTGATCGGGTCCGGTTTCGGCGGCCTGGCGCTCGCCATCCGGCTGCAGTCGGCCGGCATCCAGACGACCATCCTCGAGAGCCGCGACAAGCCGGGTGGCCGGGCCTATTACTGGGAGAAGGACGGCTTCATCTTCGACGGCGGCCCGACCGTGATCACCGACCCCGATTGCCTGACGCAATTGTGGGAACTGACCGGCAATGACATGGCCAAGGATATCGAACTGATGCCGGTGTCACCCTTCTACCGGCTCAACTGGCCCGACGGGACCAATTTCGACTATGTCAACGATCCGGAGGAGCTGTACGCCAATATTGCGGCGATCGAGCCGGACGATGTCGAGGGTTACAAGAAATTCCTCGCCTATAGCGGCGGGCTGTACGAGGAAGGCTATGTCAAGCTGGGTACCAAGGCGTTTCTCGATTTCAAGTCGATGATCAAGGCGGCCCCCGCACTGATGAAATTCGAAGCCTATCGATCGGTCTATGCCAAGGTGTCCGGTTTTGTGAAGAACGAGAAGTTGCGCGAATTCCTGTCCTTCCAGTCGCTGCTGGTCGGCGGCAACCCGATGAAGACCAGTGCCATCTATGGCCTGATACACAAGCTGGAACGGCTGGGCGGAGTTTGGTTCGCGAAAGGCGGCACAAACATGCTGGTTGCCGCCATGGTCAAGCATTTCGAACGCATTGGTGGCGTGATCCGGCTGAACGATCCGGTGACCCGGATCGACACGATCGGCGACCGGGCTTCGGGTGTGACCTGCAAATCCGGCTGGAGCGAGAAATTCGATGCCGTCGCCTCGAACGCCGATGTCGTGCACAGCTACCGCGACCTGCTCGGCCACAAGCATCGCAGCAATAGCGTCAGCGAGAAGCTGCTGAAGAAGAAATATTCGCCATCCCTGTTCGTCGTCCATTTCGGCCTCAAGGGCAGCTGGCCGGGCATCCCGCACCATATGATCCTGTTCGGACCGCGCTACAAAGGGCTGCTTGAGGATATTTACGACAACGGCGTGCTGCCGAGCGATTTCTCGCTCTATCTGCACCACCCGACAATCACCGATCCGGAAATGGCACCCGAGGGCCACAGCACCTTCTATGTGCTGGCTCCGGTGCCGCACCAGGGCAAGCTGCCGATCGACTGGAAGGAAATGGGACCGATATATGAGAAACGCATTCTCGATGAAATCGGCCATCGCCTGATCCCCGACATTCACGACCGCATCGTCACCAGCTTTCACTACACCCCGGAGGATTTCGGCAGCGACCTCAACGCCCATCTGGGCAGCGCGTTCAGCCTGGAGCCCTTGCTGACGCAAAGCGCCTGGTTCCGGGTGCACAACCGCGACGATGTCATCGACAATCTCTATTTTGTCGGCGCCGGCACGCATCCGGGCGCCGGGATTCCGGGAGTGGTCGGCAGCGCCAAGGCGACGGCGGAACTGATGCTGGACGATCTCGGATAGGCGCAATGAACCGCAACAATCTCGTTCTTCACGCCAGAGCCAGCATCGAGCGGGGGTCGAAATCCTTTTCCCGCGCATCGAAGCTGTTTTCGCGACAGACGCGCGAGCGGGCGTGGCTGCTCTATTACTGGTGCCGCGCCTGCGACGATCTCGCCGACGGCCAGGACCATGGCCACGGCATGTCAGCGGTCGCCAATCCGGACAAGACCATCGCCGCGATGCGGATGATGACGGCGCGCGCGCATGGCGGCGAGCAGACCGGCAATCCGCCTTTCGACGCCTTTGGCGTGGTCGCACAGGAATGCAATATCCCGAAGAAGCTGGCCGACGACATGATCGACGGCTTCGCCCTGGACGCGCGCGGATGGCGACCGGAGACGGAGGATGACCTGCTGCAATATTGCTATCATGTCGCGGGCGCGGTCGGCTGCATGATGGCGATCGTGATGGGGGTTTCTGCCCGCAATCACGAGGTGCTGGACCGGGCCTGCGATCTGGGGCTGGCGTTCCAGCTCGCCAATGTCGCCCGCGACGTGGCGGAGGATGCGCAGGCCGGGCGCTGCTATCTGCCGCAAACATGGCTTGCGGAAGCGGGGATCGACCCCGACCACATCCTGGATCCGGTGCACCGGGAGGCGCTGGTGCTGCTGGTCAACCGGCTGTGCGATCTCGCTGGCGAATACGAAGCCTCGGCGCGGGTCGGCGCATCAAGCCTGCCGTTCCGGTCGCGCTGGGCGGTGCTGGCGGCTGCGGGCATCTATGGCGACATAGCCCGGGCGATCCGCAAGAGCGACGGCGCGTCGCTCGAGCAGCGGATCTACACGAGCAAGGGGACGAAACTGGGCTGGATTCTGAAAGCCTTCGGCCAGGCGCTGGTCAACACAGCGCGGCGGGACCGCCAGGGCTTGTGGACGAGAGCGCGCGCAGTCTGATCGCTCAGTGGCTGGCGCCGTTTTCCGAGACATATTTGCCGATCCGCTGCACCGCCTCGTCATAGAGATTGCGGGAACAGCACAGCACGCCAAGCGCCTTGCCGTGGGTGCCGTTGTAGACCAGGGTTTCGCCCAGCGCATTGGTGACGCTGGCGCCGGCTTCGGCGGCAATGACATGGGCGGCGGCGATATCCCATTCGTGGCCCCAGCGCGTGGAGGCAACGACATCGGCCCGGTCATCCGCCACCATCGCCATGCGGAGCGCGATGCTGTTCGGCTTGGGTACCGCGGTCAGGTTCATTTCCGGCGGCAGGCTTTCTGCCGGAATCCGGCAGCCTGCATATTGCTCACGATGGGTGGCGACCAGCGTCCTGCCGTTGACCGTCGCGGACTGACCAACCCTGCCCACCCAGGTTTCGTTCATCGCCGGCGCGACCAGTACGCCGAAGACCGGCGCTTCGTTCTGCACCAGCGCAACGGAGACGCACCAGCCGGTCTTGCCGGCGACATAGTCCTTGGTGCCGTCGATCGGGTCGACCACCCAGGTCAGCTCGTCGCCGGCGCTGCTATGATCGATATGAGTTTCTTCCGAAAGCCAGCCCGCAACCGGCACCAGCTTCTCCAGTTCGCCGCGCAGGAAGCGGTCCACCGCCAGATCGGCGTCGCTGACGATCTGGCCCGGCGATTTTTCCCAGGTATTGGATTCCTTGCGGCCCAGAGTCCAGTGGCGCATGGCCAGCGCGCCGCCGGCTTCGGCAATTGCAATCACTCGGTCAAAATCGATATCGGGCACCAGCTTCTCCGTTTGTCCCATGCATCGTGCAGGGCGCTTCCTTTCCGATAGGCTTGGCTTGGCGCGCTCACCACTAACGGATTTGTTCAGCCTCCCGCCACCGTCATGCTGTCGGTGCGCAGGGTCGGCGCATTGATACTGTAGCGATAATCCAGATCATCGGCTGCGACCAGACCCTTGAACATGTCTTTCAGATTGCCGGCGATGGTAATTTCCGAGACCGGCGGCCCGATTTCGCCATCGGTGATCAGGAAGCCGCTGGCACCGCGGCTATAGTCACCGGTCACCTGGTTGACGCCCATGCCGATCAGTTCGGTGATATAGACGCCGTGCTTGATATCCCTGATCAGATCGGCCTTGCTGACCGAACCATTGCCCATATGCAGGTTGGTCACGCTGACGCCGGGGGCGCCGCCGACACCGCGCGAGGCATGTCCGGTGGGCTGCAGGCCGAGCTGGCGCGCCGAGGCGCTTTCCATGATCCACTGGGTCAGACGGCCCTGGTCGATCAATTTCGTCTTTGCCGTTGGCAGGCCTTCGCCGTCAAACGCCTTGGACCGCAGGCCGCGCTTGCGGTGCGGGCAGTCGATGATGCTGATCGCGCTGTCAAATATCTGCGTGTCGAGCGCGTCGAGCAGGAAGCTGGTCTTGCGCGCGATGGCGGCGCCTGAAATGGCCCCGACGAAATGGCCGAGCAGGCTGTTGCCGACGCGGGGATCGTAGACCACCGGCATCGAGCCGGACTTGAAGTGAACCGGATTGAGGCGCGACACGGCGCGCTCACCTGCTTCGCGGCCTATGCTTTCGGCGGATTGCAAGTCCTCCAGAAAACGGACGCTGTCATAGGCATAGTCGCGTTCCATGCCGTCGCCTTCGCCGGCAATGACGCTGGCGGAGACGCTGTAACCGCTGGTCGAATAGGCGCCGGAAAAGCCGTGGCTGGTGGCCAGGGCAACGATGCTGCGCCCGGCGCTGGCGCCGCCGCCTTCGCTGTTGGTGACACCCTCGACCGCGCGCGCGGCATCCTCGGCCTTCAGCGCCAGTTCGCGCAGCAGTTCGGGGTCGGGATTCTGGCCATCGTCACCTTCGATCGGGTGGGGCTCCGTCTTCAGCAGCAATTCTTCGGGTGCGAGGCCGGCATATTGGTCTTCCGGTGCCTCCCGGGCCATGTCGAGGGCGCGGCCAACAAGGGAGGACAATATGGCGGGGTCCATGTCGGACGACGACACGGTTGCCGAACGCTTGCCGACAAAAACCCTGAGACCGATCTCCTCGCCTTCCGAACGCTCGACATCTTCGAGATTGCCCAGGCGCATCTGCACCTGGGTCGACGCATCGCAGACATAGATGGCATCGGCGGCATCGGCGCCAGCCTTTTTGGCTTGGGAAATAAGGGCGTCGGCGCGGTCCTGCGCCTGGGAAGGTTTCAGCATGTGCCGGACATAGGTACGGCACCCTGCAAGGTCAACGATCTGCTATCAATTCAGGAAGAAAGCGTGTCGGCTTTTCAGAGGATCGTCGCAAGGATCTTGATGACGCCGACAAAAACCAGCGGCAGTCCGATCGCCAACATCCAGAGCAGGATCTGGTCGGCCCGGAATTTTGCGGCCAGGCTCTGGTCGGACAGGCTGCTGTTGCCCATCTCTCTCCAGCGTTTTTCAAAATTGCGACAAAAGGGAATGATCACGGCCACGAGGAGGATCAGTCCAAAATAGGGAGCGATCGACATGCCCTTGGTTTCGATGAAGCGGAGCACGACGAAAATCTGCATCATCGTATAGACCAGCAACGCCGCCGCGCAGTTGTTGCTCATTTTCTTGTCCCAGCGGATGCGATTATGCTGCACGTCCTGACGCGCGCGATGTTCGCTGACCGATTTTCGAGATGCTGTCGCAACCATTTCCATTCCCCTCAGAATATCATCTCCATCGATCGCCGGCAGTTTGCCCCCCGTGCGATCAACATCCACTATAACCCATTTTTTGCAAAAGCCAAACAAAGGGTGCTGTTGCGATTAATGTCGGAAATATGCGCTTCCGCTTGCCATAAATTGCAATATGGGACAGAATCAGTTCTTAAATAAAATTGAAATTCGGGGCTTTTCATGACCATCTCTCTTTCCGATCCGCTTTCCCTTCCCTGTGGCGCCACCCTGCCCAACCGGATCGCCAAGGCGGCCATGACCGAAGGCATGGCGACGCCGGACGGTCTCCCTACGCCCGAACTGGAACGGCTTTACGGGCTCTGGTCGGATGGCGGCGCGGGGATGCTGCTGAGCGGCAATATCCAGATCGATCGGGATCATCTCGAACGCCCCGGCAATGTCGTTATCGAGGGGCCTGCCGACGACACGATGATGGCCGCGCTGAAAAGCTGGGCGCAGGTCGCAACCCGCAACGGCAATCATTTCTGGGCCCAGATCAGCCACGCCGGGCGGCAGACGCAGAGCAATGTCAACCAGCACCCCAAGGCTCCTTCGGCGGTCAAGCTGGGGCTGCCCGGGGGACAATTCGGCGAACCGGTGGCGCTCACCATCGAGGAGATCGAGGAACTGGTCGACCGCTTCGCGCTGGCGGCCAAAACCTGTCAGGAAGCGGGCTTCACTGGCGCGCAGATCCACGCCGCCCACGGCTATCTGCTGAGCAGCTTCCTCAGCCCGCGCTCCAACCAGCGCACCGACGATTATGGCGGCAGCCTGGAAAACCGGGCGCGCTTCCTGCTCTCGGCGGTCCACAAGACCCGCGCCGCCGTCGGCCCCGGTTTTCCGATCTCGGTCAAGCTGAACAGCGCCGATTTCCAGAAAGGCGGGTTCAATTTCGAGGACAGCCTGCAGGTGGTCCAGTGGCTGGAGGAAGCGAGCGTCGATCTCGTCGAGATTTCCGGCGGAACCTACGAGCAGCCGGCGCTGATGGGCGCGGACGGGCTGGAAGAGAAAGAGGAGCAGAATGTCGCGCCCTCGACCAAGGCGCGCGAGGCCTATTTCGTCGATTTTGCCAAGGCGATGCAGGATGCCGTCAAGGTGCCGCTGATGGTGACCGGCGGCTTCCGCACCCGCGCGGCGATGGAATCGGCGCTCGCCAGCGGCGCTGCCGATCTGATCGGACTGGGCCGTCCGATGTGCGTGATGACCGATGCACCGAAACAGTTGCTGGAAGGACTGGAGGCATTGCCGCGCTATGAGGACAAGCTGCGCCTGCTTCCCGACTGGCTGGGCTTTCTGATGCGTTTCCAGATGGTCAAGGCGGTGGCCAGCTTCGCCGTCATCTACTGGTTCTACGAGCAGCTGGAAAATCTCGGCCAGAGCGGCATGACCGATCCCAATCTGGGCGTGTTCACGGCGTTTCGCGCGGTCGAGGCGCGCAACAAGCGGATATTGGCGGCACGCACTCCCCGCTGATCGCCGCCGAAGTCTGCGGGCAACGACCGGGAGCCGGTCAGTCCTGGTCCAGTTCTTCCTCGCGCAGCGCCTTGCGGTCCAGCTTGCCGATCATCGTCTTGGGCAGGCTGTCGCGGATCACGACATCGACCACCCGTTCGTGCTTGCCGAGCTGCGGGTTCAGCCAGTCTTTCAGTTCGTCACCGGTGACGGCCATGCCGGGTTCCAGCGCGACATAGGCCTTGGGGCTTTCGCCGCGATAGGCGTCGGGGACGCCGATCACCAGCGCTTCCTTGACCGCCTCGTGCCTGTATAGCACCTCCTCGACCTGGCTGGGGAAGACCTTGAAGCCGCCGACCGCGATCATGTCCTTCAGCCGGTCGACGATCTTGATATAGCCGTCTTCGTCGATCGTGGCGACATCGCCGGTCCGCAGGAAGCCGTCGACGAACACTTTCTCATCTTCCTCCGGCAGGTTCCAGTAACCCTGCATTACCTGGGGACCCGAAAAGACAAGCTCGCCCGGTTCGCCTTCGGGAGGCGCCTTGGTCGGATCGCCCTTGTCGACCAGCTTGACCAGGGTGCCCGGGACCGGCTGGCCGATCGTACCGGACTTGTTGAGCCCTTCATAGGGATTGGCGCTGACCACGCCGCAGCTTTCGGTCAGGCCATAGCCCTCGACCAGCTTGGCGCCGGTCTTGGCCTCGAACTTCTTTTTCAGTTCCTGTGGCAGGGGTGCGCCGCCGGAGACGCAGACCTTGAGCGAGGAAAAATTGGTCTTGTCGATATCGGGATGGTCGAGCAGCGCCTGATACATGGTCGGCACGCCGGGCATGGCGGTGATCCTGGTGCGGGTGATCGCCTTGAGCGTCTGCTTGGCGTCGAAGCGCGGCAGCATGACGATCTCCCCGCCACGTTCCACGGTGCGGTTGAGCACGGCGCTGTTGGCGAAAACGTGAAAGAATGGCAGCACGCCCATCAGCCGGTCGACATCGTCGATATAGGGATCGATGCTGTTGATCTGGCGCGCATTGGCAGTCAGATTCTGGTGGCTGCACATCGCGCCCTTGGGCGTGCCGGTGGTGCCACCGGTATATTGCAGCAGGGCGATATCCTTCTCCGGCCGGATATTGGGGGCCTTGTAGTTGCCGTCATTGTTGATCAGCTCCGAAAAGGGCGTGATCCGGTCGTCCTCGGGCTGCGGGCTGTTCTCCTTGCGCCGGAACAGCGAATAGAAGAGCGCCTTGCCCGCCGGCAGCGCGCCGGCAACGCTGCCGACCACCAGCCGCTCGAGACTCGATTCCTCGAGCACCTGATAGGCGGTCGGAAACAGCGCCGTGGCCGAGAGCGTGAACAATATCCTTGTGCCGCTGTCCTCCACCTGATGGTTCAGTTCATCGACCGTGTAGAGCGGCGAGAAATTGACGACCGTCGCCCCGATTGCCATCGCGCCATAATAGGCGCTGACATAATGCGGGACATTGGGCAGGAACAGACCGATGCGGTCACCCTTGCCAATGCCCATGTCCTGCAGTCCCTTGGCGATCCGGACGACGCCGGACGCGACTTCGCTGTAGCTATATTTGCGACCCATGAAGTCGAGCAAATTGGCATCGCCGCGGCGACCCGCCGAGCGGAAGAACATCCCCGGCATCGACAGCGGCGGGTAGAACTGGTCCCATTGCGTGGGATGGTTGTAGCGCGATTTCCAGATCGGGGGCTGGTCGGTATTGATATCAGTCATTGACATTTGTGTAAGTGAAGCCGGGTGAACTGACAATGAAAATTCCGCGATAATTGGCTCCCTTTCCTTTTGACCCCGGTGTAGGGCAAAAGCCGATGGCTGAATCCGATTCCACCCCTGTTGCCAGGTCCTCGCTGGTCTTCGTCTTTCTGGTCGTACTGATCGACATGCTCGGCTTTGGCATCATCATGCCGGTGCTACCGGAACTGATCACCGGGATTACCGGCGACAGCCTTTCCGCAGCAGCGGTCGACGCCGGCTGGCTCGCCTTCGCCTATGCCGCCATGCAGTTCGTCTTCGGGCCAGTGGTCGGGAACCTGTCCGACCGGTTCGGTCGCCGGCCGGTGCTGCTCGGCGCGCTGGGCGGTTATGCGATCGCCTATATGCTGATGGGACTGGCGGAATCGCTGCTGTGGCTGTTTGTCGCCCGGATTGTCGCCGGGATCATGGGCGCGAGCTTCAGCACCGCCTATGCCTATATCGCGGATATTTCCTCACCGGAACGGCGCTCGCAGAATTTCGGGCTGATCGGGGCGGCCTTTGGTCTCGGGTTCATCTTCGGACCGGCGCTGGGCGGGCTGCTCGGCGAATATGGCACGCGCCTGCCCTTCTTCGCCGCCGGCGGACTGGCCGCGACCAACCTGATCTTCGGCTTTTTCATGTTGCGCGAGAGCCTGCCACCGGAAAAGCGGCGGCCTTTCGAGATAAAGCGAGCCAACGCGCTTGTCGCGCTGCAGGGACTGAGCGGCCAGAACCGGGTCGTGATCTGGTATGCAGCGGCGCTGACCGCGTGGATGATCGGTCATGTCGTCTATCCGATCATCTTTGCCTTTTACGCGATAGAGAATTTCGGCTGGAGCGCGTTCATGATCGGGCTGGCGCTGGCCTGCGTCGGGATCGGCGCGGCGGTGGTCCAGGGCCTGCTGATCCGGCTGCTGATCCCCAGGATCGGCGAGCGCAACGCGGTCATCATCGGCGCGCTCGGCATGGCGGTCAGCACCGCCGCCTATCTGGTCGCCGGACCGGATCAGGGCTGGCTGATTTTTCTCGCTATTCCGATAGGCGCCCTGCAGGGCCTGTTCCAGCCCTCGCTCAACGGCCTGATGAGCAGGGCCGTTTCCGACGAGACCCAGGGAGAATTGCAGGGGGCGGTGGCCAGCCTGCAAAGCGTTGCCTCGGTCATCGGACCACCGATGTTTACCGCGGTTTTCGCCGCCTTCACCGTCGCCGGCACCATGCATTATTTGCCCGGAGCACCCTTCGGCCTGGCCGGACTGATTGCTTTGATCGCACTGGCCATATTCCTGCGCGGCTATGCACTGCACTGCACTAGCGGCGAAGTGCAGCCACCGCTGGATGCGCACCCGGTCACCGACTGAACCCGGCGGAGCGCGTCAGGCGGCGCTGTACCAGGCGGTACCATCCTTCATTTCGAGCTGGGCGCGGCCGGTATATTGCAGGTGGCGGAGCGTTGCCATCGCCTCGCCGCTGGCCATGCCGATGACGTCGGGCGTGATCGGGCGGCGGAACAGATAGGGGAAGCTGTCGACCACCCGCTTGGGGCTTTCGCGCAGACCCTGTTCGAGATCATCGAGCGCCTCGTTGTGGCGCTCGGCCAGGGCGTCCAGCCGCTGGTGCGCGCCCAGGAAGGGACGGCCATGGGCGGGCAGGATCAGCAGGTCATTGTCCAGCTCCGCGCGGAACCGGGCAATGCTCGCCAGCCACTCGCCGAGCGGATCGCTGGTCGGTTCGCTGAGCATGGTCGAGATATTCGAGGTGATGCGCGGCAATATCTGGTCGCCGGAAATCATCACCTTGGCCGTGTCGTCGATCAGGCAGGCATGTTCGGGCGTGTGGCCATTGCCAATCATCACCCGCCATTCGTGGTCGCCGGTGCGCAGGCGCGTCCCCTCTTCCATCCGGACATGGCCGATCGGCAGGTCGGAAACGGCGCGGGCGAAGCGGCCCCAGCCCTTCTTGGCAAAATCGTCGATCAGATGCTGGTCCCAGCCGCAGAAGCGCCATTCGTCGAGCGCCTCTTCCGGCACGCCATCGCGCTTGTCGGCGAGCAGCATCCGGGTCAGCAGCCACTCGGTCCGGTTCATGTGCAGCGGCACCTTGAAGCGCTTGGCCAGCCAGCCGGCGCAGCCGACGTGGTCGGGGTGATAATGGGTGACGATGATCCTGGTTGCGCTCTGTCCCTGCAGCGCGCCGGTTTCGAACAGATGTTTCCAGGCATCGATCACTTCGGTCATGAACAGACCGGTGTCGGCAATCGCAAAGCCGGCGCTGCCGTCGGCATGGCGGTCTGCCAGCACCCAGTTGTTGATATGGCCGAGCGGACCGGGCACCGGGGTGCGGGTCCAGCCGATGCCGGGCATCAGTTCGAAATATTCGCCGAATTTCGGTTCATAATCGCCAAGCGGATAGGTCAGCCCGTCCGATTCAATCGGGTCGAAGCCATGATCGGCAAGCATCGCATCATAGGCGGGCGGTTTTCGGGGTGCATCCATGGACCATGCCATAGACCCTCGGTCACGGGAAAGGCAAGCCGGTTTAATCGGCTGGTTAAATTGCTAGGTCAGCCGCAAGGCCGCCGTCAGTTGACGCCGATAACGAAGACAAAAACCAGCGCCATGGCGCCAAAAACAGCGATTGCAGCCAGCTTCATCAGCCGCAGCCGGCCAGGATTTCCTTCACTCATACTTGCCTCCCCCATTCAATTGCTTGTGACGGCCGAAGTCCGATCAGCGATCCTTGAAAAGCGTTTCCGCAGTATGCTCGACCGGCGCTGCATCTTCGTCCGTTTCACCCGAGAGCGCGGCTTCCGCGTCGCGCGCGGCCTGAGCCCGCTCTTCCTGCAGTTCGGCGATCAGGGCCTCCCTGTCGCCGCCCAGCTTGGTGTCATCGGCGATTTCGGGTTCGATACCGGCCTTTTTCGCTGCCTTGGCAACCACCGCATCCAACTCGCGCTGGGAACAGAGGCCCAAGGTCACCGGATCCTTTGGCGCGATATTGGCAATATTCCAGTGCTCGCGCTCGCGGATCGCGTTGATCGTGGTCCGGGTGGTGCCGATCAGCTTGCCGACCTGGGCATCGGAAATTTCCGGATGGTTGCGGAGCAGCCAGGCGATACCGTCGGGTTTGTCCTGACGCTTGGACACCGGCGTGTAGCGGGGTCCCTTGGTCCGCCGCACCTGATCGGGGCCCTTTTGGATGACCATCCGGTAGTCCGGATCTTTCTCGGCCTTCTCGATTTCCTCGTGCGTCAGTTCGTGCGCCTGGACCGGATCGCGACCGGTATATTTGGAGCTGGCCAGATCATCGGCCATCGCGTTGACTTCGAGAATATGGATACCGCAGAAATCAGCGATCTGCTCAAAGCTCAGGGCGGTATTGTCGACCAGCCAGCTAGCGGTGGCATGCTGCATGAGGGGCGTTGCTTTTTCGGCCATGATGGCTTCCTTCCAATGGCTGGCCGTTACTGGCCAGCGGCAATTCATAAATAAAGGGCCGCCCCCTTGCGGAGACGGCCTGTTGACACTCTATGTAGGCTCTTTGATGGCCGTCGGCAAGATATTTGGCTAAACCCGCGCAAAAATCGCCTTGGCGAGGATCCGGCGCGACAAATGGCACTCCAGCCGCCGATCCTGCAAGACCAGACCATCGAAAAACTGGCTGGCACTGGCATCCCAGCTATATTGCGCGCCGAGCGCAATGCAATCGGCGGGATCAAGGGCGAGCGCACGCTGTATGGCAAGGCCGAGATCATCGTCCATGGCACCGCTTTCCGGTGTCAGGATGTCGACCGGACCGGTCGCCGGGTAGGCCGCCACCGGCGTGCCGCAGGCCAGCGCCTCGATGATTACCAGACCGAAGGTGTCGGTCCTGCTCGGGAAGACGAACACATCGGCCCCGGCATAATAGCCGGCCAGTTCGGGTCCGGTTTTTCTGCCGGCAAAATGCACCTCGGGATAACGTGCCCGCAAACCATCGAGCGCGGGACCGTCTCCGACCACGACCTTCGATCCCGGCTGATCGCTGTCGAGAAAGGCCTCGATATTCTTCTCGATCGCCACCCGCCCGACATAGAGCTGGATCGGCCGGGCGAGAGATTGATAGACCGCGGGCGGCGGCGCATCGGGACGGAAATTCTTCAGGTCGACGCCGCGGCTCCAGTGATGGACATGGCCGAGATTTTCGCCGCGCAGCTGGTTGCGCACGCTTTCGGTGGAGACCATGATCGCTTCCGCCTTGCGGTGGAACCAGCGGATATAGGGCCAGAATATCCGCGGCGACAATTTCGTCCGCTTGGCCAGATATTCCGGGAACTGTGTATGATAGGCCGTTGTAAACGGACGGTCTTTTCTGAGGCACCAGCGACGGGCCTGGATGCAGAGCGGACCTTCCGTGGCGAGATGGACGGCGTCCGCATCAAAGGCCTCGATCCGCTTGCCGATGGTTCCGGACCGGGCAAGGGACAGACGGATTTCCGGGTAGCTCGGCGCCGGCATCGAGCGATATTGGTCCGGCGAAATCACCAGTATCTCGTGCCCCCGCTGCCGCAGCAGCCGGATCACCGTATCCAGCGTACGGACCACGCCATTGACCTGCGGATGCCAGGCGTCGGTGACCAGCGCGATCTTCACGCCGCCCGGTCCATGCTGCCCTCGACCGACGTCAGGCGCGCCGGTTGCTCGTTGCGCTGCCTGCGCGCCTCGATTTCATCGGCCCAGTGGAGAATCTGCATATTGCCGTCGTCGCACTCGACCAGAGCGGTGCAGCCTTCGACCCAGTCGCCGTCGTTATAATATTCGATTCCCTTGATCATGCGATGCTCGGCGGTGTGGATATGGCCGCAGACGACGCCGTCGACGCCCCGGCTTTCGGCGGCCTTGGCCACCGTTTCCTCGTAGCGGCCGATGAATTCAACCGCATTCTTGACCTTGTGCTTGGCCATTTTGGACAGCGACCAGTAAGGCAGATCGAAACGGTTGCGGACCTTGTTGACCAGCCAGTTGAGCCGCATCAGCGTCACATAGGCGGCGTCGCCGACGAAGGCGAGCCAGCGATGGGCGAGCATCACCGTGTCGAACTCGTCGCCGTGCAGCACCAGCAACCGGCGGCCATCGGCGGTTTCGTGGATCGCGGAGCGCCGGATTTCGACGCCGCCGAAATTCAGCCCGGTGAACTGGCGGAACATCTCGTCATGATTGCCGGGGATATAGACAATTCGGGTACCGCGCTTGGCCCGCTTGAGGATCCGCCAGATGATGTCGTTGTGGCTGTCGGGCCAGAAGAAGCGCTTCTTCATCCGCCAGCCGTCGATGATGTCGCCGACCAGATAGAGCGTGTCGCTGTCGACATGGTCGAGAAAGTCGATCAGCAGGTCGGCGTTGCAGCCGCGGGTACCAAGATGGATATCGGAAATCCAGATCGTCCGGTAGCGGGTCCGGTCTCCCGCACGCACCCTCGGCTTGCGCTTGAGCCGCGCTTCATAGCGATCGGCGTCGAGCAGCGGAATATCGGCCTTGGCAAAGGGGGGAAATTGCTTGGTCATATAAACTCCCATGGACACTATCCATGGGCGGGGTCATACGCCCCGATTGTTACAGGCCGATTCCCGTTTTATGAAGCTTTAGTGACGCAAAACCCGGGTTTCCAGATATTCCTGCAGCCGCAATTGCAGGTGCGGAACAGCGTGATCGCTGGCCAGAAATCCGGCCACCGGCATGATCTGCCAGCCCTGCCCCTCATCGCCAAAGACGATTTCATCCAGGATCGAACAGGGGAGATGGCAGACGAAAAACAGCGCGACAGCGCCGGAGCCGCGCCAATTTGGATAGATCTGCATCAGTTCAAATTCATCGATCGCGATGCGGATGCCGAATTCTTCGAAGGTCTCGCGAGCGACGCATTGCGCGCCGCTCTCGCCCTGTTCGCGCCCACCGCCCGGCAGGTCGAGCATGTCGGGAAAGGGAATGTCCGGCCTGTTGTCGCGGCGATAGACCAACAGCTGGTCTTCAATGAAAAGCGCGACTTTCGCACCGTGGAAATCAGGCTCGCCGCTCATCCCGCATTGGCCTATTCGACGATCAGCACGATCTTGCCGATATGGTCGCCGGCTTCCATATGGGCATGAGCCCTGGCGGCATCGGCAAGCGGAAAGCTTTCGTCCATCACCGGTTTCAGCTTGCCGGCCTCGACATCCGGCCAGACATAGCGGTGCAACTCGTCGGCCATCAGCGCCTTGCGCTCCGCCGATTGCGGTCGCAGCGTCGAGCCGGTCAGGATCAGCCGCTTCATCATCACCTGTGCCATATTGAGCGTCGCCTGGACCCCGCCCTGCACCGCGATCGTCACATGGCGGCCGTCTTCCTTCAGGCATTGCAGGTTGCGCGCGACATAGTCGCCGGCAACCATGTCGAGCACGACATCGACGCCCTGCCCGTCTGTGATCTTGCTGATTTCCTCGACAAAATCCTCGGTCTTGTAATTGATCGCATGGTCGGCCCCGACCTGCTTTGCCGCAGTGCATTTCTGATCGCTGCCGCAGGTCACGATGACGGTCAGTCCGAACAGCTTGCCGAGCATGATTGCCATTGTACCAATCCCGCTGGTGCCACCGTGGACCAGCACCTTTTCGCCTTCGCGGGCAAAGCCGCGGTTGAACAGATTGCCCCACACCGTGAAAAGCGTCTCCGGCAGCGCCGCAGCCTCGGCCATGGTCAGGCTGTCCGGAACGTCCAGACACTGCCCGACGGGCGCCACACAATATTCGGCATAGCCGCCACCATTGGTCAGCGCGCAGATCCTGCGGCCGATCCATTCCGGTCCGACGCCCTCACCCAGCGCAACCACCGTGCCCGATACTTCGAGTCCGGGCAGCGGCGATGCGCCCGGAGGGGCAGGATAAAGACCCATGCGCTGGACCACATCCGGCCGGTTCACCCCGGCAGCGGCCACGCGGATCAGCACCTCCCCGGCACCCGGCTCCGGAACCTTCATGGTCACGGGCTTCAATACTTCCGGACCGCCAGGTTCGCTGATCGCGATGGCGGTCATTTCTTTTTGCAACAATTCAGATACGGCCATTGATGTCCCCCAAGGAAATTTGCGACCTCCCTAATTTGCGCTCCTTATTGACAGCAAAGCGCGGGCGGTCAACATTACGCTGCAGGAGGCATGTCGATTCATGGATGAAGACGAGAATTTGCCGCGAAATGCCAATGATCCACTGGCTTTGCTGCTCAAGCAGGATCTGGACCCGTTTTCGGTGGACGAACTGGACCAGCGCATTTCCCTGCTGAAATCGGAAATAAGTCGCTGTGAAGCGAAGAAAAATTTCGCCGTGACCCACCGCGCAAGCGCAGAAAATCTGTTCAAGCGTGGATAAATGCTGGCTTTCGTTAAAGCATTTGTTAACCTTGTTTAACAATATTCAGGTCCAGACGTTTCATTACGGACCGCATAGGAGAAGAGAGACGAGAAACTGGCAGCTTTGGCTGAATGTTTGCAGATCCCGGGCGCGGTGCCCTTGACGTTCAAGGTACGGCTCACGATCTATAGAGCAAGTAGTTAGTCAAAGCCCGAAACCGGATGAAACAGCATCTGTTTCGGCAACCGGGGCGGAAATTCCGTCCCACTTTTGGAGTATATCAAATGCCATCATTCGCGGAATCGCTCGAAAAAACCCTCCACCAGGCGCTGAAAAATGCGTCGGATCGCAGCCATGAATATGCGACGCTCGAGCACTTGCTTCTCGCGCTGGTTGACGATGGCGACGCATCCCAGGTGATGAACGCCTGCGGTGTCGATCTCGGCGAACTCGAAGACGCCGTCATTCTCTATCTCGACAGTGAACTGGATTCGCTGAAGGTCGAGAAGGCGATCGACCCCTCCCCCACCTCCGGATTCCAGCGCGTTGTCCAGCGGGCAATTCTCCATGTCCAGTCGTCGGGCAAGGACGAGGTCACCGGCGCCAATGTGCTGGTCGCCCTGTTCTCCGAGCGCGAGAGCTATGCGGTTTATTTCCTGCAGCAGCAGGACATGAGCCGGCTCGATGCGGTCAGCTATATCAGCCACGGCGTCGGCAAGGGCGGCCAGACGGCCGAACCCGCCGAACTGTCGGGGATGGATGTCGATCAGGACAAGAAGGAAAAGAACAAGAAGGAAACCGCGCTCGACCAGTTCACCGTCAATCTGAACGAGAAGGCGGCAGACGGCCGGATCGATCCGCTGATCGGACGGCAGGCGGAGGTCGACCGGACGGTCCAGATCCTGTGCCGTCGCTCGAAGAACAACCCGCTCTATGTTGGTGAGCCCGGCGTCGGCAAGACGGCGATCGCCGAAGGCCTGGCGCTGCGCATTGTCGAGGAAAA
>CAXIBD010000044.1:0-23674 GCA_964022135.1 uncultured Sphingomonadales bacterium | reverse complement strand
CTTCAAACTCTTCGAAGATGATCGCCTTCACGCGGTCAATCTCGCGTTGCTTGGCTGGCGGAAGGTGATCAAGGTCGGTGCGCATGTTGCTGTTCACTCTTAAAGTTTGAGGCCGTGTTGGCAAGCAGCAACGCGCAGTGATGACGCGCCACCGCAAAGCGCGTCAGCACTGCGCTCGCCCGCAGGGCGATTCCGGTCATGTCTATACCAATATATGGGGATGGCTTGGGTAGGGGCCCTCATTGCCGGTTTCTCCCTTCGATATAGTTTGCCCAGTCAGCCATCATGATGCGGCGCTTCTCAAGCAGATTGCCCCGCCGGTAGGCAGCTTCGGTCTTGTTGCCGATGGCATGGGCAAGTGCTGCCTCTGCAACGTCGCCCGGGTGATGGGTCTCTTCTGATACCCAGTCCCGGAACGCAGAGCGGAACCCGTGGACGGTATATGGCTCGCCCATTTCTTTCATAAGCTTGGAGAGGGTCATGTCAGAAAGCGGCGCTCCCCGCTTCATGCCCGGAAATACCAAGTCGCTGGTGGGCAGTCGAAGCTCGGCGCAGCGCCTCACGATTCGTAGCGCCGGTTCGGTCAGAGGCACAACATGTTCTCTGCTTGCCTTCATACGCGAGGCCGCGATGGTCCACAGACCAGATTCCAGGTCAATCTCCTCCCACGTGGCTCCGCGTACCTCGCCTGATCTGGCGGCAGTCAGAATCGCGAAGCGAAGCGCCAGGCGGCTGAATGATTCTCGCTTGCGCAGCTGCTTCAGGAAGGCCGCTACCTTGTCGTAGGGCATGGCCGCGAAGTGATTGTCCTTCTTGGGCTGGCGCGGCAGACCTTTGGTGATCGCGCGCATGGGAGCCTCGCTCTCACGGAAGCCCGATGCATAAGCCCAGTCGAGCACTGCTCCTACCCGCTGGCGCACCCGCCGCGCGGTTTCCGGTTTGGTCAGCCAGATCGGGGCGAGCAGATCGCGAATCATTGGCCCCGTAATGTCATTGACCTTTACATCGCCGATATACGGGAACGCATAAGCTTCCATCGTGCTCACCCACTGGCCTTCATGCTTGGCATTGCGCCAGCTCTTCTTGCTCGCGGCCAAGACCTTGGCAGCGGCCTCCCTGAAGGTCGGGAAGCCCAAGATCTTTCTTCTCTCGAACACCGGGTCGAGGCCGAGCTCTACCCAAGCGCGTACTTCGCGCGCTCGTTCTCGGGCAACAGCCAAACTGACCTTCTTTGCACTGCCCAAACCAAAGTCCCGGCGATTGCCATGCCGCTGCACCCGGCAGACCCAACTTTTTGCGCCTCCGGGTTTAATCACCAAATAGAGGCCGTCGCCATCGCTCAGCCGTCCGGGTCTGGTTGCTGCCTTCACAGCGGTCGCGGATAATCTTCCCATAGCCCTGATATTCCCACATTTGTTCCCACATTCCAAATCACACACCGGTGGAAACCTGAGGACAAATGAGGACCCGAATCACTCGCTAAACCGCAGTTAACTGCGGGTCTCACGGGTTAGCTCGGGATGTATGGAAACAGGGTGGTGGCGGACAGGGTGGGATTCGAACCCACGGAGAGCTTGCACCCTCGGCGGTTTTCAAGACCGCTGCATTCGACCACTCTGCCACCTGTCCGCATAGCTGAAAAAGCCGGGTCGAAGGCGTCCTAGCGTCCCCGTTTTGAAAGCGCAAAACATTTTGCAAACGCATGAAATCGCGCGGCAAATTTGCCAGTTTTCGACCTTTTTGGGTCAAGCGGTGGCTCAGGCGGGTTATTTAGGGATTCCCCTCCGACTCGCTTTGTGCGACAACGTCATGACGAAAGGGAAGTATTCATGCGTATCGTGACCGCCATTGCCTGCAGCGCTCTGGCACTTGTCAGCATCAGCACTGCAACGCCGATGCAAGACGCCAGAGCTCAGGCCAGTTCCAGTTTTGAATCCTATCTTCAGGAAGTGCGCCAAAAAGCCCTTCAACAAGGGATCCGGGCGCAGACCCTGGACCAGGTTCTGCCCGGGCTGACTTATAATCCGCGCGTTATCGAGCTTGATCAGTCGCAACCGGGCGGAAGTCCGGACAGTGCGATCCCGCCCTTCGCACCCTATCAGCAACGGCATATCACGCCGGCCCGGATCGCCCAGGGCAAGGCGGCCTATCGCCGGCTGATTGCGAAGCTGATCGATGTGGAACGGGAAACCGGGGTTCCCGGCCCTATCATCATGGCGATCTATGGCAAGGAAACCAATTACGGGTCCTACACAGGCGATTTCGACATTCCCCGATCACTGGCGACGCTGGCCTATGAAGGCAGGCGCCGCGCCCTGTTTGAACCCGAATTGCTGGCCGTGCTGAAGCTGATCGACAATGGCGTTCCCCAATCCGCTCTGAAGGGGAGCTGGGCAGGCGCCATGGGCAAGCCGCAATTTCTGCCCTCGGTCTACCTGAGGCTGGCAAAGGACGGCAGCGGGGACGGATATGCGGACATTTGGGATAGCGAATATGATGCGGTTGCTTCGATTGCCAATTATTTTGTCCACTCGGGATGGCGCCGCGGCGAGCCTTGGGGCATCGCCGTCAGCGTGCCTTCCTCGCTTGATCGCGGGGCTATCGCAAGCAAGATTGTTCCGACCCGCTGTCCGCGGGTATTCGGTCGCCACAGCCAGTGGAAAAGCATGGCGGAATGGCGTTCGCTGGGTATCGTGCCGGCAACCGGGAAAAATCTTGATGACGGAACCATGGCGACCCTGCTTGAACCGGATGGACCGGGCAACCGCGCCTATTTGCTGACGGGCAATTATCGCGTCATTCTGGACTATAATTGTTCGAATTTTTACGGGCTAGCAGTGGGGTTATTGGCGGATGAAATACGCAGTTAAATTTGGCATTATGTCAGCGGCCATATTGGTAATATCCGGCTGCGCCGGTTCTCGCGATTTCGGCCAATTCCCCGGTGGGACGCCGCCCCCGGGCGGGATCGGCAAGCCGACCGGGTCGGCGGCGGTTTCCGATTTTCCGCAAAAAATCGGCAATCCCTACCAGGTGGGCGGCGTCACCTATACGCCCGAGGATGTCCAGAGCTATGACGAAGTAGGCTATGCCAGCTGGTATGGTGAAGAATTGTCAGGCAATATGACCGCCAATGGCGAAGCGTTCAATCCACAGGGTATCTCGGCCGCGCACAAAACGCTGCCGCTCCCGTCCTATGTGGAAGTGACGGCACTGGATACCGGGCGAACAATCCTGGTGCGGGTAAATGATCGTGGACCTTTTTCCAATGATCGCCTGATCGATCTATCGCTTGGAGCCGCGAGGCAACTGGGCATCGACCGCAATGGCGTTTCCGGCGTCCGGGTTCGCAAAGTCAATCCCAATGAGCAGGAGCGGGCCGTGCTGCGCATGGGGGCTCCTGCTACCGAGCGTATCGCTACGCCGGATTCCCTGCTGGGGATATTGCGCAAAAATCTGGCAAAGCTGCCTCGTCCGGCGGCGCCGGTCAGGCAGGCGGCGGCATCCGGCTATCCTCCGTCCGCAGCTGCGCCAACCAATCCTCCGGCTCCGGCGAAAGAATCCGGCACGCGCGACGGCCGCTTCATAGTCGAAGGCCCCGGGCGTCCCGTCGCTGCAGAGAATAGCGTGGGCGACAATTATGTCGGCGGAATTGCCGGACCCTATGCCGTTCAGATAGCCGCTTTCAGCAGCAAGACGCGCGCCGACACGCTGGCCAAAAAAATCGGTGCCCGAGTGGTGCCGGACGGTACCCGATCGATCTGGCGGGTGCGCTACGGTCCCTTTGCGAACGAACAAGAGGCACAAGCAGGGCTGGCACAGGCGCAGCAGCGCGGCTATAGCGGAGCACGTGTTTTGCGTGCGGATCAATGATTTTGAGTCGCTAATCATTTATCGGGAATCTTGGCTTACATGAAAAAATATCTACTGGCGTCACTGCCGATCATCGCCCTATCGTCCGTGGTGTTCGCTGCACCCCGCTTTGAAACCGATGCGCCGATAGCCTATATGACGGACCTTTCCTCCGGAGCCGTGCTGTTCGAGAAAAATGCGGACAAGCAAATTCCGCCCGCCTCCATGGCCAAGATGATGACAGTCTATGTCGCCTTTGACTTGATCCAAAAGGGCAAGCTCAAACTGGACGACAAATTTCGCGTCAATGAAGAAACCTGGAAAAAATGGAATAACCAGGGATCCACGATGTTCCTTGGCGTGGGCGATCAGGTCAGTGTGCGCGAACTGCTGCATGGCATCGTCACCCTGTCCGGGAATGATGCCTGCGTTGTCCTGGCGGAAGGTATCGCCGGTACCGAGCCAGCTTTTGTCGAGTTGATGAACAAGCGGGCAAAAGAACTGGGCATGTCAAACAGCCGGTTTGGCAACAGCAATGGCTGGCCGGATGAGGGCGTTACCGTGGTTACGGCGAGGGATCTCGCCAAGCTCGGATCGGCAACAGTCAATAATTTTCCCAAGCTATATGACGCATTCTATGGTCAGGACGCGTTTGAGTGGAATGGCATCACCCAGTCAAACCGCAACCCCCTGATGGGCAAAGTAGCCGGTGCTGATGGTCTCAAAACCGGACATACCGAAGAAGCCGGCTATGGATTTACCGGTTCTGCCGAGCAGAAGGGGAGGCGGCTGGTCTCGGTTCTCGCGGGTCTGGATAGCTACCGTGGTCGTATCGATGAATCAGTCAAATTCATGAACTGGGGATTCAACGCCTGGGAGCCCAAGAAATTGTTCGACAAGGGTACCAAGGTGCAGACTGCAGAAGTCCAGCTGGGCGACAGTTCCTCCGTATCGCTTGTCGCCCCGAAGGATCTTTTTGCGACGATCCCGAAAGCGTCTGACGGCCAGATATCGATGAAGGTGACCTATCGCGGTCCGATCAAGGCACCTATCGCGAAAGGTCAGCCGATCGCGACCTTGGTCGTCACTACGACGGATGCCGGCAAGCAGTCGGTACCTCTGGTCGCGGGCGAAGATGTCGGAGAAGCGGGTTTCTTTGACAGAGTCTGGGCCGGTCTGAAGTCTCTGCTCGGGTTGGCGTGACCGTAGGCCGCTTTATCAGTCTGGAGGGCGGCGAAGGGACGGGAAAGTCCACTCAGGCCAAAGCTCTGGCGAATATGCTCGAGCAAAATGGATATGTGGTGCAGCTGACCCGAGAACCGGGCGGCACTCCGGGCGCTGAGACAATTCGCGAGTTGCTTCTGACCGGCGGCGAGGATAAATGGGACATTCGTACTGAAGCCCTGCTGTTCGCTGCAGCCCGGGCCGAACATTGCGCAAAGCTCATCCGTCCGGCCCTGGCGCGGGGAGAATGGGTCATCTGTGATCGGTTCATCGACAGCAGCCGCGCCTACCAGAGCGTGAACGGCGAGCTGAGCGATGCGGAAATCATGGAGCTGCATCAGGTGGGCAGCAATTGTCTGATGCCTGACCGGACCTTCGTGCTCGATCTGCCCGAAGCCGTCGCTTCGAAAAGAGCGGCTGCGCGCGATCGTGGAGGCAGCGATCGGATAGGCGGGCGAGACAACGATTATCATCAGGCCGTCATGGCCAATTTTCGTCAGTTTGCAGCCGACGAGCCCAATCGCATTCACCTGGTAGATGCATCGCAGAGCGTGGAGGCCATTACCGAAACATTATTCCAGTATCTAAGCGACTTGATGTCATGACGTCATATTTGGGTCACGAGAAACCAGAGCAGATATTTCGTCAGTCGCTCGCCAAGGATATGCTTCACCATGCCTGGATTTTGGCGGGTGACAAGGGGTTGGGCAAAGCCGGCTTTGCCCAGCAGGCAGCGCATTTTCTACTCAATTCGCGCAACCGGCCAAGCAGTTTTTCCGCCACTCAGGACGACGAAGCAGGGCATCTGCTTGCGGCAGGTTCCCACCCGGATTTCCGGTTGCTCCGCCGTGGCCCGAAGGGGGACAAGGAGGAAAAGAAGGCACGGGACAACGGCCTGGACTCGCTTGATGAGCATGACCTCGCGCGCAATATCAAGGTTGATCAGATACGGGCCCTGCAACCGCTGTTTCAAAATCAGGCTTCCATTTCCGAATATCGGGTGGTCGTCATCGATGCAGCCGATGATCTCGAGCGTGCTGGCGCCAATGCCATATTGAAAAACCTCGAAGAACCTCCAAAAAATACAATTTTCTTTCTGATCAGCCATATGCCCGACCGGCTGTTGCCGACAATCCGGTCGCGATGCCAGATGCTGCGATTTGATCCCTTGAGCGATGATGCTATGCGCATGGTTCTGAAAAATGCTGCGCCAAAATTGAGTGAAACCGATCTGGACACGCTTGTTCTGGCTGGAGAAGGTTCGCCTGGTCGCGCTCTGCAATATGTTGAAGTCGGGCTGGCGGAACTGGAAGGACTGGCTCGGGAAATCATCAAGACCGGCGACCGTGACAATCAGTTGAAAAGCGAATTGTCCCGCAAGCTGTCCCTGAAGGCGGCGACCCCAAGATACAGGGCTTTTCTGGAGCGGGCACCCAGTCTGATTGCAGAGCAAATCAAGGAGCGGCCCACGGGATTGTCGCTGCAGGCCATCGAAAAATGGCGGGAAGCCAGCGACCTAGCGTCGGCAGCCGTGCCGAAAGCGCTTGATAATCAGGCGGTAATATTCCGGTTGGGAAGCTTGATGGGCGACCTTGCACGCTCCGGGTCGCAAAAATAGAGATTTTGGCTGTTTACAAGCGGCGTCAATCCATCAAGAGAGATGGACATGTCTGAACCCTTTTATATCACCACCGCGATCAGCTATCCCAACGGTCGTCCGCACATCGGCCATGCCTATGAGGCGATTGCTGCCGACGCCATTGCCCGCTTTTACCGACTGAGCGGACGCGATGTCCGGCTGATTACCGGGACCGACGAGCATGGCCTGAAAATGGTCCAGACGGCGCGTGCCGCCGGCGTCGAAACAATCAAGCTCGCAGATGAAATGTCGTCCTATTTCATAGAGATGTGCGATAAGCTCAACATTGGATATGATGGCTTTCGTCGCACCAGTGAACCTGCGCATCATGACGCCAGCAAGGCCTTGTGGAAAGCGATGGAGGCCAATGGCGATCTTTATCTAGACCGCTATGAAGGCTGGTATTCGGTGCGCGACGAAGCCTTTTATGCCGAAGACGAGCTGGAAACAGGCGAGGGGGGCGTCAAGCTTTCGCCGCAGGGCACGCCGGTGGAATGGACTGCGGAAGAAACCTGGTTCTTCAAACTGTCCGAATATCAGGACAAATTGCTGAAATTATTCGAAGAGCATCCGGAATTCATCCAGCCGGAAAGCAGGCGCAATGAAGTCATGCGCTTTGTCGAGGGTGGTTTGCGCGACCTCAGCGTGTCGCGGACCAGCTTTGACTGGGGTGTTCCGGTGCCGGGCTCACCCGGCCATGTCATGTATGTCTGGGTTGACGCACTGACGACCTATATGACCGGTGTCGGTTATCCCGATACGGAGGGCATGTTCGCGAAATATTGGCCCGCAGACCTTCACCTGATCGGCAAGGATATCGTTCGCTTTCATGCCGTCTACTGGCCTGCCTTTCTGATGAGCGCCGGACTGGCGCTCCCGAAGCAGGTGTTCGGCCACGGCTTTCTGCTCAACCGCGGCGAAAAAATGTCGAAATCGGTTGGTAATGTGGTCGATCCGATGGAATTGGCTGCCCGTTTTGGCGTCGATCAACTGCGCTATTTCCTGCTCGCCGACGTCGTTTTCGGCAAGGATGGAACCTATTCAGCCGATGCCATTGTCACGAAGACCAATGCCGACCTTGCCAATAATTTTGGTAATCTGGCGCAGCGGAGCCTGTCGATGATCGCCAAAAATTGCGACGGAATTGTGCCGAAGCCCGGTACCAAGACCGACGCCGAGGCGGAACTGCTCAGTCAACTGGATAGCTGCTTTGCGGGTGTGACGGCGGCGATGACGGGCGGTTTGTTCAAGATAGACCAGGCCCTTGATACCATTCGCGAGCAGCTGAGCACGACCAATACCTATTTTGCCGACCAGGCACCCTGGGCGCTACGCAAAACCGATCCTGCGCGGGCCGACAGCGTGTTATATCATACGGCGGAAGCCATACGCCAGCTGGCGATCATGCTGCGCTGGGTAATGCCGGAGAGCTGCGACAAGATGCTGGACCTGCTGTCGCAGCCAGCGGACGCTCGGGAATTTGAGCATCTGGCAATTGCGATCGAGCCGGGACTTGAACTGCCGCAGCCGACCGGAATATTCCCGCGCCTTGAACTGCTGAAAGACGAGGTGAATCCCTAAATGCTGATCGATAGCCATTGCCATTTGAACTACAAGGGCCTGGTCGAGGAGCAGGGGGCTGTTCTGGATCGCGCGCGGCAGAGCGGCGTCACCGCAATGCTCAACATATCCACGCGCGAGAGCGAATGGCGGGATATTGTGGCGACAGCGGAACGGGAAAAGGACGTCTGGGCCAGCATTGGCATTCATCCGCACGAGGCAGATGCCCATCCTGATGTCGATCTCGGAAAACTGGTCGAGGAAGCTGCGCATCCGCGGGTTGTGGCGATCGGCGAAACCGGTCTGGACTATTATTATGATCACAGCGACCGGGACCGCCAGAGGCAGAGTTTCAGAACCCATATTCACGCGGCGCGCGAAACCGGTCTGCCGATCATCGTCCACACGCGCGACGCCGAGGAGGATACGGCCGAAATCATGGCCGAGGAAATGGAGCAGGGTGCCTATAGCGGTGTCATTCATTGCTTCACCGCCAGCGAGGATTTTGCGCAGAAGGCTTTGGCTCTTGGTCTCTATATATCGATCTCGGGAATCGTAACCTTCAAAAATGCCAAGGATCTGAAGGAAACGGCGGCAAAATTGCCGGCGGACCGGCTGCTGGTGGAAACCGACGCGCCTTTCCTTGCGCCGGTTCCGCATCGCGGAAAGACCGGGGAGCCGGCCTTTGTTTCGGATACGGCCCGCTATCTCGCCGAATTGCGCGGCGAAGAATATGAGCAGCTTTGCGAAACAACCGCTCGCAATTTCTATCAGCTCTTCTCCAAGGCGCGGCCCTGAATGTGGCCCTGAAACTCACGATATTGGGATGCGGGACTTCGACCGGCGTGCCGCGGATCGGCAACGACTGGGGCGATTGCGACCCTAATGAACCGAAAAACCGCAGGAGTCGTGTCTCGATCCTTGTGGAAAGCCCAACGACCCGGATATTGGTCGATACATCGCCGGATTTGCGCAACCAGTTTCTCGACAATGGAATTGATCATATCGACGCGGTGATCTGGACGCATGACCATGCCGATCATTGCCATGGTATTGACGATTTGCGACCCGTTTTTCAGCGTAAGCGCAAACCGATCCCCGCTTATGCTCGCCCTTTCGCACTCCAGAGCTTGCAGCAGCGCTTCGCCTATGTGTTCGTAGGTCATAAATATTATCCTTCTCTTTGTGAGGGAAGGGCGCTGGAGCAAGACGTTGAAATCGGCGATATTGCAGTCAGACACGTCGATCAGCCGCATGGCGGCATAACTTCGGCGGGACTGCGCTTCGAACACCAGGGAAAATCCGTCGTTTATGCCACCGATTTCGGCGAGGTTACCGCGGAAATGCGGGCACTGTACCGGAACTGCGACCTGTTTGTCGTCGATGCCTTGCGGGATGAACCTCACCCCACCCATGCTCATCTGGATATGACGCTGACACTCATTGATGAAATAGAGCCAGGCCTGGGTCTGTTGACGCATATGGACAAGTCGATGGACTATGCCCATCTTGTCAGCATATTGCCGGATCATGTCCGGCCCGCTTATGATGGATATGTGAGAGAAATCTGACAGGTGACCGAAGACCAAAATATCAATCTCGTATTTGCAATCGGCGCGCTGGTGCTCGTTGCCGGCGCCCTGTTTTCGCGTCGCATCGGGTTTGGCGAGATTGTCCGCAACCTATTGGTGTGGATCGCGATCTTTGCGCTTTTCATCGTCGGATTTTCCTATCAGCGCGAAATATTGGCGGTCTGGAGCCGGGTGTCCGGAGAAATGACCGGAGCAAACGAGCAGCTGGTGGTGGGCGATACGCTGCGAATCCGGCAATCGGCAGATGGCCATTTCTGGGTCGATGCAAAGGTTAATGCACAGCCGGTGCGCTTCCTGATCGACAGCGGCGCCACCACGACCGCCATGACGTTGAGGACCGCGCGCAATGCCGGTATCGAGATCAGCGAAAATCCGTTTCCGGTGGTCCTGACCACGGCCAACGGATCGGTCGAAGCGCAGCGCGGAACGATACAGTCCTTGCAGATTGGCCCGATGGTGGCGAAGGATCTGCCGGTTGTGGTGGCGGAGGAATTCGGCGATTCCAATGTGATCGGGATGAATTTCTTGTCAAAGTTGCGAAGTTGGCGCGTAGAGGGCACGGAAATGGTGTTGGAACCGCCGGGTGGAGCCCCTGCGGAATGAGCTTTAATTTAACATAATATATATTATCAACCTTATTGATCTATTAGAACGGATGGCCCATTGATCGATCCCCTGCTAGAAATCATGCGGCTTTTGCGCGATCCGGACGATGGTTGTGAATGGGACAAGGTGCAGACCTTCTCCACCATCGCGCCCTATACCATCGAGGAAGCCTATGAGGTGGCCGACGCCATCGAGCGCGATGATATGGTTGCACTTCGCGACGAACTTGGCGATCTCCTGCTGCAGGTCGTGTTTCACAGCCAGATCGCCGCCGATAGCGGCAAGTTCGACTTTCAGGACGTCGTCACGGCAATCTGCGACAAGATGACCCGGCGCCATCCTCACATCTTTGGCGAGGCCGAAAAAAGCCCCGGATGGGAACAGCTCAAGGCCGGCGAACGCGAGCAGTCCGGCCAGTCAAGCGCGCTGGACGGCGTCGCGCTGGCCCTGCCCGCCCTGTTGCGCGCGCAGAAGATCCAGAAACGCGCGTCCCGCGTTGGTTTTGACTGGCCCGACAAGGCACCGGTTAAGGACAAGCTGCTCGAGGAACTGGAAGAGGTCGCGGCGGCGAGCAGCGACGAGGAAGTCCACGAGGAGATCGGCGACCTGCTCTTTTCGGCGGTCAACCTGGCCCGGCACTACAAGGTCGATGCGGAACGCGCCCTCGCCGATGCGACAGCGAAATTTACCAAACGATTCAATTTAGTAGAAGCCAGTCTTGAAAAAGACATGCAGGAAATGTCGATCGATGAGCTGGAAGCGGAATGGCAAAAGGCCAAGGCCAGCCTAGCAGCCGGCTGATCCATCAATCCAGCGCGTGATAGCGCCCCCAGTTTCGCGGTGACATTTCCACTGCAAGGACCAGCTCGTCGGCGTGCTGTTCGCTGCTCAGCACCCTGCCGTTTTCGTGCAGCCAGGCCATCCGCTTGCCATCGGAGGCCGAGATGGTGATCTGTTCGCACTTATACCCTTCGGACAATGTTTTCGCGATAAGATTGACCAATGCGTCAACGCCGTCGCCGGTCTCGGCCGAGATCGCACAGACATTTTCGGGCAGGGGTGGCAATATCCGGGCATATTCGGGGTCGGCGGGATCAAGCTTGTCGATCTTGTTCCACGCCTCGATCACGGGTGGTCCCTCTCCCGCTTCCTCGGAAACTCCCAGATCGACCAATATTTGCCGAACATCACGAGCCTGCGCCTCGGTTGCCTCGTGGGAAATATCCCGGACATGGACGATGATGTCCGCCGCGGTCACCTCTTCGAGCGTGGCGCGGAAGGCAGCAACCAGCTGGGTTGGCAGATCGGAGACAAAGCCAACCGTGTCCGACAATATCGCCTTGTCATAGCCCGGTAGCGGGAATTCCCGCATCGTGGGATCAAGGGTCGCAAACAGCAGATCCTCGGCAAAGACATCGGCGCCGGTCAGGCGGTTGAACAAGGTCGATTTTCCCGCATTTGTATAGCCGACCAGCGCAATAACCGGCCACGGCGCGCGCTGGCGCCGCTCGCGATGGAGGGCACGGGTCTTGCGCAGATGCGCCAGATCCTTGCGCAATTTCGCCATGCGGTCGCGGATCATCCGCCGATCTGACTCGATCTGCGTTTCGCCTGGTCCGCCGAGGAAGCCAAAGCCGCCACGCTGCCGTTCCAGGTGGGTCCAGCTACGGACCAGACGACCAGCCTGATAATCAAGATGGGCGAGCTCGACCTGGAGGCGCCCCTCTGCGGTGGCGGCCCTGGCGCCGAATATCTCCAGAATCAGGCCGGTTCTGTCAATAACCTTGACGTCCAGCTTCTCTTCCAGATTTCGTTGCTGGATGGCGCTGAGACTGCCATCCACAATCAGGATCGTTGCTGAATTATCCGCCATCATCTTGCCGATCTGGTCGACCTGACCCGACCCGAACAGGGTTGCCGGCTTGGGTTTGCGAACCGAGAAATAGACGGTGTCGGTGGCAACCAGACCGATCGCCCGAGCGAGACCGGCCGCTTCGGCCAGACGATGCTCCAGCGCAGACTGGCTCAACGACACCATGTCAGGATGCACGATCAGCGCCCGACCGCTTTTGCTGTCGAGGCTTTCCTTCTCAAATGGAATCAATGCGCACCATCGTCAGCATTGTTATAGTCGGCAAGATTGAGCGGTCCGCCCGGCTGCACGGTCGATATGGCGTGTTTGTACACCAGCTGCGACAGCCCTTCCCGCTCCAGCAATATGCAGAACAGGTCATAGGCGCCGACTGCGCCCTGCAACATCACGCCATTGACCAGAAACATCGTCACCGGATCGGTGCTGTCGCGCACGGCGGTCAGGAAAACCTCCTGAAGCACCCCTGCCCTTGTCTTAGCGTTCGCCATAAGCTCGGCAAAAGGCTCGGTGTCGAGGGCCTCAGACGGCATGATGGTCGAAATGGCATGCTTGTAAACCAGTTGCGACTGGCCGTCGCGGCGCAGCAGTACCGAGAAATTGTCGAACCAGGTCACGATGCCCTGAAGCTTGACCCCCTTGACGAGGAACATCGTTACGGGGGTTTTTGTTTTCCGGAGGGAGTTGAGGAATAAATCCTGTAAATTGTTTGATTTATCGGTCATATTTGACTCCTATTATTGGCTATCTTTGCGATGGCATTTTATGGTTTCAGCGCGGTTATCTTATTCTTTTGTCGCCCTTTATCCAACATATATGGGATTTGCAGCCGTACCACAACCGCTTTGCCGACAGGGTCACTCCACATCCTGTTTCTTGCGCGAGGCCAGCCCCAGAATCTTCAGTTTGCGGTGCAAGGCAGAGCGTTCCATGCCGATGAAATTGGCCGTTTTGGAAATATTGCCGGAAAAGCGCCGGATCTGGACCTTCAGATATTCGCGCTCGAAGCTTTCCCGCGCCTCGCGCAACGGTGAGCCCATCAGCGATGCGACGCCCTGGTCGAGATCATCGTCATTGCCCAGCACCTCGGGCGGCAGCATCTCGACCTCAATCTTGGAAAAATTCTCCTTTGGCGCCAATATGATCGTCCGCTCGACGACGTTTCGCAACTGCCGGACATTGCCCGGCCAGTCGCAGGCCTGCAGCGCGGCCATCGCTTCATCCGATATCTCGGGCGGCTGCAGCCGCTGTTCGGCAGCAAAGCGCGCTGCATAATGTTCGACCAGTACCGGTATATCCTCGCGCCGCTGGTTCAGTGGCGGCAGCACGACGGGAACGACATTGAGCCGGTAGAACAGGTCTTCCCGGAACCGCTTTTCGCGTATCTCGACTTCGAGGTCGCGCGACGTTGCCGATACCACCCGTACATCCACATTGACCTTTTGCGAACCGCCCAGCCGGTTGAAACTCTGTTCTGTCAGGACGCGTAATATCTTGCCCTGGGTATCGAGAGGCATGTCGGCGACTTCATCGATGAACAATGTGCCACCATGCGCCTCTTCCATCAGCCCGGTCTTTTCGACCTTTCCATTGCGTTCGGTACCGAACAGTTCCTCTTCGACACTTTCCGGGGAGAGCCGTGCCGCGCTGATCGTCACAAAGGCCGCATTCGAGCGGGAGCTCCAATTGTGCATCAGGCGCGCGGCGACTTCCTTGCCGACCCCTGCGGGTCCGGAGATCAGCAACCGGCTGCCGGTGCCGGCAACCCGCTTCAGGGTCGCCCGCACGTTGTTTACCGCCGCCGAATTGCCGGTCAGTTCGTCGGCGAAACCAACGCGTGCCTTCAGGATTTCGTTTTCGCGGCGCAGCCGTTCGGTTTCCGTTGCGCGAGCAACCAGATGCAGCAGATGCTCGGCTTCAAAGGGCTTTTCTATAAAATCGACGGCGCCCTGCGAGATGGCGGCAACGGCCGTGTCGATATTGCCGTGGCCGGAGATCACGATGATCGGCATCTTTGCGTCGAGCTGCTTCAGTTCGGACAGCAGTTCCAGGCCGTCCAGGCGCGAACCCCGCAGCCAGACGTCGAGCAAGACCAGGGAAGGACGCCGTTCGTTGACAGCGGCAATGGTCTCGTCACTGTTCGCGGCCACCCGGGTTGTGTACCCCTCGTCTTCCAGAACACCGGATATCAGATCCCGAATATCGGGCTCGTCGTCGACTACCAGAATATCTAACGCCATGCTGGACCTCTAACTCTCATTTATCAATTTCTGCCATATGTTCGGCACTGTCGGCGGGATCGGGTGGCGGCCTGGTCGCACTGTCATGCGACAGGCGGGCCAGTTTGGAGGGGTTGAGCCGGATCGTCACGCGCGTGCCGCCGTCGGGCGCGTCACTGAATTTCATCTCGCCAAAATGTTCCTCGATGATCTTCTTGACGATCGCCAGTCCCAGGCCGGTGCCACTGGCCCGGGTCGTCATATAGGGCTCGACGATCCGGTCCCGTTCGATCGGTAGGCCGATGCCATTGTCGGTCAGCTCGATGTCGACATGCTGGTTCTCCGTACGAACGATCAGACTTATCTCGCCGTCAGAAACCTGGAAATCGCTGCTGGCTTCCGCTTTCTGCTGAATCGCCTCGGCAGCATTCTTGATGATATTGGTGAAAGCCTGTCCCAGTTGCCGCCGGTCGCAAACCAAGCTTACCGGCTGATCCTCCGGCGTGAAGGTGAAGCTGATCGCCGACCATGCGACATCCTGCATGAACAGGGCCTGTTTCAGGATATCATCCAGATTCTCCTCGCGAAAGACCGGTTTGGGCATGCGGGCGAAGGAGGAGAATTCATCGACAATATTTCTCAGATCGCCGACCTGCCGGACAATCGTGCTGGTCAGATTTTCGAAAACGTCGACATCGGTGGTCAGTTTGCGACCAAATCGACGCTGCAACCTTTCTGCGGCCAGCTGGATCGGGGTCAGGGGATTCTTGATTTCATGAGCGATGCGTCGGGCGACGTCGGACCAGGCCGCACGCCGCTGGTCGAGCAGTTGCTGGGTAATGTCTTCGAACGTGATCACATGGCCGTTCGGCCCCCCGACAATTTTAACCGCCAGCGTCCGCACGTCGGTATCCGAGGCAAATTCGATTATGCTGTTTTCAACGCCATCGGCAATCAGTTCGGCGAATTGCGGGGCGGCCTGCGCGATGTCCGCATCAAGCAGGTCATCGATCGGTTTGGACAGCAGCGACTGGGCCTGGGAGTTGACCAGCTTGATCTCGCCCTTTTCATCCAGACTGATGATTCCGGCGGTCACCGATTCCAGCACCGCCTCGATAAAGGCACGCCGGCTCCCCAATTGCTCGTTCGCGGTGATCAGCGCCGTGGTCTGGGTCTCGAGCCGCTCGGTCATCCGGTTGAAAGCCCGTCCCAGTGTGCCGATCTCGTCATTTTCGAAGGTCATGGGGACGCGGGTTGCCAGATCGCCTTCGGTCACCCGTTTGGCCGCGTGCACCAGATCGCTGACCGGCTTTACCATCCTGTCCGCCACCAGCAGCGCGATCCACAAGACCAGGCCGACGATGAGCAGCGATATGACAAACAGGGCAATGTTGAACTGCAGCTGCAGGCTTCTGGAGCGCGAGAAAAGATCTTCATAATCCGCCAGAACGGATTGTGCCCGCTCCCACTGGCTGAGCGCGAGCATGTCGGAATCACGCGCGGCATAGAGGAATATCCGGGACTTGAGATCGAGGGCGGTAACCGCCTCGATCTTGTTCGGCCGTGCCGTCACGACATAATTCTGGCCCTGCGCGAGCTGTTTCATCACCGCTTCGGTTATCTTGGGGCCCTGGTCATCATTGTCCGGGTCGACCGCTGCCGCCGTTCTGGCGACGCCATCGGATCCGATTTCGATGATCGCAGATTCGTTGAGCTTGCGCGACAGCACCTGGAAAACATAGCCTTCTGCAAATTCGGGACTCTCGAGATCGGCCTGCTGCAAATAATTGCGCAAGTCATTGGCCATGGTGATCGTTTCTTCGCCGACTTCGCGCTGGTTCTGCTCATAATAGCCGCGGGCCAGATCATTGGCGTTTTCCAGCATACCCCTCGCCCGGTCGGAGAACCAGAACTCGACACCATATTGGAAAAGCAGGGAGGCAAAAATCACCACCAGCAACATCGGGATGCTGGCAACCAGAGAGAACAAGGCAACGAGCCGCACATGCAGCCGACCCTTGCTGCCGATTGATGACTGGGCGGCCCTGCCCTTCGCGATCCTGCGCCCAAACAGCACCAGCAGGGTCATCGCGGGGATCAGGTTGGCGACCAGCAAGGCGGCGGTCAGGGGCGGGGAAATAAAATCGGTCTGGTTGGATTGTCCGCTGAGGATGTAATAGCTGCCGAGCATGATCGCCACAAACAGCAGGATGACGATCCACTCGACCCGCCGCATCACGGCCTCTTTTTCGGCCAACAGCGCCAGGCGACGCAGCCAGTTGGGCGCGCGTTTTTCGGAAGGCTGATGGAACACCGTCATTGTGCTTTCAATACAACAGATTCGTTGCAGGAAAAGCACTTATATTGCAAAAATATCACGGTTCGGCGATTCAAACCGTCGCTTCATCGCGATATGCTACTTCGACCGGGTCGGATCGATCTGATATTCGTTGAGTTTCTTGCGCAGGGTGTTGCGGTTTATCCCGAGAATTTTTGCGGCCTTGATCTGGTTGCCATGGGCTTGGTGCATCATCTCGATCAGCAACGGCTTCTCGAATTTTTCCAGCGCCTGGGCGTACAGATTTTCCTTCTCCGGGGCCGCCATCAGGTCGAGCACGATAGACTTGATATGGCCTTCAAATTCCATGTTCGCCGATTCCACCCGGTCCTCGCCGCGTTCGGATGCCAGTATCTGGCGAATGGCATCCTCGGACAGCGTGTCCTCCCTGCCGGTGACGACCAGTCGGTAGATCACATTCTTGAGCTCGCGGACGTTGCCCCGCCAGTAATTGTGGCACAGCAGGTTCATCCCCTCCGGCGAAATCTGCTTGTGGGGCAGCCCCTCGGTCACCGCGAGCTTGAGAAAATGGCTGGTCAGCGCGGGAATGTCGCTGGACCGTTCCCTGAGCGGCGGCAGCTCGATCGGCACCACGTTGATCCGGTAATAGAGATCCTCGCGGAATTTCCCCTGCTCGATCAGCTCGACAAAATCATGGTTGGTGGCGGCGATGATCCGGACATCGAGCTTGACCACGCCCTTGCCGCCGACCCGGTTGATCTCGCCGGACTGGAGCGCGCGCAGCAAGCGGGTCTGGGCGTGCATCGGCATGTCGCCGATCTCGTCGAGAAACAGGGTGCCGCCCTGGGCCTGCTCGAACTTGCCCGAGGCGCTGGCGACGGCGCCGGTGAAGGCGCCCTTTTCGTGGCCGAACAGTTCCGCCTCGATCAGCTCCGACGGAATCGCCGCCATATTGACCGCGATGAACGGGCCGTTTTTCCGGTGCCCGAGACTGTGGATGGCCTCGGCCACCAGTTCCTTGCCGGTGCCGGATTCGCCCAGGACCAGAACCGACAGATCATTCTTGAGCAGGCGGGCGATCATCCGGTAGACGTCCTGCATCGCCGGGCTGCGCCCGACCAGCGGCAGGCTTTCCTCGTCCATCGACGGCTCGACCGGCTGGACATTCTTCGGTTTCAGCGCCTGCCCGACCACCTTGACCAGTTCGTCGAGATCGAACGGCTTGGGCAGATATTCGAAGGCGCCGGTTTCCGACGCGCGGACGGCGGTATTGAGCGTGTTCTGGGCGGAAATGATGATGATCGGGATGTCCGGGTGAGTGGCCTTGACCGTGCCCAGCGAGGAAATGCCGTCGCCCTCGCCTTCGCCAAGTCCGACATCGGTCAGCAACAGGTCGTAGCGGCTGCTCGCCATCAGCGCGTCGCGTTCGGCGATCGACTTGCAGTTCTCGACCTCATAGCCTTCGGCCCGCAGCGCCGTGATGATGACGTGGCTGACCGACAGATCGTCTTCCACCAATATGATTTTTTCCTGGGCCATGACCTGTCCTGCGTTCAACTTTTCGGGGCGACGGGAAGAAACAGGGTGAACCTGCTCATCTCGTCCTGATTTTCACGATCGTAGCGGATGCGGCCGTTCATATCGCGCATCAGCTTCTTCACCAGCGCAAGGCCAAGGCCCTGCCCCTCTTTCTTGGTCGAGACGAAGGGCGAGAAGATCTCCCGCTCGAGTTGGGCCGGGACGCCGGGGCCGTTGTCGCAGACCATGATCTGGATCGGCAGGCGGATGGCGCTGTTTTCGCCCTGGGCGGAGAGCGAGGCACCGAAGCTGTAGCGCGTGACGATGCGGATCTCGGGTTCGGGCAGGTGGCGGGTCGCGTCGACGGCGTTAGCCAGCAGGTTGGTCAGCACCTGCATCATCGCGTCCGGGTCGATCAGCGCGTCCGGCAGCGAGGGATCGAACTTGTCGCGGATCTTCACTGCCTGGCCGGTAGCGGCCTCGGTCGAGCGGCGGGCGCGGTCGATCAGGCTGTGAATATTGACCGCCCTGGTCTGGGCCGGCTGGTTGGACGACAGGGTCTGCATCCGGTTGAGCAGGTTGACCACCCGCTCGACTTCCGCGGTAATCATCTGGGTCAGCGGTTTCTGCGATTCGTCGAGCTGCCGGTCGAGCAGCTGGGCGGCGCCGCGGATCGCGGCGAGCGGATTCTTGATTTCGTGGCTGAGTATGTCGGGCGCACGGATCGCCAGATTGGAGGGATCGCTGTTCTCGCTCTCGAGAATCGGACCGTCCTGCGGCATCGGCGCCAGCGAGATCAGTCGCCAGTCGGAATCGGATGCCAGGGGATGAATGTCAAAGTCGACGATGCCCAGCCGGCGCTCATCGCTGGCGATCATGACGCCGCGGGCGGTCAGGCTGATGTCCCTCTCGGTCAGCGCCGCGTCCAGCCGGGGATCGGCAAAATTAAGCGCCTGGTCGATCCGGCGGCCGACCAGATGCTTGGCGCTGGTTCCGAACAGCGCTTCACCGGAGGGATTGACCCTGCTGATGCAATGCTCGGCATCGACAATGATCAGGGCGTGGCTGAGTGCGGCCAGAATCTGATCGGCCGGAGGACAGCCGTCCATCAGGCAGCCGCTTTATTCAGCCAGGGCGTGTAGAATTCTTCCAGCATCTCCAGTACCACGCGCGGATTCGATTCGCTGTTCGCGCGGTTGCGGAACTCGGCAGAACCGGTCAGCCCCTTGGTGTACCAGCCGACATGCTTGCGGGCGACCTTGACCCCGACATCCTCGCCATAGAGCTTCATCATGTCGCGATAATGTTCGTTGAGAATCGCATATTGCGTGGCAATATCTGGATCCGGCAGGCGCTCCCCGGTCTTGAACCAGTGCATGAACTGGCCAAGCAGCCACGGCTTGCCATAGGCGCCGCGCCCGATCATTACGCCGTCGGCGCCGCTCTGCTCAAGCGCAGCCTGGCCATCCTCCAGCGTGCAGATGTCGCCGTTGACGATTACCGGCAGCGAAACCGCCTGCTTGACCTTGCTGACGAAGGACCAGTCGGCGCTGTCGCGATACATCTGGCACCGGGTCCGGCCGTGGACGACGATCATTTTCGCTCCGAGATCTTCGGCGATATGGGCCAGTTCGGGCGCATTCAGGCTCTGGTGATCCCAGCCCATGCGCATCTTCACCGTGACCGGAACCTTGACCGCCTCGACCGTCGCCTTGATCAGCGAGGCCGCCAGCGGCAGGTCGCGCATCAGCGCCGAGCCGGCGTCGCCGTTGACCACCTTCTTGACCGGGCAGCCCATGTTGATGTCGATGATCTGCGCGCCGCGGTCCTCGTTGAGCCTGGCAGCCTCGGCCATGGTCACCGGGTCACAGCCGGCCAGTTGCATCGACACCGGCTCTTCGGTTGCATCCCAGGCGCATTTCTGCAGCGACTGGCGCGTCTCGCGGATCATCGCCTGGCTGGCGATCATTTCGGTCACATTGAGCCCGGAACCGAACCGCCGGACCAGCTTGCGAAACGGCAAGTCGGTGACGCCGGTCATCGGCGCCAGAATGACGGGGCTCTCGATTTTCAGATCACCGATAAAAATGGGGTCTAGTTTCATAATCACTGCCTAAAATTTAAGCAGCCTCTATCGCCAAATCAATTTCGAGGCAAGAATTGCTTCATCTCGATTCTCGTCGTAATCGCCGTTCATGGATGAAGCTGCCAATCCTTCGGAAAACAACCATGCGCTGATCGTAGCCGCAGGCGTCGGTTCACGGGCCGGATTGGAACGGCCCAAGCAGTTCGAGCAGGTTGGTGGAAAGCCGATGGTCCGGCATAGCGTTGAGAGCTTTTTGTCCCACCCCGGGATCGACCAGATCTGGATCGTGATCGCCGAGGGTCAGCAGGAGCAGATGGCGGCAGCCCTGGCCCCGCTTTCCGGCTATACTCTGGTTGTCGGCGGGGCAACGCGCCAGCAGTCGGTTTCCCGGGGGCTGACCGCAATCCGTCAAGCCGGCGGCGCCAGAAATATACTGATCCATGACGCCGCACGCCCCTTTGTGTCGCATGACGTCATCGACCGCCTGCTGAAGCAACTGGAAGCATCGCCGGCCGCCATTCCCGTATTGCCAAGCGTTGATACCATGGTGCAAGTCGAGGGCGACCGGCTGGCGCAAACAGTTGACCGGGACAGCCTGTGGCGCGTGCAGACCCCGCAGGCGTTCGATTTTGCCAAGCTTGTGGCTGCGCATGCCGATTTTCCCGTCGATCGGGATGCAACCGACGATGCCCAGATATTCCGGGCTGCGGGCCATGCGGTAACGGTGGTGGCAGGCGACGAAGCGCTCAAGAAATACACGATGCCGGGCGATTTCGGCGAGAAAGGAAACAGAGACATGCGCCAGACACGCACGGGCATGGGCTATGACGTGCATCGGCTGGCCAGCGGCGAGGAGCTATGGCTGGGAGGGGTCCAGATCAACCACGACAAGGGTCTGTCAGGGCACAGCGATGCCGATGTCCTGCTGCACGCGTTGACCGATGCCCTGCTCGGAACCATCGCTGCCGGCGATATCGGCGATCATTTCCCGCCCACCGATCCGCAGTGGCGCGGCGCGGCTTCGGCCCGATTTGTCGAATATGCCGCTTCGCTCATCGCAGAGAAAGGTGGCATGATCCATAATGTCGACATGACCATCATCTGCGAAGCCCCCAAGATCAAACCGCATCGCGAAACCATCCGCCACAAAATTGCCGACATATTGGCGGTCGATCTCGATCGGGTGAGCCTCAAGGCAACCACCACGGAGAGGCTGGGCTTCACCGGTCGTGAAGAAGGGATCGCCGCCCAGGCGATCGCAACCATTTCGCTGGAGGAAAATCCATGAAATCCAAATTCGCCCTAGCCCTTGCCGTGTTCGGTCTCGGCCAGTCCGCCATGGCCCAGACAGCCGAACCGGCAAGATGCCTCAGCGTCAAACAGGCAGAGGCGCTGGTCACCTATCTGCTGCCCAAGGCTGTCGATGCCAGCCGGACGAAATGCTCTGCCAGCCTGCCCGCGACATCGCCGTTGATGATTCCAAACTCTGAACGGCTTGCCCAATATCGGGCTGCGTCGGAAACATCCTGGCCGCAGGCGAGAAATGCCGTGAAGCTACTGGCCGGGGCGAATTTTCCCATGGAAATGGATGATGCGCTGTTGCGGCCGATCGCCGACGCCCTGTTCACCCAGTTGATCGGCGCGGAAATCAAGCCAAAGGATTGCGAGTTGATCGGCAAGATCTACGGCGATCTGGCGCCGATGCCGTCTGCCAATCTGGCCAGTCTGGCCGTTACCGTCGTCCTGGCGACGGCAAAGGATGACCGGAAACGGGGCATTCCCGTTTGCAAAGCACCGGCATGATGCGCTAGTCGCATTCACATATGGAAAATCTCCTTCCCCGCGAACTGGTCGAACTGGCCACTACGGTCATCGAGCGGAATCGCGCTGCCGGTCGACAGATTACCGTCGCCGAGAGCTGCACCGGGGGGCTGGTTGCGGCCGCTCTGACCGAGGTGCCGGGGAGCAGCGACGTCTTCGATTGCGGCTTCACCACCTATTCCAATGGTGCCAAGCAGAACATGCTCGGCGTCAGCGGAGATTTGCTGGAAACCTTTGGCGCGGTATCAATCGCCGTGGCCTGGGAAATGGCCCAGGGCGCCCTGGCAGCGTCAGGTTGTGACGTCGCGGTCGCGATTACCGGCGTGGCGGGACCAGGGGGCGGCTCGGAGAAAAAACCGGTCGGAACCGTGGTCTTCGCCAAGGCCGAAAAAGGCAAAAGCGTTGATGAAGTGGTGGCCGACCGCAAGAATTTCGGCGACGACAAGTCGCGCGCCGATATCCGCTTTCAGGCGGTGCTGGTGGCGCTGGAACTGTTGCTGCCCGAAGACAGCGCGTAATCGCTTCCGTAAATTTCGCCGGCGCGATCGACAAAGGCACTGGTCATCTTGTGCAGCGCCTTGGCAAACATCTGCCCCGCCAGTTTCTCGAACATCCGGTTCTTGAACGTAAATTCGACATAGAAATCGACGTGACAGCCGCCACTGTCGCGTGACCGGAAGCGCCATTCATTGTGCAGCTGTTTCAGTGGTCCGTCGAGATAGTCGACATCGATCGACTGATTGCGCACCTTGATCACCCGTGACGAGAATTGTTCCCTCAGTCCCTTGAAACCGACCAGAACGTCTGCCAGCATTTCGGTTTCGCTGTCCGAGCGGATGCGCGTGCCGACGACCCAGGGCAGAAATTCCTGGTAGCGCCCGACATCGGCGACCAGGGCGAACATTTGCCCGGCGCTGTAGGGCAGATCGCGGGTTTCCCTATGAACCGGCATGCAGGGCACCCGATCGCGCCAGCTTTTCCTCGCGCGCCTGACGCATCTTGGCGAAATCCTCACCGGCGTGATAGCTCGACCGGGTCAGCGGGCTGGACGCCACCAGCAGAAACCCCTTCGCCCGAGCGACCGACGCATAAGCATCAAAAGCCTGCGGCTTGACGAATTCGCTGACCTTCACATGCTTGGTGGTCGGCTGCAGATATTGGCCCATGGTCAGGAAGTCGATGTCCGCGCTGCGCATGTCGTCCATCACCTGATGCACTTCCAGACGCTGCTCGCTGAGGCCGAGCATGATGCCGGACTTGGTGAAGATCGACGGATCGAGTCGCTTGACCTGCTCCAGCAGGCGCAGCGAGGCGTAATAGCGGGCACCGGGCCGGATCGTCGGATAGAGCCGCGGCACGGTCTCCAGATTGTGATTGTAGACGTCGGG
>CAXIBD010000043.1:0-24795 GCA_964022135.1 uncultured Sphingomonadales bacterium | reverse complement strand
AAATATGACGAGGTCGTCAGCGCCACCGAGCTTTGCGACGAAGAGGAACTGACCCGGCTGCGCGCCTTCCTCGACCAGCAGCTGACCAGCCTGCAGGGCGCGGTCACCAAGCTCGCCAACCGGCTGCAGCGCCGCCTGATGGCGCAGCAGAACCGCAGCTGGGACTTCGATCAGGAAGAAGGCATGCTCGACGCCGCCCGTCTGGCCCGGGTGGTCAGCAACCCGTCGCACAGCCTGTCCTACAAGATCGAGCGCGAAACCGAATTCCGCGACACGGTCGTGACCCTGCTGATCGACAACAGCGGCTCGATGCGCGGGCGTCCGATCTCGATCGCTGCCATATCCGCCGACATCATGGCCCGCACGCTCGAGCGCTGCGGCGTCAAGACCGAGATTCTCGGCTTTACCACCCGCGCCTGGAAAGGCGGCCAGACCCGCGAGGACTGGCTGGCGGCGGGTCGCCCGACCAATCCGGGACGGCTCAACGACCTGCGCCATATCGTCTACAAGAAAGCCGACGAACCCTGGCGCCATGCCAAGAAAAATCTCGGCCTGATGATGCGCGAAGGCCTGCTCAAGGAAAATATCGACGGCGAGGCCCTGCTCTGGGCCCACAGCCGCCTGATCGCCCGCCCCGAGGAGCGCCGGATATTGATGGTGATTTCCGACGGCGCCCCGGTCGACGACAGCACCCTGTCGGTCAACCATGGCGCCTATCTGGAAAACCATCTGCGCAAGGTGATCGAGTGGATCGAAAGCCGCTCGCCGGTGCAGCTGGTCGCTATCGGCATCGGCCATGACGTGACCCGCTATTACAAGAAGGCCGTCACGATCATGGATGCCGAGCAATTGGGCGGCACCATGGTCGAGCAGCTGGCCGGACTATTTGATGAGGATTGATAGCATGAACGTCACCGAAGCCGTCACCTCCCGCCGCTCGATACGCCAGTTTCTCGACAAGCCGGTGGACCGGGCAACCCTCGAACAGGTGTTGGCAACGGCGCAGCGCGCCCCTTCCGGCGGCAACACGCAGCCATGGAATGCCGTCGTCGTGGGCGGCGAGGCGCTTCAGGATATCACGGCGAAAATCAAGGAAAAGACCAAGACCGCGCCGATGGGCGAAAATATGGAATATGCCATCTATCCCAAGGACCTGGAGGGCCGCTACGAGGAGCAGCGCCGGGCGGTTGGCCGCGACATGTTCGAAAGCATCGGTCTGGCGCGCGACGACAGCGCGGGCCGGGTCGCGCAGATGGCCAGGAACTGGGACAGCTTCGGCGCACCCGTGCAGCTGTTTACCTATACCAGAAAATATATGGGCCCACCCCAATGGTCGGATATGGGCATGTGGCTGCAGACCGTCATGCTGCTGCTCCGCGAAGCGGGTCTCGACAGCTGCTCGCAGGAAATCTGGGCGATGTACGGCAGCTATATGCGGGAACTGCTCGGGATCGACGATGACCATATTTTCTTTTGCGGAATGGCGATCGGCTATCGGGACCCCGATGCGCCGATCAACAATTTCGAAGTGCCCCGGATTCCGATTCGCGATGCCATAGAGTTTCGCGGTTTTTAACGATAGAAGCCCCTGAATTTTTTCGAAAATCTTCAAAAATGTCCCCAAATGTGACAGAAATCACCTGATCGCGCCGCGATGGCGTTATTTTCCTATCTGGGACTCGGATTTGATCGATAAATGTAGTAGCTGAATAGATATTCTGGGTCGCGCTCAGCGCTGGCCATGTCTGAGGGGACTGGCTGGCACACCAAATTTGTGGGGGAATTTTCGTGCGCCAGACGTGCATCTGCATCATATCATCGGCGATCGCACTGGCGACTATTCCGGGAGCGGTGCTGGCCGAAAGCACGCCATCACTACGCGACAGTTTTCCAATCGGCAGCAGCGACGGCATCCTGTGCCAGGTCCAGGACCGCAGCATCGAAAACAAGGCCAAGAACGACATGTTCGACCGCAGCTGGGCGGTGGTTTGCCGCGATTCCGCTCGGCCTGTCGGCTTTGTCTATGCGTCCCGATCGCCGGTGCAGGACCTGCTCGGGCGGATCCGTCCCCATCGCTCGGAACCGGTAACCTGCGCGACGACCGAAGCGCAGGCGACCGTCCCCGGCTTTCGTCACACTGCATGTCAGCTCAGAGATGAGCCGGTTGCCTATTCGGTGACTGTCGGACAGCAGGACGGCGTCTCCTATGTGGCGGAAGGGCTGTCCGCCTATGACAGCGCGACGCTGCTCGCTCTCAGGTCCGTTCTGCAGGACAGTATCGCCGACGGCACGATTGACGTCGCCACGACATCGGTTGAGGACCCCTTCGCCTTTGCGCGCGTGCAGGCGGCGACGCTCAAGCCCGACCAGGCCCTGGCAGAGGGCTACCGGCGCAATCTGAGCGGCAATTACGCGGAAGCGGCCGCCTTTTTTGAAACATTGCAACAGCGGACGTCCGGGATGGAGGGAGAGGATATCAACCCGCCCGAATATCTGATCAACCGGGCATTGCAAAAATCCAATCTGGGCGAGTTCGCCGAGGCCGACAATCTGTTCGAGCAAGCTGGCGCCCTGGGCAACGGCGATCCGGTGACCGAGAGGTTGCAACGGAATTTTGAAGCCATGCATCTGCTCAATCAGGGGCGGATTGATGCAGCGATCGAGCGGATCAATAAGCCGCTCAAAACCTCGCTGGCAGAGCAGGTCGCGCTGAGCGAGCGGCTGGAGATCACAACGCCGATTGCGAGCCGGATCAACGGCAGCGCTCGGACCCGCAATCTGCTGGGTTTTGTTGATGAAACCAAATTGAGCGCCCGGGAGCGGGCGGAAATCATCGATGCACAGGCATTGCAGCTTCTGGGTACGGCGCAACGGCTGAAGGGCGATCGCGCAACGGCCCGAAACTCGCTCATCTCGTCCTATAATCGCGCGGTTGCGGTTCGGGATGGCCGCGTCACATCCATCACGCGCCTGAGAGCCCAGACGCTTTCCGAATTGTCGCTGATTGCGGAAGCCGACGGCAATATGGACGAGGCAGGACAATTGCTCCGCGACGGGCTGGATTTGCTGAGCATTCAATATCCGGAAACGCGGGCGGTCAACGGCGCCAAGGCCCGCCTTGCTGCCTTTTTGCTGCGCAGCGGGAAGCAAGCCGAAGCGCGGCAATTATATGGAGAGGTCGTGGAAAGTTCGCTGGGCAAGCGCAGCGCAATTTCCGGCATGGCCAATCAGCTGGCACCCTATTTCCGGTTGCTGGCCGAGGACGAAAGCGCGACCGATCAATTTTTCAAGGCAACGCAGATATTGGTACGCCCCGGTGTTGCGGAAACGCAGGCGACTCTTTCGCGTGAGCTGAGCGGCGGCACCGACGAAGCCGCCCGCCTGTTCAGACAATCGACCAATCTCACGCGCAATATCGAACGGTTGCGGATGCGGTTCGTTGCACTCGGCAGAATCGAGCAGACGGCCTCGACCGAGAGCCAGAAGCAGGAACTCGCCTCCGAGATCGAAGCGCTGGAAAAAAGCCAGCAGTTCACGCAGGTACGGCTTTCCGAATTTCCGCAATATCGGGCGGTCGCCGATCGATTCCTGAGCCTGGCAGACCTCCGCGCTACGATGAAACCCGCCGAGGCATACATGCGCATGGCTATCATCGGTGGCGATATCTTCATGTTCTACACCGATCAGTCAGCGGCAAAAATCTACCGGGTACCGCTGGACGAGGCGGCGCTTGACCGGACGGTCGATACCATCCGTGCCTCGATTTCGGTTTTCGAAAACGGCCAGAATGTGACTTACCCCTTCGATATCGAAGCGGCGCGCGGTCTCTATCGCGCTCTGTTCGGACCGGTGGCAGACCGGCTCGCCCGTACCAGGCATCTGATATTCGAACCGGACGGGGGCATGCTTCGCTTGCCGGTCAATTTGCTGGTGGCGGATGACCTGTCGGTCACGCGATATCTTGACCGCACCGAAGCCCCCGAAGCCGATCCCTTCGATTTCACCGGCGTCCAGTGGCTGGGTCGGGATCTGGATATCAGCACCGCCGTGTCGGCCCGGGCGTTCGCCGATGCCCGGCGGGCCCCGCAATCGGATGCCTCGCAACAATATCTGGGCATGGGCAGGAACGAGCCTGTTCTGGGAAGCATCAAGGTCGCGGCAATGCGGGGCGCCGAACAGAATAGGGATGCAACATGCCAGTGGCCGCTCAGCCAGTGGAACAGCCCGATTTCCGATCGCGAGCTTCTGACGGCCCGGTCGCTGGTTGGCGCGGATCATTCGGAACTGATCACCGGTGCGACGTTCACCGATACCGGCATCCTCACCAAGCAGGACATCGACGATTTCCGCATCTTGCATTTTGCCACCCATGGCCTGGTGACCGCGCCCAGTCCGTCCTGCCCGGCAAAGCCGGCACTGGTAACATCATTCGGGGATGGCGGCTCGGACGGGCTGCTCGCTTTCGATGAGATTTTTGACCTGAAACTGGATGCCGATCTGATCATCCTTTCGGCCTGCGACACCGCAGGCAGGGCGAGCATAGAAGCAACCCGCGCGGCTGGCGTCAGCAGCGGCGGCGGAACCGCTCTGGATGGGCTGGTCCGGTCCTTCATCGGTGCCGGCGGGCGTTCGGTTCTCGCCAGCCACTGGCCGGCACCGGACGAGTTTCGCGCGACGGAACGCCTGATCAACGGTCTGTTCAGCGACGGCCGGGGCCAGTCGATCGCCGGGGCTCTGAGACAATCGCAGCTGGAACTGATGGATGATCCGGTCACCTCGCACCCCTTCTACTGGGCGGGATTTGCCCTGATCGGTGACGGCAGCCGTTCATTTCTGCCAGAGAATGCCAATTTGGCCGCCAACGGCTTGACATCTGCGGCAACCACAAAGGCGGCTATGGACCAGTGACGGAAACGGCCACATCCCCGGACCCGGAAAAAAACAACCGTGACGTGAAAGAGGGTGCCAAGGGCATTCTGCAATCGCTGCGCCGCCTGTTCGACCAGCTTGGCCCGATCCGCCTCGGTTCGACGATATTGTTCATGGTCCTGGCCCTGCTGGTGGCCCGCTTCAGCTGGACCACACCGCTGATCCAGGAAGCCGAGCGGGCGCTTTATGACCTGCGCGCCTCGGTGTTCGCGCCGGAAGTCGAAAAAGACGAAAACATCGTCCTGGTCGTCTATAATGAAGACACGCTGAAACTGACGGGCCAGCGGTCTCCGGTCGACCGGACCATCCTGGCACAGGCGCTCGAAACGATCGACGCGGCCAATCCCAAGTCGATCGGCATCGATATTTTGTTCACCATGCCGCAGGATGATGATCCGCTGTTGATATCAGCCTTCAAGAATATGCGGACCCCCACCTATCTCGCTTATGCCGACCCAAAGGAAAATCCGGAGATTGGCTTTGCCGAGCATGAATTTCTCCAGCAATTTTTCAAAACGGTCCGCAGCGACACGGTAAAGCCGACAAATATCAAGCTGGAAACGGACAGCGACGGCGTCCAGCGCCGGTGGACGCCGCATCGACCGGGCGCGCCGCCGTTCATGGCGATTGCGCTGACCGGCCCCAATCCGAAATTTGCCCGGAACGACGGCGCCATCCGCTATCATGTCCCGGCAACAACCGATGTACCGGTGTTCGACAAATTCCCGATCGAGAGCTTTGCCGATCCGGAGATTGCGGAGATGCTCGGCTCTTTCCTGACCGGCAAGCATGTGCTGATCGGCGGCGACTTTATCGATCGTGACCGGTTTGAAACGCCGGTCGGCGGCCTGGCCGACAGCAAGGGCGATGACGGCAAGATGATCGGACTGGAAGTCCATGCCCATATGCTCGCCCAGCTGCTCAACAATGATCTCCCCGACCCGATACCATCCTGGACCCTGTGGCTGGCTGCCCTGATCGTCGCGATATGCGGCGGGCTTTCCGCCCTGATCATCGGCAACGCGCTGAAGGTTGCCTTCGTGCTGCTGGGCCAGTTCGCCTTTTTCCTGATCTTTCCCTTCGTCCTGCAAAATATCGGCGTCGATACCCTGTCCCTGCCCGCCTTCGGCTGGGGCGTTGGTTGGCTGCTCGGCTATGCCTCGGTCGGCTCGGCTGCCCGCACGGTCAATTCCAAGCAGCGCGCCTTTGCGCAAAATGCCCTCGGCAAATATCTGCCCAAATCCATCGCGAACGAGATACTGAAGGATCCCGACAAGCTGGCCCTGCATGGCGAAAAGCGAAAAATATTCGCGGTCTTCACCGACCTCGAGGGCTTTACCAAATTGACCCATGCGATCGAGCCGGAAATGGTCGCGACGTTGCTGAACGATTATCTGGACCGGCTGAGCGAGGTGGCGCTGGAATATGGCGGCACGATCGACAAATTTGTCGGCGATGCGCTGGTCACCTTCTGGGGCGCCCCGATCGCCTATCCCGATGACGGGGAACGGGCGGCCAAGGCAGCCTATGCCCTCTATCTCGCCGGCGAAGAGTTTCGCAAGAATGTCCCCGAAGGCGTGCCGCCGATCGGCCGGACGCGGGTCGGCATGCATTATGGCGATGCGATCGTCGGCAATTTCGGTGGCGAAGGCCGGATCCAGTATACCGCGCTTGGCGACGCGATGAACACGGCGGCACGGCTGGAAGCCGCCAACAAGACACTGGAAACCAAAGTCCTGCTGAGCCGGGAAGCGATGGAGCGCACCGGGCTGGACTGGTACCGGCCGATGGGCCGGATCACGCTGCGCGGACGATCCACGCCGGTCGAGGTGTTTGAACCTGTGCCGGACTGGGAAGAAAAAGATCGCGCGGCAGTGACCGCGGTCATAGCGGCCCATGAAAAAGGTGATACGAATTCAATTCAGGCACTGGGTGCCATGATCAAGCGATTTGGCGGAGATCTTGGTCTCGCCAATTTGCGCAAACGACTGGAAAAGACAAAAAATGGAGAAAGCTATGCACTCGGATAAGACTAGGCCGGCGCGGTCCGGCAAAATTGCATCCCGCTTCGCTAGGGCGGCGCTGGGAGCGGCTCTGCTGTTCGGAATTGGCGGCACTGCCATGGCACAGAATATGGTCGTGCGCTCGACCGGACCTTCGGCCAGCAGCTATCCTGCGGGCAAGAAGATGGCGAATGACGCGAAGATTACGCTGAAGGCTCAGGACCAGGTGACCATCCTCACCAAGACGGGAACGCGGGTTCTCAAGGGCCCGGGAACCTATTCGCTCGCGCAAGGAGCGGGAACCGCATCAAGCGCGTCTGGCCGGCTTTCAAGCTTCATCAACAACCGGGGCAGCAGCCGGGCAAGAACCGGGGCCGTCCGCTCTGCGGTTGGCGTGGCCGTGGAAACGCCGAGCAATCCGAATCTGTGGTTTCTGGACGTGACCAAGGGCGGAAAATTCTGCGTTGCGGATGCGGATGCGCTGATGCTCTGGCGGCCCGACTATACCGGATCGGCCACGGCCTCGATTGTGGAACCCTCGAATGGCAATGTCACCGAAATTGCCTGGCGCCAGGGCAGTGCATTGAAGGCCTGGCCAAAGGACGTTCTGCCGATCACTGACGGCGCGAACTATCGCCTGCTCGGATCAAGCGTATCGCAATCGGTCGAGATCAGCTTTGTCGTCCTGAAAGACCAGCCAGCCGACCTGGACGACGCGGCGTCGATGCTGATCGAAAACGGCTGCGACGGCCAACTGGACCTCCTGGTCGAAACGGTGAATGCCAATAGCGGCGAGCCGGCTGATCAGGGCTAGTTTATAAGTAATTTCTGCCGTCCTCGATGCAAGCAGGACGGCAGAAATCAGTATTTTGTGATTCCTTGTGTTCAACCGGGGTCATGGCAACACGGGGATAAATATGTCGCGCGCGCGCTCTACGTTTCGAACTTCAGTCTTGCTGTCCTGCATCACCCTGTTTTCGTCGAGCCTGCCGGCCTGGGGACAATCCTCCCCGCCGGCCCCCACAAGGGAAGAAATCCAGCGCGGCATCATCGACAAGGCGCTCGAGGGGCAGGCCCAGCCGCTTGCCGTGGATGGAGCGGTGGAGCGTTCCGCCTGCCCGCTTGCCGGACCGGAATTTTCAGATGTACGGTTCACGCTCAAGACGGTAGATTTTACCGGCCTGATTTCGGTGGACCCGGCATCCCTCCGGGCATCCTATGCAGCATATGTCGGCAAGGAGGTGCCGGTTTCGGTGGTCTGCGATATCCGCGACCGGGCGGCGACCATCCTCCGGAGCGATGGCTATCTGGCCGCCGTGCAGGTGCCCCCGCAGACGATTGATCAGGGCAATGTCCGGTTCGACGTGTTGATGGCCCGGATGACCGCGGTACAGGTCCGGGGCGATGCGGGAGCTTCGAAAGGCCTGTTGCAGAAATATATCCAGAAGCTGGCGGCGCAACCCGTATTCAATATCAATACCGCGGACCGCTATCTGCTGCTCGCCCGGGACATACCGGGGCTGGATGTGCGGCTTTCGCTCCGCCCGGTTTCGGCTGAATCGGGAGGACGGCCCGGTGAAGTCGTCGGCGAGTTCAACGTGATCCGCACGCCGGTTTATGTCGATGCCAATATCCAGAATTTCGGATCGGAAGCCGTCGGCCGGTTCGGCGCACTGGCCCGGGTCCGGTTCAACGGGCTGACCGGAATGGGCGATGAAACCGTGATCAGCGGCTATTCCACTTCCGACTTCAAGGAACAGCAGGTTCTGCAAGCCAGCCACGAATTCCGGGTCGGTGGCGAGGGCCTGATGTTCGGGGGCGATTTCACCTATGCCTGGACCCGCCCGGAACTCGCCGGGGGCTTTGACATCCGGTCGGAAACGCTGGTGGCCAGTGCCTATGCAAGCTACCCGTTCATTCGCAAGCAATCGCACAATATATTCGGCACGCTTGGCCTCGACTATATTGACCAGCGGACCGACATATTGGGGACACGCACCAACGAGGACAGACTCAGCGTTGCTTTTGCGCGCATTGATTTCAACCAGATAGAGCCGGGCAGCATTTCCGGACGTGGCGGCTTTTCGGCCTTCGAACCCAAATGGGGTGTCGGCGGTTCGCTGGAAATCCGGCAAGGACTGGACATATTGGGGGCCAGCCAGGGCTGCGGCCCCGCCTTTGTGAACTGCATCGGCCGGACCGTGCTGCCAACGCGCGCCGATGGCGACCCGACGGCCTTCGTGGTCAGGGCACAGGCAAAGCTCGATTTTCGACCGACCCCCCTGCTCGCGTTCACGCTGAAGCCGCGAATGCAATATTCACCGGATGCCCTGTTCTCCTACGAGGAAATTTCCGGCGGCAATTATACGACGGGCCGGGGTTATGACCCCGGGACAATTATCGGAGACAGCGGCTATGGCCTGCAGACCGAAGTCAGCTACGGATCTCTGCAGCCGAAGTCTCCCGAGGATATCGCGATCCAGCCCTATCTGTTTTTTGACATGATGGGTGTCTGGAACAGGAATGTTCCAGGCGATCCGCAGAAACTCTATTCCGCCGGCGGCGGCGTGCGGGCAACCATTGGTCAGCAGGCGAGCCTGGATCTGTTGACGGTGGTCCCGTTGAAACGCGCCGGATTCCAGTCTCGCCGGGACAGCGCGCGGGCGCTGCTGACGCTTACCGTCCAGCTCGCCCCCTGGAGACGCTAGAGATGCCGCTATTTTACTACCAGATGACACTTGAATCGGGAAGAATCCAATGACCAGCAGGATGCAGGACACGCAGCACAAGCCAGGATCAGGGCAGTCCAGAATGACGCGATTGCGGTCAGGCGGTTCCCTGGCGGCAGCAGCGTTCCTGCTTGTCTCTGCCCCGCAGGTGGCCCAGGCGCAGGCACCCTTACGCGCGCCCGACCTTATGGTGGAAAATGCACCGCACGGAAACAATGTCAGCATCCGACGGCCTGAAACCGCCCTGAACCAGCCGCAGGCCGCTGCCGGTATGATTGCAATCAACGAGGCGCAGGCGACTGGTCCCAGAAACGACCCGAATAGGTCGTTTCAGGCGAGCCCCGTTTCCGCGTCGGCATTCGCCACAGTGGCACCAAATGCCACTGCGGATATTGTCACCCTGTCCGGGCCGGAAACATTCATCAACTGGACGCCGCTGGATACCGCCAACAACGATGATCTCATCAACATCCTTCCGGCGGGCACCAGCCTGACATTTGTCGGTCCGAATGCGGGCTATACGGTTCTGAACCGGGTCTTGCCGACGGGAACCACCGCTTCCGGTGATCCCCGTGCCATCGCTTTTAGCGGGAATGTCACGGGCCGGCTGGGCGCCAGCGACGGCGCCATCGGCGGCAATATCTGGTTCTACAGTCCCGGCGGGATATTGGTCGGAACGGGCGCCACATTTGATGTGGGCGGGCTGCTACTGACCACCAATGATATCGACACGACGGGCGGGCTGTTCGGCGCAGGCGGCGAAATCCGCTTCCGCGGGGTCGCCGACAGCATCGCATCGGTCACCATCGAAAGTGGTGCGACGATCAACGCCCTGACCAACGGCAGCAGCTATGTCGCGATGGTGGCACCGCGCGTCGTTCAGGGTGGCACCGTCACCGTCGATGGATCAGCGGCCTATGTCGCCGCCGAGCAGGCCGACCTGACGATCAACAACGGCCTGTTCGATATCGCGATCAGCGTGGGCACGACCGATGTCAACGGCGTCGTGCACAGCGGCACGACGACCGGTCCGTCCTCCACGCCGACTTTCGATGTCTTGGGCAATACGACCAACGCCGACGCGCAGGCCATTTATATGGTCGCTGTTCCCAAAAATGATGCGCTGACCATGCTGGTCGGCGGTGCCCTCGGGTATCAGGCCGCTGCCATTGCCTCGGTGGTCAATGGCAATGTTGTGCTCAGCGCCGGGGCCGACGTGTCGACGACTGGCAATGTGACCAACGCAAGTTTCGCCTTTGACAAGACATCTGCGGATTCGGACGCGAATATCCAGTTGCAGAATGTGTCCTTCGGTTCGTCGGTTTCGACCTTTGCGACCAACGGGTTGAGCGCCACTGCCTCCTCCGTGGCCGATTTGATCGTCGCCAACAACTCGGTTGGAACGCAAAATCTGCTGCTTGAAGCAAGGAACCAGATTGACATCAATGCCACCGGTGGCGGCTCGATCACCGCCAACGGCAATGTCACGTTGCGCGCCGGAACCAACGGTGTCGGCGGCACGGTCAATATCAATACTGACCAGATCGGTCTGGGAAGTCCCATAACCAGCGGATTGCTGGTGGCCGGAAATCTGGTGGTCGATGCCAGCGCCACCGGACTCGATGATTTTTTCACCGTTCTCAACAATGGCGGCACCGGCATCGGGGAGGATGCGGTCGGCGGCGAGATCAATATCAATATCAGCGGCGGTGGCGACCTTGTGGTCGGCGGCACCGCCGAATTTATCGCCAGTGCCCAGGGGGGCAAGGGGGAAAGCCAGAATGGCTCCGCTCAGGGCGGCAATATCAACGTCAACATTTCCAGCGGGACGTTCAATGTCACCGGAACGACATCATTTGACACCCAGGCCATAGCGGCGCAGAATCTGAAAATCGGGGGAAATGGCCCCGGCCTGATTGGCAGCGACAGTATCGGCGGAAACGTCAATCTGACTCTGTCCGGCGGCGCGGTCACCACCGCGAATATGTCGGTTGATCTTGGAGCGGTTGCGTCTGCCGGGGACGCCGCCGGTGGCATACAGAGCAATGATGCAACGTCCGGTGCGTTCGATCTGACGATCACCGGCGGATCGCATATCATCAATGATCTGACCATCAACGCACTGGCAGATGCCAGCACCGGCTCGTTCGATGCCGTCGGCGCAGGCATTTCCGGATTTGCTGGCTCGGGCGGAGCCAATTTTCTGATCGATGGCGGCAACCTGACCGTCAATGCCGACATCGACAGCAATTTCAGCACCTATGGCATTGCTCCGGCCGCTCCAGCCGACCGGATTGCGCTGACGGTTCGGAATGGCGGCACCCTGACTGTCACGGGACGCTTCATTGCCAATACATCGGCATTCAATGGTGTCGACGGCACCGTCAGCACCGGCGGCTCCATTTCGGTCCTGTCCGACAACGGGACCCTTGCAACGGGCGGATTCTCGATTGATGCCTCGGCTCGACCGAACAATAGTTTCTTTTTCACGTCTGCCGATGACGGCCGTGACTTTCAGGCGGGCGATATCAGTCTCATCGCCCGGAATGGCGGGTCGATTACGTCCGGCTTTGCATCTTTCTCCGCCAATGCCACCGGCAATAATGCCAATGCCGGTAGCGGCACCGGTGGCGAAATTCTCATCCATGCCGATAATGGTTCGATAAATTTCACCGATCTGGCCTTCATTGACGCCAGCGGTATTGGCGGTGTCGGCGGCAGCAAGGACAATCCGGCCAGTCTGGCAACCGGCCAAGGCGGAGCGATAAATATCCGCGTCGAAGGTACCGGCGGTGCATTGTCTTTCACCGATCTTTTTATCAATGCCGACGGATCGATATTCAATGACGGCGAAAGTGGTGCCCCCTCCTTCGAAGGAGATGGCGGTTTTGGATTTGGCGGTACAGTCACATTTGACCTTCTCGGCGGTACCTTTGCGGCCAATGGAATTGGCGTGGATTCGGACGGCTCGGGCGGTGGTGGCGGTGATCTGGCGACCCTGCCACTGTCTGCACCAGTATCGCAAGCAGCGCCTGCCGATCTCACTGTGGTTAATACTCCATTTGCCGGCGGCACACCGGCCGGCGATGGCGGCACCGGGCAAGGTGGCAATGTCACATTCAATCTCAATGGCGGCACCGCAACCGTCGCGAACCTGAACATCTCGGCCAATGGATTCGGCGGCGACGGCGCCGATGGCGATATCAATTCCGGCACGGCCGGTGGTGCGGGCGGCAGCGGAATTGGCGGCAATGCCATTTTCAACGCCCAGTCGGGCAGCCTGACCGTAACCAGCACCCTGACCGTTTCTGCTCAGGGCAACAACCAGAGTCTGGCGCCTTATGGGTCGCGTGGCGCTGGCGGGTTCGGCTATGGTTCGGATGGCGGTGCCGGCGGATCCGGCATCGGCGGAACCGCGACCTTCAACCTGGATGGCAGTGCAACGATCAGTGCCGATCAGGTCATTGTAACCACCAACGCTGAAGGCGGATTCGGCGGATCAACCACGGCCACATTTGATGCCTTCTCCACTCTGGTGCAGGCCGGCATCAGTGGCACCGGCGGCAATGCGACGGGCGGTGACGCCACGTTCAACAATAATGCGGGCACATTGAACTTCACCCAGCTCTCGGTCACTTCGACCGGAACCGGTGGCAGTGGCGGGGACGTATTCAGCTTTTCCGGCAGCGGGATCAACATCGCTGGAGATGGCGGCTCCGGCACCGGCGGCAACGCCGCCATCAACATCAATCAGGATGATCTGGGCAATCCTGTCTATGTTGCCGACGCCAGCGGCATCGGCGGCGCTGGCGGCGACGGGCTGGACGGCGGCAAAGGCGGCGATGCCTTTGGCGGTACCGCAGCGATCAATATCAACGGTGCCACGGCCGTGCTGGACAATCCTGCCATTCGGGCCAATGCCACCGGCGGCACTGGCGGCCAGGGCCAACTGGACGGCGCGACATTCACTGCCGGCAACAGCGGCGATGGCGGCAATGCCACGGGCGGCACCGCCCGTCTTCAGGTTGCCGGTACCGGTGGCAATATTGATCTCGGCCTCATCACACTGGAATCGGACGGCACCGGCGGCCAAGGTGGCTACGGTTACTATAATTTTTCCGGCAATGGCGGCAGCGGCGGCAATGGCGGCGATGGCACGGGTGGGCGTTCGGAGCTGGTCACGCGAACCGGCGGCGCGATCAATCTCACCTCCGCAACATTTGACTTTACCAGCACCGGTACCGGCGGCGACGGCGGCAATGGCGGCAATACATATGCAGATGCCGCAGGCGACGGTGGCGATGGTGGAGCGGGCACTGGCGGAACAGCTCTGTTCCTCGCACAGGGTGGCACCATCACCGGGCAGGACGTCAATTTCACCGTGGCCGGCAATGGCGGCAATGGCGGAATCGGCGGCACATATGGATTAAGCGGCGTCAACGGGATCTCCGGTGTCGGCGGCAGCGGGACCGGCGGAACCGCAACAATCGAGGTTCAGGAAGGCAGCCCGGGCATCATAACGCTCGCCAATGTCAACATGTTTGCCGTCGGCTATAATGCGGGAGATTCCGTGGGGCTTCCGACCGGGGTTGGCGGCCGGATCGAAATAACCGATACATCCACCGATCCCGCAGGCCTGATCAGCCTGGGATCGCTCAACGCGCAGGCCCTGAACGCCGTTGGCGCGACAACGGACGGTTTCTTTGTCACGGGCAATAGCGGCGCCATCGCCATTCTCGGCGACCTGACCGTCGATGTCGCGGGCAATATCGAATATGCTCTGGACGGCGACGGCCAGATGACCGTCGGTGGCAGCGCCAACCTGACCAGCGGCCAGGACATCCTGATCAGCCATGCAAACAACGCTGCTGCAACACCCTCCATCACCGTTGCCGGTACGTTCAACGCGATCGCCGGCGGAGATTTCAACAGCGGTGCCGGGTCGCAAATCGTCGCGGGCAGTACGCTGGATATTCAAGCGTCCGGCAATGCCCTTGCAGCGGATCTGGTCGCTGTGGACCGGTTGCAGATCGTCGCAAACCAGAATGTGACATTGGGCAACGGTACGCTGACCGGCGCTCCGGTCACTCCGGCACCGGCGCCGACGGTCTATCCTGCCATAAACATCATCGCAGGCCTGGATGCATTTGCCGTGCCGACGACATTCAACAGCAATTTCAACGCCACCATCACCGGAACGGTAAGCTCGACCGGCAATATCAACGTCGATTCCGGCGGAAGTCTCATAGTGCAAACGGGCGCAAATATCCGCGCCGACAACCGTATCCAGTTCAGAACCGGCGATGACATCATCATCCAGTCCGGGTCTGCGGTCACCGGTGCGATCAACCCCTTTGTTGCCCTCAATCCGTCAAATCCGTTTGCCGATCAGGCGATCGTCACGCTCGACGCGGGCGGCATCAACGGGGCCCAGCTGATCAACCCTCTGCTCAGCCCGATCTCGTCGATTGTCGCAGCCGGTGATATCAGCGCATCCAATTCTGCCGTCATCATGTCGGCCAATGCCATAGACGGCCTGGGCGGCACGATCACCGCCAGCTCGCTGTCGGCAGACATCAACGACGCACCTACCAACGCCGCAATCACCGCGACCGGGCAATCCGATGACAATGGCCTGCTCAGCGGACAATGTGTCGAGGGCAATATCTGCCTGGGTGCCATCAATGCTGACAATCTTGTCTATATCGGCCAGGCGAGCAACATTGATGTGATTCAGGGCATCATCGAAACGGGCACGGTGTCCGCCAACGACATTCTGGTCTCCACCCGCCGCGACATCATCATGGGCACCGACGGTATCGCCACGGTTCTGGATGCGACAAACCAGTTTCTGGTCCAGAGCACCCAGGGCAATGTCGACCTGCGCGACGCTGCCGTCAGCAGTACCAATGTTCTGGTCAGTGCGGTCAGCGGCAGTCTGCTGGGTTCCGGGTCGCTGACCAGCGCCAATGACGTTGGCATTACCGTGGGAGCGGATATCAATGCTGCTCTGATCAATGCCGGCGGTCAGCTGACAACGATCGCAAATGTCGGCGGCGGGTTTGAGCCTTCCTATACCGTCCCGGGCAGCATCACGGTCGGCACGCTGACGCAGGGTGGCGGGACAAATATCAATATCATCGCTGGCGGGGACATGGATTTCGGCACAATCAATCTGCCCCTCAACAGGTCCATCACGCTCACAGCCGCCACCGGCGACGCCTTTCTCGGCAGCAACAGCAGTGCGACTGCAATTTCCATTCTCGCCAATAACGTCGGCTTCAATGACCTTCTGTCGACTGGCACCATCACGCTGAACGCGACCACAGGCAACCTCACGGGCAGCGGTCCGGGCAACCTGTTGGCGAATGGCGCAATCGATCTCGATGCCGCCGTTGATATCAGCTTCGGCGACGGTACATCGGCGTCAAGCTTTACCGCGAACGCAGGCGGCGCGATCAGTTTCGGTGACGTCACCGCGCGCGACATCCAGTTTGCAGCAGGCGGCGCCATCTCCGGTGCCAATGCGATTTCGCCGGTCTCGACCGGCGGTATATTCGACCGCGTTGTCCTGAACGCCGGCGGCGATATCACCGTCACCGGAACCGTTCAGGCGATCGATGTCGTCGATATCGACGGGGTTGCTGTTAGCCTTGGCACACTGGATTCCAACAGCGGCAATGTGCTGGCGACGGGACTGGTGGATATTGGTTCTGTACTGGGCCGCACCCATATCATTCAGGGCACTGCGGTGGCGCTTGGCAGTGTTGATATCAATACCGCCAACACGGCTACGGTTTCAGCAACGACCGGCGACATCACCACCGGCAACCTCAATGGCGGCAGCGCAGTATTGAATGCTGCCGGCAATGTGACAATTGCCAATTCGACTCTCGCCAGCCTGCTGGATATCGACGCCACCGGCTCGATCGGGTTCGCTGACATCAATGCCCGAGACATCCAGCTCACTGCGGGTGGCAACATTACCGGCACGAGCGTGATTTCGCCGGACATAACAGGCGGTGTATTCGACCGCATCGTCCTGGACGCCGGTGGCGATATCACCGTCACCGGAACCGTCCAGGCGATTGATGTCGTCGATATCGACGGCGCGAATGTGACCATCGGAACACTCGCTTCAAACAATGGCGACATCCTGGCAACCGGTGCCGCTTTGATCGGTGAACTGACCGGCGGCGCTCATGTGGTGCAGGCCTCTGGGATTGATTTCACCAGCGTCACGATCACCGGCGCGCTGACCGCCAATGCGACCGCAGGATCGATTGCATCCGGCACGATCACCGCGAGCACGATAAATCTGGATGCCACGACCAATATCGGCCTGGCTGATGTCACGGTTACCGGTGCACTGTTCGCGGATGCGTCGGGTGCGGTTTCCTTTGGCGCCCTGACCGGACGCGATATCCAGATCAATGCCGGTGGCAGCATCACGGGCATCAGGGCAATTTCGCCCAATGCAACCGGCGGTGTGTTCGACCGTGTGGTGCTGAATTCTGGTGGAAATATTGGCCTCACGGGCACAGTTCAGGCGGCCGATTTCGTCGATATTGACGGAGCGAACGTCACGATCGGCACCATGAATTCAAACGCCGGCGATATCTTGGCAACCGGTACAGCCAATGTCGGCGCGTTGCTCGGTGGCACCCATGTCATTCAGGGAACATTTGTAAATCTCGACAGCGGCAACATTACCGGCAATCTGACCGTCAGCGCTACCGCCGGCGACATCAGCGGTGTCGGCAGCCTGGTGGTCGGGGGTGCGATCGATTATGACGCGACCGGCGATATCGGCTTTGGCGATCTTGATGCACAGGGCGGCACGTTTACCGTCGATGCGGGCGGCAATATCAATTTCACCAGCGCTGCGAGCAGCGACGACATGACATTGAATGCCGGCGGCGGCATCAGCGGCGGATCGGCGACTGCAGCGACGTCGCTGGTCATGGATGCAGGCGGGCTTGTGCAGCTTGATGATGCGAGCAGCAACGAGGCGCTGTCCATCAACGGCACCAATGGCATCACCGCCGGATCGCTGAACAGCGGCACCAATGTCATTGTGCGGTCGCAAGGTGCCTTTGTCGCAGACGAGGTGAATGCAGCGAAAACAGGCCAGGGTCAGGTCAACATCGACGCCGATGGCGGAATAGATTTACGCAATGTCTCGGGCAACGATATCTATCTGACGGCCACAACCGGGCTGGTCAATGTGACCAATAATGTCGATGTGACCAACATTCTGGTCGCTTCGGGCGAGGCCGTTTCGGTGGTCACGCAACTGGACATGTCTGTCCGCGCTGATGCGACCAACGGCGATATCGGACTGTCATCGGCCGGCAATCTTGATGTGCAGGGTGCACAGGCAACGGGCAACATTCTATTTGCCGCCGGTGGATCCGTGACCGTCAACAGCAACAGCCTCGTGAACGCCGCAAATGATCTCCAGATCACCGCTGGCGGTCTGATCGACATTCAGGCGGATGTTGTCGGCAGCACCATCCGGACGGTTAGCTCCGACATGAATATCGGTTCGACCGGCAGCCTCGGCCAGACCGATTTGACCAGTGATATCAAGATTTTCACCGATGGCACCACACAAATGGTTCTGGGCGGTGACACTGATTTGAGCGGCAAATTCACTCTCAACAACGATGAATTCAGCCGGATCCATTCGGGCGGCGATCTCACCATTACCGCCGCCTCGACGGCCATCGGCGGGTTCGACATGGTCGTGCAGGATCTGAATATCCTGGTTGCTGACAATGTCAGCGGCCCGCAATCGGCCAGTATCGGGCTGAGCGGCGCGCTCAATCTGGTGTCCGGGCAGTCGATCAGCATCGTTGGCCTTGTCGATTTCGCCAATGCCAATGTCGGTTCCGGCCTCAACCTTGCCGCCGGCCAGGACCTGTTTATCGACGCCGCCAGCGGTATCATCCAGATGGCCGACGCGAACGGCAGCTTCTCCGGCAGCGGCAGTCTCTCGATCGATGCAGCCAATGTCTATGCAATGACCAGCCAGGCACTGGACGATATCACGGGCCTCTCCGCCGCGGACATCGACATCCGTCTGGCGAGCAACGACGGGATAGACCTGCCCGATGGCTTGATCCGGGCGGACGATGTCCTGATAGCGGTAACCGGCAACCTGCTCATTCAGAATACCGCGAGCGGAACCGATTTCGCGGATCGTCGCGGATTCAATGTCGGCAGCTTGTCGATCACCGGTCCATCTGCCGGCAATGCCACTGTCGTGATCAACGGGATTGTTGATGGCGCAACCGGCCTGGACACCATCCCGGTGACCGACGTAGGGCTCGGCTTTGATCCCGCATCCACGATCAACGGTTGCGTGATCAGCAACCCGGCCAGTTGTAACCCCGCACCGACTCCAACCCCGACACCCACGCCTACTCCGACACCGGATACGCCGGCAATCGATGATCCGGTTCAGGATGTCATCGAGGAAGAGGTAACACCGGAAAAATATGTCGCGGACCCGTTTGCGTCCAATCCGATCGAGATAAAGGAAAATGAGGAACTGGCCAATGATCCCCTGATCGACGAGCCGGTGACCGGTGCGGGCAATGAAGACCTGTGGAACGATGGTTCGGATTGCGAGGGCAATGACGCTGGAGAATGCCAGTCGGATGACGACCAGAAAGAGCGCGAACCGGCAGAATGATACCCCGATCAATTGATTTGTTGACCTGCCGCGCGGAAAACCATTAGGCGATGGGCGATGAATGACACTGCCACGCATCCGCTGAAACTGTTCAACAGCCTGTCCCGCCAGATCGAGGAATTCGTCCCCGTCCATGCGGGCGAGGCCCGTGTCTATACCTGCGGTCCGACGGTCTACAACTATCCGCATATCGGCAATATGCGCGCCTATGTCTTCGCCGACCTTCTGGGGCGGACGCTGAGCTGGAAAGGCTACAAGCTCACCCATGTCATCAACATCACCGATGTCGGGCATCTGACCGATGATGCGGACGATGGCGAGGACAAGCTCGAGAAAATGGCCGCCGAGAAAGCCCAGTCGATCTGGGATATCGCGAAACATTATACCGAGGCTTACTGGCAGGATATCAAGGCGCTCAATATCCGCCAGCCGGCGCACTGGTCGATCGCCACCGACTATGTTCCCGCGATGATCGACTATGCCAAGGGAATTGCCGACAAGCATTGCTACGAGCTCGACAGCGGCCTCTATTTCGACGTTTCGACCGTCGCCAATTACGGCACGCTCGCCCGGGCCTCGACCGACGATGGCGAGGGTCGCATCGACACCGTCGAGGGCAAGCGCAACGCCGCCGATTTCGCGATCTGGCGCAAGACCCCGCCCGGCGAGAAGCGGCAGATGGAATGGGACAGCCCGTGGGGCAAGGGCGCGCCCGGCTGGCATCTGGAATGTTCGGTGATGTCGGAAGCGCTGCTCGGCCTGCCCTTCGATATCCACACCGGCGGCATCGACCACCGCGAGATCCACCATCCCAACGAGATCGCCCAGAACCAGGCGCACAGCTGCTCCGACCATTCGGGTGCGAAGATCTGGATGCACAATAATTTCCTGATCGACCGGACCGGCAAGATGTCCAAGTCGTCGGGCGAATTCCTGCGGTTGCAGCTGCTGATCGACAAGGGCATCCATCCCCTCGCCTATCGCCTGATGTGCCTGCAGGCCCATTATCGCAGCGAGCTGGAATTCACCTGGGACAATCTGCTGGCCGCGCTCACCCGTCTGAAGCGGATCGTGATGGGCGTGGAGCGGCTGGCCGAAAAAGCCGACGGCCATTCGACACCCGTCGATCATCCCGCTCTATTGCAGCTGCGCGACAGGTTCGACGCAGCCCTGTCCGACGACCTGAACAGCTCGAAGGGCCTGCCGCTGCTGGAAGAATTGCTCGGCCTCAAGAAGGTGGACGCCGGGCAAAGGCTGGCACTGCTGTCCGAGATGGACGCCGTCTTGGGGCTCGACCTGATGGGTCTGAAGCGCGATCAATTGCGCCTCAGACCGGTGAATGCCGAGACCGATGCCGCCGCTATCGAGGCAAGACTGGACCAGCGCCAGCAAGCCAAGGCGGAAAAGGATTTTGCCACCGCCGACACGATCCGTGATGAACTGACGGCACAGGGCGTGGAGCTGATGGACGGCGATCCGCTACGCTGGGAATGGAGAATAGAGATATGACGAAACCGAAAGCAGCCATGGCCTCCCTCGTCCGGCCGATGGTCGAACCGCATTGCGGCGACCTCGACGTGACCTGGTTCACCAGCACCGAGGAAGCGCTGGAAATCGCCCCCCATGCCGAGATCGGCTGGTTCGACATGTACGACAAGGCCAAGATGGCCGAGATCATCTCTGCCGCGACCAACCTCAAATGGCTCAACAGCATCTATGCCGGAGTCGAGCATTTCCCGCTCGCGCAGCTCAAGGCGCAGGGCACGATCCTGACCAACGGCGCCGGCCTGAACAGCGCGCCGATCGCCGAATTCGCGGTCATGATGATGCTCTCCGCCGCCAAGCGCAGCGACCTCATCGTCGACAGCCAGCGGCAGCACAAGTGGCTGGAAACGCCGCCCGGCACCACCGAGATCGACGACAGCAAGGCGCTGATCATCGGCTATGGCGGCATCGGCCAGCAGATCGCCAAGAAGCTTGCCGGCTTCGACGTCGAGGTGACCGCGGTCCGGCGCACCGCGACCGGCGAGCCCAATGTCATCGGCCTCGACGACTGGCGCGACCGGCTCGGCGAGTTCGACTGGATCTTCGTTTCCGCCCCCGCGACCAGCGACACCAGACATATGTTCGGCGCCGAGGAATTCGCCGCGATGAAGAACAGCGCCTGGCTGGTCAATGTCGCGCGCGGAACGCTGGTCGACCAGGACGCGCTGCTGACGGCACTCAATGACAAGACCATCGGCGGCGCGGCGCTCGACGTCACCGACCCCGAGCCCCTGCCCGCCGACCATCCGCTGTGGGACGCACCCAATTGCCTGATCACCATGCACCTGTCCGGCACCGCCCAGACCCGCATGTTCCAGCGCGCCGCAGCCCGTTTCGTCGAGAATCTGAAACGCTACCAGAATGGTGACGAGATGATTGCCGTGGCCGACTTCGACCGCGGATATTGAGGGGGGTGACAGTCCGGATATTTTAACTTATCAGCCAAATACATAGGGGTAGAGTGAGTCTCATTTCTGAGGGGGATTGAGGGTCATTGGGGTCGTTGCCATTTACTCGCGCAAACACTGGTCACCAAGGCCAGGGAAGGACCCACATGACCAAAGCATCCGATCTGTTCGTAGAATGTCTCGAGAATGAAGGCGTTGAATATATATTCGGCGTCCCCGGCGAAGAAAATCTCGACATGCTCGACAGCCTGTCGCGCTCCAAGAAAATCCAGCTGATCCTGACCCGTCACGAACAGGGTGCCGGCTTCATGGCCGCAACCTACGGCCGGCATACCGGCAAGACCGGCGTCTGCATGGCAACCCTGGGTCCCGGCGCGACCAATCTGGTCACCGCTGCTGCCTATGCACAGCTCGGCGGCATGCCGATCCTGATGGTTACCGGCCAGAAGCCGATCAAGAAATCCAAGCAGGGCCGGTTCCAGATTCTCGACGTGGTCGACATGATGGGCCCGATCACCAAATTCACCCACCAGCTCGCCTCCGCCGACAATATCCCGAGCCGCGTCCGCGAGGCAATCCGCCTGGCCGAAGAAGAAAAGCCCGGCGCCACCCATATCGAGTTCCCGGAAGATATTGCCGACGAGGAAACCGATTCCACCCCGATCATGCCCAGCCTGACCCGGCGTCCGGTCGCGGAGGCAAAGGCGGTGCGCGCGGCAACCAAGAAAATCGAAAGTGCGAAATCCCCCATTCTTGTGATCGGCGGCGGTGCCAACCGTACCATCACCGGCCGCATGCTCACCCAGTTCATCGAGAAGACCGGCATCCCTTTTGTGACAACCCAGCTCGGCAAGGGCGTGGTCGACGAAACCCACGAGGAATTCATGGGTTGCGCAGCGCTTTCGGCCAATGATTTTGTCCACCGGGCGATCGGCGCGGCCGATATGATCATCAATGTCGGTCACGACGTCATTGAAAAACCGCCGTTCTTCATGACGACGGGCAGCACCGAGGTCATTCACGTGTCCATGAACAGTGCAGAAGTCGATCCGGTCTATTTCCCGCAAATCGAAGTGATCGGGGATATCGGCAATGCGATCTGGCAGATGAAGGAAGATATCGTTCCTTCCGGCAGCTGGAATTTCGACGCGATGTACAAGGCACGGAAGGCCGAGGAAGAGCATACGGATACGATGGATGACGATATGCGCTTCCCGATCTATCCGCCGCATCTGGTCAAGGTGGTCCGCGAAGCGATGCCCGCCGACGGCATCATCTGCCTCGACAATGGCGTCTACAAGATCTGGTTCGCCCGCAACTACAAGGCGCGGCAGGCGAATACAGTCCTGCTCGACAACGCATTGGCGACGATGGGTGCCGGCCTGCCCTCTGCCATGGCCTCCGCGATGGTCTATCCCGACCGCAAGGTGATGGCGATCTGCGGTGACGGCGGCTTCATGATGAACAGCCAGGAAATGGAAACCGCCGTCCGGCTCAAACTCAATATCACCGTGCTCATTCTCAACGACAGCAGCTATGGCATGATCCGCTGGAAACAGGCGAATATGGGATTCAAGGACTGGGGACTGACCTACGGCAATCCCGATTTTGTCAAATATGCGGAAAGCTATGGCGCCCACGGCCACCGGATCACCAGCGCCCAGAATCTGACGGAAACGATCGACAAATGCCTCAACAGCGAAGGCGTTCACCTGATTGATTGCCAGGTCGACTATTCCGACAATGACCGCATCCTGAATCACGAGATCAAGGAACTCAGCGCGAAAGTGTGAGTAAGCCCGCTATGAGCAAACTGAAAGACGTCTATCCGCTGTATCTCAACAACCAAGCGGTGCAGCCCAATACCGACCTGGAAGTCACCGACAAATATACCAATGAAGTCGCCTTCCGCACGGCACTCGCCACACCCGATGTCATCGAGGAGGCGATCGCCGGGGCGGTCGCCGCCACCGAACCGATGGCAGCGATGGCCAGCTACGAGCGGCAGAATGTGCTGCAGCATTGTGTCGACCGCTTCAAGGAACGGTTCGACGAACTGGCCTATTCGCTCTGCGTCGAGGCGGGCAAGCCGATCAAGGATGCGGAAGGCGAAACCACGCGCCTGATCGACACCTTCCGGATCGCCGCCGAAGAGTCCGTGCGCAATTATGGCGAGGTCCAGCCGCTCGATATCTCCGCGCGGGCGAAGGGCTATATGGGCATGTGGAAGCGTGTCCCGATCGGCCCGTGCAGCTTCATTTCTCCCTTCAACTTCCCGCTCAATCTGGCGGCGCACAAGATCGCGCCGGCAATTGCCGTGGGATGTCCGTTCGTCATGAAACCGGCGAGCAAGACACCGCTGGGCGCGATCATCATGGGCGAGATATTGGCAGAGACCGATCTGCCAAAAGGCGCCTTCTCGATTTTGCCCGCAAGTCGGGATGGCGCCGACCTGTTCACGGTCGACGAGCGCCTGAAGCTGCTCTCGTTTACCGGCTCGCCAGGGGTCGGCTGGGATCTGAAGGCCAAGGCCGGCAAGAAAAAGGTCGTGCTCGAGCTGGGCGGCAATGCCGCGGTGATCGTTGATCATGACGCCGATCTGGACGATGCACTGGAACGGGTGATCTTCGGAGCCTTCTACCAGTCCGGCCAGAGCTGCATCGGTGTTCAGCGGATCATCATCCACGAACGCATCTACGACCAGTTCAAGGAAATGCTGGTCGCTAGGACCAGGAGCCTCGTCTCCGGCGATCCCAAGAAACGGGACACGTTCATCGGCCCGATGATCTCCGAAGGCGAGGCCAAGCGTCTGCACGGCTGGATCGAAAGCGCCGTTTCCGGTGGTGCCAAGTTGCTCTGCGGCGGCAATCGCAAGGGCAATATGCTCGAGGCGACCCTGCTCGAAAATGTCGACACACAGGCGGACGCCTATCGCGAGGAAGCCTTCGGGCCGCTCGCCCTGCTCTCCAAATTCAGCGATT
>CAXIBD010000042.1:0-26521 GCA_964022135.1 uncultured Sphingomonadales bacterium | reverse complement strand
GAAGGTGTGCCGAACTATCCCTCGCCGAGCCGGTTCTGGGATGTGGTCGACAAGCATCAGGTCAACATCTTCTACACCGCGCCAACCGCCATCCGGGCGCTGATGGGTGCAGGCAATGATCATGTGACCAAGTCTTTGCGCAAATCGCTTCGCACACTCGGATCCGTCGGCGAGCCGATCAACCCGGAAGCCTGGGAGTGGTATTACAATGTGGTCGGCGAGAAAAAATGTCCAATTGTCGATACGTGGTGGCAGACGGAAACCGGCGGGATTCTGATCACACCGCTGCCCGGCGCCACCAAACTCAAACCGGGGTCAGCGACGCGGCCGTTCTTTGGCGTGCAGCCGCAGCTGGTTGATGGCGATGGTGATGTGCTGGAAGGCACAACCGAAGGCAATCTGTGCATCACCGATTCGTGGCCGGGACAGATGCGCACGGTTTACGGCGACCATGAGCGGTTCATCCAGACCTATTTCTCCACCTACAAGGGCAAGTATTTCACCGGTGACGGCTGCAAGCGCGATGCCGACGATTATTACTGGATCACGGGGCGGGTCGACGACGTGATCAATGTTTCGGGCCACCGCATGGGCACGGCCGAGGTCGAGTCGGCGCTGGTCTCCCACCCCAAGGTCGCCGAGGCGGCAGTGGTCGGCTATCCGCATGATATCAAGGGCCAGGGCATCTACTGCTATGTCACGCTGAACGCTGGCGAGCCGTCATCCGAGGAACTGGTGGCAGAGCTGCGCAATCACGTCCGCAAGGAAATCGGCCCGATTGCCACGCCCGATCATCTCCATCTGACGCCCGCCCTGCCGAAGACCCGCTCCGGCAAGATCATGCGCCGCATCCTGCGCAAGATCGCCGAGAATGATCATGGTGCGCTTGGGGATACATCGACGCTGGCCGACCCGGGCGTGGTCGATTCGCTGGTGGAAGGGCGCTTGAACAGATAATGTGCTCCGCACTTGATGCGGAGCTCTGGCGGCAAGCGCTGCTGCCTGTGGCGGAGGGCTCCGCATCAAGTGCGGAGCACTAGCCTAGCCGTCGAACCCGACAAACACCGCGGCCTCGTCGACCGGCTTGCGCGTCGACACCACCGCATTTGCCGGAAAGCTCTCGTCCGGCCAGCCCAGCGCGATGCTCTTCATGATCACCTGGTCCTCGGCGATCCCGGCATGTTCGCGGACCACCGGCGACTGCATGATGCCCTGGCTGTTGATCACGGTGCCCAGCCCGCGCGACCAGGCGGCGTTGACCAGCGCGGTCGCCACGGCGCCGCAGTCGAATGGCGTGTCGTCGCTGCCGTCGACCGCGCGGTCATAGGTGATGATCACGCAGACCGGCGCGTCGAACTGGCGGAAGCCCCGCATCACCCAGTCCTGCCGCGCCTCCTTGTCGTCGCGTTCGATCCCCATCGCCGAAAAAAGCTGCTTGGCCACGCCGATCTGCCGCTCCCGGTGCTCACCCGCAAAGGCCGGACCGGTTCGAAACTCGCGCGATTGCGGCACCCCGGCCAGCATCCGCTCGGTATTGCCCGCGCGGATTTTTTCCAGCGGCTCGCCGGTGATGACATAGAAATTGTAAGGCTGCGTGTTCATCGACGAAGGCGCGCGCATCGCCAGTTCGAGAATTTCCTCGATCAGTGCCCTCGGCACGGGTTCCTGCTTGTATCCGCGGATACTGCGACGTCCGAGGACAACTTCGTCAAACTGCATGGCTGGCTCCGTTCAATAATATCTGCCGCTGGCTAGCGGACAAATGACAAGATGCAAAGCCCGCTATTGCCAGTGCCGGGGCGGAAAGCGGCCGCTGCCGCGAAACCGGCCCGCTATTTGGGTGCATGGCGCCGACAATCTGCTAAGCCCGCACGCATGAAAGACTATTTTGAACGCCACAAGCAACCCTGGACCAGCGAAGAGATCCAGAAGCTCCATGCCTTTGCCAAGAAGGGCATGACGCTCAAGGCCATTGCCAAGGCGCTGACGCGCAGCGAGGAATCGATCCGCACCCGGACGAAACTGGACAAGATCAAGATCGCCAAGAAGCGCTGAATTTCGGCTGTCGCCGAAACGTCAGCCAGGCTTCAGGCGCGCGGCACCCGGATCTTGTCGACCAGCCAGGCAATTTCCCTCGGCGGCGCGCTGGTAAACCGCGCCACGGCAATCGCCACCGCAAAATTCAGCAGCATCCCGATCACGCCAATCCCTTCCGGCGAAATGCCGAACAGCCAGTTGGCCTCGACATTGCTCTCCGGCGACCAGAGCTTGAACCAGCCGATATAGAGAAAGGTGAAGGCGAGGCCCGTCACCATCCCCGCGATCGCGCCCTCGCGGTTCATCCGCTTGGAGAAGATGCCCATGAAGATCGCCGGGAACAGCGAGGCGGCGGCCAGGCCGAAGGCAAAGGCAACCACCTGCGCGACCCAGCCGGGCGGATAGATGCCGAGATAGCCGGCAACCACGATCGCGGCGGTCGCGGCCAGCCGGGCAGCGAGCAACTCTCCCTTCTCGGTAATCTGCGGCCGGAAGGTGCTCTTCAGCAGATCATGGCTGATCGACGAGCTGATCACCAGCAATAGCCCCGCCGCCGTCGACAGCGCCGCCGCCAGCCCTCCCGCGGCGACCAGCGCGATCACCCATCCCGGCAGATTGGCGATCTCCGGATTGGCCAGCACCATGATATCGCGGTCGACATAGACCTCGTTGACATTGTCGTCCGCCGCTTCGTTCTGCACCACCCGTTCGCCGCTGGGGCCAGTGCTCTCGGCAAACAGCGGCGCGCCCTGAAACGGATCGCCCTTGCCCAGCTGCATCCGGCCATCGCCATTCTTGTCGCGCCAGGCGATCAGGTCGTTGCTCTCCCAGTTGGTGAACCATTCGGGGGCCTGCGAATATTCGACATTGTTGACGCTATCGATGAAATTGAGCCGCGCAAAGGCGCCAACCGCCGGCGCGGTCGTATAAAGTAGCGCGATAAACACCAAGGCCCAGCCCGCCGACTTGCGCGCGTCCGATGCCTTGGGCACGGTGAAAAAGCGGACAATTACATGCGGCAGGCCGGCCGTTCCGATCATCAGCGCCGCGGTAATGCAGAAGACATCGATCATCGACTTGCTGCCATCGGTATAGGCGGCAAAGCCCATGTCCTGCAGCACGAGGTCGAGCTTCTGCAGCACATAGAGGCCGGAGCCGTCATTGACCGTCGAGCCCAGCCCCAGCTGCGGCACCGGATTGCCGGTGACCAGAAAGCTGATGAAAAAGGCCGGCACCATATAGGCGAAGATCAGCACGCAATATTGCGCCACCTGCGTATAGGTAACGCCCTTCATCCCGCCGAGCACCGCATAGACGAAGACGATCGCCATGCCGATGATCACGCCGAGCGTGATCGGCACATCGAGAAAGCGGGAAAAGACGATGCCGACGCCGCGCATCTGCCCGGCAATATAGGTGAAGCTGATGAAGATCAGGCAGATCACCGCGACCACCCGGGCGGTTTTGGAATAATAACGCGTGCCGATGAAGTCGGGCACCGTATACTGGCCGAATTTCCGCAAATAGGGTGCGAGCAGCAGCGCCAGCATCACATAGCCGCCGGTCCAGCCCATCAGATAGACCGAGCCGTCATAGCCGGAAAAGGCGATGATCCCGGCCATAGAGATGAAGCTCGCCGCCGACATCCAGTCGGCCGCCGTCGCCATCCCGTTGACCACCGGATTGACCCCGCCGCCGGCGACGTAGAATTCGCTGGTCGACCCCGCGCGCGAGGCGATCGCGATGCCGATGTAGAGCGCGAAGGACAGGCCGACGAACAGATAGATGAGAGTCTGGGTTGCCATCAGCCGCGCTCAGTCGTCGAGATCATATTGGCGCTCGATCTGCTTCATCCGGACGCTGTAGAAGACGATCAGCAGGATGAAGAAATAGATTGCCCCTTGCTGCGCAAACCAGAAGCCGAGCGGATAGCCGCCGAGCGCAAACTGGTCGAGAAAGTCGCGGAACAGGATGCCCGCGCCAAAGGACACGACAAACCAGATCGACATCAGGGTCCAGAGCAGCCGGATATTCTGCGACCAATAGGCCGTTTCATTGGCGCTGGTTTCGCCGTCCCTTTCAGGCGCATCCGGGCTGTTTTCGGACATGCTGGCCTCCCCCTTATTATTCTTGCCATTCAAGCTAGGGGGTAAGGGGAACTAGCGCAAACATGTTTTATGATGGGGAGAGCTATCCCTCTCCCGCGCGGGAGAGGGTTGCGCAGACTTGGCAGCTTGCTGCCTAGTCGTAGCTGGGTGAGGGTGTACCAAACGCGAGGAAGCAGAACGCCCTCATCCAACTGCGCCTAATCCGCTTCGCGAATAAGGCTTCGTATCCTTCTCCCTCACGGGAGAAGGAACACAGATCAATCAAACTTGCCCGTCTTCGGGAAACCCGTCGGCGGCAATCGCCCGGCCGCCCCACGCGCCACCCGCCACATGGTGAGATCATTCTCGGTCCGCGTGCGACCACTGTCGCCGCCCATCGCCCAGCTCAGGCCTTCTTCCAGCCGGAACACGATCGCATCCGACAGGCCGCCATCCTTGTAGCGCTGCAGCATTACGCCCTGCCCCTTGGCCATCTCAGGCATTTCGGAGAGCGAGAAGACGACCAGCTTGCGGTTCTCGCCGATCGCCGCAACATGGTCGGCGTTCTCGGGGATCGGGCGGACGACCAGCAGACGTGCGTCGCCCTTGAGATTGGCAACATGGCGGCCCTTCTTGGTCTCGGCAACGACATCGGCGATATTCGCGACAAAACCGCGGCCCCAGCTCGAGGCGATCAGCAGCTTGCCCTTCATGTCCGCGACCATCAGCGCGATCGGCTCGGCCCCGGCCTCGAGATCGACCATCGATCCGACCGGCTCGCCAAAGCCGCGCGCGCCGGGCAGCTTGTCGGCGCCGATCGTGTAGAAACGGCCATTGTCGCAGGCCATCAGCAGCTTGTCGGTGGTCTGCGCGTGGAAGGCATATTTCGGGCCATCGCCTTCCTTGAACTTGAAACTGTCGGGCTGCGACAGGTCGGCGTGGCCCTTCATCGCCTTTATCCAGCCGCGCTGCGACATTATCACGGTGACCGGCTCCTTCTCGATAAAGGCTTCCAGCGAGATTTCCCGCGCGGGGGCCGCCTCGATCAGCATCGTCCGCCGCTTGCCGAGATCCGTGTCCTCGGCATAGAGCTTGCGCAGGTCGGCTAGATCCTTCTTCAGCCGCGTCTTCTGCCGTGCCGGGCTTTCGATCAGCTTTTCCAGCCCGTCGCGTTCCTCGAGGAGCTTGTCCCGCTCGCTGCGCAATTCCATTTCTTCCAGCTTGCGTAAGGACCGCAGCCGCATGTTGAGGATTGCCTCGGCCTGGCGATCGGTCAGCTTGAACTCGTCCATCAGCATCGGCTTGGGTTCGTCATGATTGCGGATGATCTCGATCACGCGGTCGAGATTGAGATAGGCAATGATATAGCCCTCGAGCAGCTCCAGCCGCGCGGCAATCTTGTCGAGCCGGTGCTGCGACCGGCGGACCAGCACTTCAATCTGGTGCGTGATCCAGTGCTGCAGCACCTCCTTGATGCCCATCACCTTGGGCACCCGGTCCTTGTCGAGGACATTCATGTTGAGCGAGAAGCGGTTCTCCAGATCGCTCATCCGGAACAGGGCGTTCATCAGATCCTCGGGATCGACCGCTCGGCTTTTCGGCTCCAGCACGATCCGCACCTGCTCGTCGGATTCATCGCGGATATCGGCGAGAATCGGCAGTTTCTTGTCGGCGATGATCTGGGCAATCTGCTCGATCAGCTTGCCCTTCTGCACCTGATAGGGGATTTCGGTGACAACGATCTGCCAGGCACCGCGCCCTTCGGCGTCTTCCTTCTCCCACTGGCAGCGCACCCGCATCGCGCCGCGGCCGCTTTCATAGGCGGCGTCGATCACCGACTTGGGATCGACCAGGGTGCCGCCGGTGGCCAGGTCCGGCCCCTTGATGATCGCCATGATCTCGGCATGCTCCGCCTTGGGCGAATCGATCAGCAGGGTCGCCGCGTCGATAATCTCGTGCACATTGTGCGAGGGGATGCTGGTCGCCATGCCGACGGCGATGCCGCTGGCGCCATTGGCGAGCAGGTTCGGGAACAGGCCGGGCATCACCTCCGGCTCTTCGTCCTCGCCATTATAGGTCGGCTTGAAATCGACCGTGCCCTCGTCGAGACCGTGCATCAGCTCGATCGCGGTGCGGGTCAGCCGGGCCTCGGTGTATCTATAGGCGGCGGCATTATCGCCGTCGATATTGCCGAAATTGCCCTGCCCATCGACCAGCGGATAGCGCAGCGAGAAGGTCTGGGCGAGCCGGACCATCGCGTCATAGACCGACTGGTCGCCGTGCGGGTGATATTTGCCGATCACGTCGCCGACCACGCGGGCGCATTTCTTGTACCCTTGCGAGGGCTCCAGCTTGAGCAGCCGCATCGCCCACAACAGGCGGCGGTGCACGGGTTTCAGGCCATCGCGCAGATCGGGCAGCGACCGCGCGGTGATCGTCGACATCGCATAGATCAGATAGCGTTCGGACAAAGCCGCATCGAACGGTGCCTCGACGATCGCGTCAAATTCATCTTCGGGAGCCGCTTCGGGCGCATCGGTAACATCACTCATGCCAGAGGCGATAGCAGGGTGGATTCACCGTTGGTAGGGGGAAAGTGGCGATATGGAATTGATATGCTGTCCCCGGTGGCTGGATCACGACCCAGCCCGCTCGCTCCGATAATATTGGAAGGCGAACCAGAGCGCCACCGCGCCAAGCAGATGCCAGACCGCATGGCCCTGCAACAGGCTGTCCGGGCTGCACAGCTGGCCACGCTGGTCGAGATTCCAGATTGTGAAGGCGGTGATATTGACGATCAGGCCGGCGACATAATAGCCGGTCCGGACCTGCGGGCGCCGCGGTCTCGCGAAGACGAGCTCGAGCACGATCGCGACGAGCAGCACTACGGCAAACAGCCATCGGCGCACTTCCGGCAGCGCATAGAGAATCCCGATAAGCACGGCGCACAGCAGGCCATAATAGACCATCGCGCGCCGATCCGGGATGTCGCGCCACCGGGCGAGCGCGCCGACCAGAAAAAATCCGCTGACCAGATACATGCCGAGCACGTCGAAAAACTGCCCCCACAGGGTCAGCGTCGCGTGCAGCAGCACCGATCCGATCCCGACAATGATCGCGGCGGCTCCCAGCACGCTCGCGGCGAGCGGCGGAAAGGCCGAAATCCAGGCGCTCGAGCGCGCCAGCAGGATCATCAGCAGACCGGCAAAGACATAGCCGAAGGAGGAAATACTGTTGGCCGGCTGCAACAGCAGCCCGCCCGTCCTCGGCATTTCGCAAAAACAGCGGGTCGCGGTGCAGCTGGCCGGAGCGAAGCGAGCCCAGTCCGGGCCGATCAGCTGGAGCATGCCAATCGTGATCGCGGCGATCAGAAAGGTCAGCACGGAAGCAGCAATCAAACGGCCGCCGGCGTCGGTCACCGTCCCAGCCACTCGGCCGGCAACGTCATTCCCTCGCGTTCATTGTCCCAGATGATGCTCATGATCCACCAGCGCCCGGAACAGTCGATGCCGTCATTCCACAGATGCACCATGTTCACGCCGCGGAACTGGATGTCGGGATGGTCCGGCGTTTCCCGCGCCTCGTAGGTGGAATAGACATGGGCAATCTGCCCGAACCTGTCGGTCTTCCGCCCGATCTCGATTTCGTAGAAGCTCCGTCCCTCCAGAATTGGTATCGTCGCCTCGACAAATTCGTCAAAGCTGAAGGTGAAGGCGACCGGTTTGCCGTCCACGATGCGCGTCCGCGTGATCAGCGCGCGCGGATGATAGATCTCGCGATCGCGTTCCCAGTCCTGCCCGCCCGGCGGTCCGGAAATGCAGTCATAAAGCGTTTCCATGACCTCATCGATGGTGGTATATTTGATCATTGCCATGGCCTTTTGTCCGTTGCCTTGCTGAACACCATGAAACGGGATTGTTTGCGCCGCAAGCCGGTTTCGCATATAGCAAGGCTCGGTTGCCCCGATCCGTTCAATCCGCCATGATTCGAACCGTCGGGGCTTGATTTTTTTGTCGCTCTCTTTGCGAAGTGGAACCATCCAATGTCCCGTCGTCGCCAAATCTATGAAGGCAAGGCCAAGATTCTCTATGAGGGTCCGGAACCCGGCACCATCATCCAGTATTTCAAGGATGACGCGACGGCTTTCAATGCCGAGAAAAAGGGCACGATCAACGGCAAGGGCGTGATCAACAATCGCATCAGCGAGCATATCTTCACCCTGCTCGGCCATATCGGCATCCCCAGCCATTTCATCCGCCGCCTCAACATGCGCGAACAGCTGGTCAAGCAGGTCGAGATCGTCCCGATCGAGGTGATCGTGCGCAATGTCGCCGCCGGCTCGCTGTCCAAGCGCCTCGGCATCGAGGAAGGCACGCCGCTGCCGCACACACTGCTCGAATATTGCTACAAGGATGATGCGCTCGGCGATCCGCTGGTCGCGGAAGAGCATATCGCCTGCTTCGGCTGGGCCAGCCAGGAGGAAATGCAGGATATTTCCGCCATGGCGATCCGGATCAACGACTTCATGGCCGGCATGTTCGCCGGCATCGGCATCAAGCTGGTGGATTTCAAGCTGGAGTTCGGCCGCGTGTTCGAGGGCGATTTCTCGCGCATCATCCTCGCCGACGAAATCAGCCCCGATGGCTGCCGTCTGTGGGATATGGAAACTAACGAGAAACTCGACAAGGACCGGTTCCGCCGCGATCTTGGCGGCGAAGCCGAAGCCTATCAGGAAGTCGCCCGGCGCCTCGGCCTGTTCCCGGAAGGCGACAGCGAGGTGCTCGACCTCAATAGTGAACGAAAGAAGCGCGGAAAGTAACCAAAGGCCTTTGATTGCTGCTTTTGGCTCTGTGATGGGGCCATTCCCCGTGAAGGTCATCTTATCTCGCCCGGTCTGAAACGAATGCGCTATAATCGGCCTGCCGGCTTCTCCAATTTTCCTTCTTGCTCTTGCCCCACCTGATCTTGCCGCTATAGCAAGGCGATATTGTCAGCGGAAAAACGCGAGGGCGCAGGATGAAAGTCAGAATATTTGTAACGCTGAAAGATGGCGTATTGGATCCCCAAGGGAAGGCCATCCATCACGCGCTGGAAAGCCTGGACTTTACCGGGGTCAATGACGTTCGCGCCGGCAAGCTGATCGAGCTGGATGTAGACCCGTCCGTCACCCGGGAAGAGATCGACAAGATGTGCGACAAGCTGCTCGCCAACACCGTCATCGAAAATTATGCAATTGAGCTGCCGGATACGGCGCTGGAGACCGCTTCCTGATGCAATCCGCAGTGATCGTATTTCCCGGCTCCAACTGCGACCGCGATATGGCCGTCGCTCTGGAAACGGTTTCCGGAAAGAAGCCGCATATGGTCTGGCACGGCGACACCGAATTGCCGGCGGGACTGGACATTATCGCTATTCCGGGCGGTTTTTCCTATGGCGACTACCTGCGCTCCGGCGCCATGGCGTCGCGCTCCGCGATCATTCAACCGGTCATCGAGGCCGCACGGCGCGGCGTCAGGATATTGGGCGTGTGCAACGGCTTCCAGATTCTGACCGAGACCGGCCTCCTGCCCGGTGCGCTGATGCGCAACAGCAATATCAATTTTGTCTGCAAGGATGTCGATCTCGAGGTGAGCAATAACAATACCGATTTCACATCGCGCTACGCAGAAAATGCGGCGATCTCGATTCCGGTAGCGCATCATGACGGCAATTTCTTTGCCGACAGCGACATTTTGGACAAACTGGAAAATGAGGATCGTGTGATCTTCCGCTACCGCAGCGATATCAACGGCTCGTCGCGCAATATAGCCGGTATCATCAATGAAGCGGGCAATGTCCTGGGCATGATGCCGCATCCCGAACGGGCTATCGACAAGAAACATGGCGGCACGGACGGGCTCGCCCTGTTCGAAAGCCTGCTGAACTAGCTCGCCTCGGCAGCGAGGCCCCATTTCAAGCTTCAATCCGAAGCCCGTTTATTCAAGCTTTTCACAATGGAAAGGGTGCCAGCTGACGTGGCCGTGGTGGCAATCTGCGCCCCTGCCCCTTGAGCGTCATGGCGCCATCATCCGACGTCCAACATGAGCCGGCGCCTCCATCGACAATGAGCGACCACTCCTCGGCGTGCCAAACTTCTCATTGCCGGCGTCATCGCGCCTCGTGGACCGAGCAAGGGTACGCCCGGTCCGTACCACCTGCCACCCGAGAATGCGGGCGGCGTCGATGGCAGAAAAGAAAAAGGGCCGGTCCGAAGACCAGCCCTTTTCAAATTTGGTAGCAATGTTGCTATTAGTTACCGGAACCGGGTCCGTACATAATTTCAACACGACGGTTCTGCGGTTCGCGAACGCCGTCTGCGGTTTCAACGCGCGGACGCGATTCACCGAAGGCTTCACTCGAGATAACGCCGCCGCTGATGCCGCGCGATTCAAGATATGCACGAACAGCTTCGTTGCGACGCTGGGACAGGCCGACGTTGTAGCTGGCAGAACCAGATCTGTCAGCGTGACCAGCCAGCATGACCTGAGCCGAACCACAATCGCCATAAGCCGTAACCGCGTTGTCGAGAACCGAAGCCGCTTCTGGCGTGATGTCCGACTGATCCCAGTCAAAGAACACGATATAAGGGCCAGGCGCACATACAGCCGGTGGTGGCGGTGGTGGCGGTGGTGGTGGTGGCGGTGGTGGTGGTGGAGGCGGTGGCGGTGGTGGTGCCGCTGGTTCGCCGCCGAAGTTGTAGATCAGGCTACCCAGAATCGAGTGGCTCCGCATACGCGTGTCGGAATTGCGTCCGAGCTGGTCTACGAGGTTGATCTTGTCAGCGTTGAAGAAACGGTATTTCAAACCGACATCCCAGCTATCGCTCAATGGAGCGCGAACGCCAGCAAGCAACTGCCATGCAAAACCGGTGTCCGAATCATCAAGATACGGTCCGGCCAAGATGTTGGTCACTTCGGTCCGTGCAACGCCGACGCCGCCGCCAGCAAAGCCCTGGATTCCGTCATCGTCACCAAAGTCCAGCAAAGCATTCAGCATGAAGCTGAGCGCGTTTACTTCGCCATTGATCGGAAATACACCAGTAGCGGTTGGTCCGGAGCCATTCGCCGACTGTGGAAGACCTGGCGCACCTGCCTGTACCCGATTGGCAGCAGCAGCTTTATAGCCAACTTCGGCTTCCAGACGGAAACCTCCGAAATCATATCCGACGATGCCGTCAAAGTCATAACCAGTGTCGTGGTCAACTTCTTGCGCACCGTTAGTACCGGCAACATTGATCGACAAATCCTCGACGATCATTGCACCGCCCTCGACACCAACATACCACTGGTCATCACGAGCCAGTGCAGGTGTTGCGAGCGCTGTGGAGGCAAGCGCCATTCCTAAGGCAAGCTTCCGCATTTATATTCCCCTTCTCAATTAGGTTCTAAATTCACGCCGCTTTCTAACCTCTAGCGTCGTTTAGTGCAAGCAGCCAAATCGCAGAACTGTTGCGAAAATGTCGCCATTTTCGGCATTTAGCCCAAAAAATAGCCTGCAACGCGCGAAGAATCGCTTGATTTCATCTGGCAGTTCACGTCCGCCCATGAATTCACGAGCCGGACGTTAGAATTCCCTGCCCCGCCAAGGCAATCAGAATCGAATCGATGGCCGCGCGGGCCTCGATATCGATTACACTCCCCCCTGCGGGGCCCGCAACCGCGTCGGACAAATACCACGTCTCGCGATAAACTGCGAAATTGTCGATCGATTCGACATGGATTCGCATCAGCGGCAAGGGCAATATGAACAGCCAGCCGTTACCTGTCCAGCCGGCAATCTTGTCGTCCTGATTCAGCCATTCACCGGTGGCGCCCGGCCCGACCAGCCAGGATTGCCCCGCATCAGGGCTCAAGATTGCCGGATCGGTCTCGATTGCCTGCACCGTCGGATGAAGCAAAAAGTCGATTCGCGTGAGGGCCTCGTTGTGGAACAACTCCTTATGCGCCTGGCCTGTCGCAAGCAGTGGGATCTTGCATCTTGCGGTTTCCAATATGGTCATGATTTTGCTCTTTCCAGAAATTATTGCGGGCTGAAATACGGGGATTCAGAGGGTGATATCGAACGCCAGCGGCGGAGACTGGCCAAACGCGCCGACCTGCACGATTGCAACGCCCAGAGCGCTGATATTGCCTGTCACCAGAGGCTGAATTTCAGCCGCTGTGAAATGGATCCGCGGCTCCGGCGTTTCGCGTGAAATCGTCGCTTCCGGAAGGCCGTCTGCCGACAGCTGGATCCGATATTTCTCGGTTTCCTCGGCTAGCGGAACCTCCACATGATCGGACCACGTTGCTCCTGCCCGCGACCGTCGGGTCCAGCGAATATCCAGGTCCCCGCCATCCAGAAATTGCCATCCGGGATGCACGGGCGACCAGGGCAGCAGGGCGCGGCCCGGTGACTGGATTGCTGCCGATGCGGGGACCGGGTCGTCCCGGCCCAGCGCAAAAACGACAATTGGCGCAAAGGGCGCATAATGGGCGAGGGGAATTTCCAGCAGCAAAGCCCCGTCGAGCAGCACAAAATCTTCATCGGCATCGTGACCCGTGATTTCATTTTCCGTACCGCCCAGCCCGCGAATCAGCCGGGATAGGCGAAAGCGCCCCTGCCCCATCGGCACGGCGTTTGCGAACTGGAGAAGCTCTCCGCCGAGGAGCGCGATATTGCTGCCGGCCAGCAGCTGCGACATATCGGCGAAAGCCAGGGTCATCGCCGGGTTTTGCAAATCGACGTCGAGATGATTGATCTCGTCGATCAGACCGGGATTGGCCGGCCCAAGCACGCCCGACGCCTTGCCAATGATGGTAGGGGCAGGAATTTGGCCGATATGGGCTCCTGGTTCCCCGTCGGGTCCGGATGCAAAAAGCTGCGCGTTTCGCCAGCCCGCATCACCGGCTGCTGCCGCATAGAGCCTGCCCGAATCCGACACCATTGTTGGCGCATCGGCAGCAAAGGGCAGATCCGCCAGCATCAGACGGGTCACACCTGCGCGCTGATCGGGATTCGCGACTATTCTGCCCTCCTCCGATTCGATCTCGGCCAGCCCTCGGTCCTGCCTCGCCCGCATCAGGGAAAGCTGCACGAAACCGCGCCCGATTTCACATTCCCGAATGCGCCAAAGCCCCGCGATTCCGGCAAATTCTGCGAGCATTCCCGGCCGGTACCGGCGGCTGTCCAGCGGTAGGGAAACATGCAGGGTCGAGCGCTCGTCATATTCGGACCACAGAAGGTCAGCAGCCATTTTTCTGGCCTGATCGGCGATCATTGCCGCAGGGAAATCCCGCATGATCGCCATCCGGCCAGCGCCCGGGCGAGAGGCCGACTGGATTCCGGACTGATAATCGCGCGCCGGATCATAATAGTGGATCGACAATTGCCTGGGTACCGCAGAAATGGAGGCCGTGCGCCTTGTCGGCGGTGCGATGTCCTGCTGCCCCGCACTGCGGACAAAATCTCCATCCAGCGCCAGCGCAGCGCCTGAGTCTGCCACAGAGCGCACGGCCGCGCCAATCCTGTCCATACTGGCGGGATCGGACGAAAAGGACAGCGCCATGGTATCGGTCAGCAAGCGCAGCGCCGCCTGCCGGTCTTCGCCACCGGCGGCAAATCCGGTCACGGCATCATCCGTATCCAGGGCAATCCGCTGCCCCGAGATATCCGCGATAAGTTCGGCAAAGTTCACCGTACCATCGTCGGCAATCAACTCAAAGGTAAGCGACGGAATCCGGTTGCCATATTCCGTCAGATCCATGTCCTCGAACACCGCCAGCGCCAGCCCGCGATAGGCCGGCGTTCCGCCGCCCGCTTCGGCGCTGGCCATCAGCCCGTCGACCGGCTGATCCTCGCCGCCCCGATAAAAGGCAAAGCCCACCTCGGTCTTGAAATCCCCCGCGGCACCGCGAAAGATTTTCCCGTCCGCCCATATCCGGCCAATGCTCTCGATTCGTCGGCTGGACAGTGCGACCGCGAAACTGGCGGAATAGCTGTAAATGGTTGTACTCGGCCGCCCCTTGCCGCCGCCTTCCCGGCTGCGCGTCTCCTTGATGTCGGTCGCCCAGATCACCGTCCCCGCGACCCGCATCCTGCCGAAAATGCGCGGAATCTGCGAACCATAGCTGGAGGTCTGCACCGCCAGTTCCTGCAGCCGCGGGCCTTCGCGACCCTTCGGCCGGAACAGGATATTCTGGTCGACCTGCTGGCCGATGATGGCGCCGATCGCACCGCCAATCGGCCCGCCGATAGCGGACCCCACGGCGGTCAGTACCAGTGTCGCCATTCAATCCTCTGCCAGTCTGAAAATCGCGGCAATCGGCCACGGCGCCGCCCCCGGACAATGGACCACCCTGCCCAGTCCCGCGTGGGCATGGACAAAGCCATCCCCGGCGCGAATCAGGAAATGCCACTGGACCGGACTGGGCCGCGCCAGCACGATATCCCCCTCGCACAACGCGCTTTCCGCCGGGAAGCGTTCGAAGCCTGCTTCCGCCATGAATTCACTGATCGCCTGCTCGGACCCGCCCCGGATCGAATAGCCATTGGGCACATCGCAGTCAAAACGCGCCGCGATCAGGCATTGCTGGGCAAGACCGATACAATCGAGCCCGCCGTCCTCGTCCCGGCCATGCAGGCAGAAGGGAGCGCCGCACAGAGATATCGCCTTGTCCGCCATCGCTTTCGGCCTCCCTTTCATTGTTTCATGCGCCGGGATAGCGGGTCAGCAGATCATTGCCCGGCAGATAGGGTTCGCCGCGAAAATTCACCGCATTGGCAAAGCGGTCCCGGCAGGTGGCAAAATTCTTGTCGCAGCCCTGGGTGAGCATGACCCTCGTCCCTTCGGCAACGGGCTGGGCCGGAGGGTCGGCCAGCCTCACAATATTGCCCTGCCCCCCGACAATCGCATGGCTCAGTCTGCAATTGGGTCCGTCCAGAAACCGCAGCGAGCCGAATATATAATCGGCGGCGTCACCCAGCCCGGCAATGGCGATATCGTCGCCGCTCGCCGAAGCGACCGTCGCTTCCGTCTGGAACCGGTGCAGGCCGAGCTTGCACTGGCGGTCCCCGAATTCCGCCCGGCAGGTCGGCGAGGTCAGCGGCGCCACCGGCTCGTCGAGAAAGGAGGTCGCGCCCAGCATCTCGACCGCAAAGCTCTCCCCCGACCGGCTGATCTCCCCGAATTCGCCGCAGATCAGCGGCAGCGGCTCGGCCTCCGGCTGTTCCCAGTCGACCAGTGAAATATGGAGCCGCGCCCCGTCCCAGCGCCCCGCATCCAGATCTGCTTCCGCGATCGCCGCGCTGGTCAGCACGCCCGCAATCTCGACATTGTCGACCTCCAGACTGTCGCTCAGCGCGATCGTCGACGGCACCATGCCCGGCACCGCCCGATAGCGGAATCCCTCGATCAGCAGATCACGGTCGTGCGAGGTAAAGCCCAGCGCCACTCCATCCGCCCGTTCCAGCCGCCACAGATAGGTGCTGCTGGTAACATCCCGGTCCAGCCACTCCAGACTCATGACGGCTCCCTGACCTCGACCAGCAGCACCTCGGGAATATCGCCGGCAAGAAAGGTCGCGTGATTCACCGTCAGCCGGTCGCTGGCGAATCGCACCGGCACATCGAACAGAAAGCCGGCGCTGATCGTGCTGCCCGCCAACGGCGGACTGTCGAACATTACCACCCCGCCCGAACCCAGCGTCCAGCCGGCAACCGGCTGCCCGTCACCCGCGATCTGCACCGAATCCGGATCGGGCCGGGTGATCCGCCGCTGCTGCGCCTCTCCGTCAGGCTCGCCATAATTTTTTACCAGCGGAAACTCGGTCCGCTGACCATCGCCCTCGCCCAGCAACTGATCCATTGGCGTCGGTTCAGCGACCATGTCCCTCGAACTGTAATCATAAGGATCGCGAAACCGGAATCCCTTCGCCGCCCCCCGCCGCCCCCGGAAAAAGGCGATCAGCTCGCGCAACTCCGCCTCACTCCTTATGCCCGGCCCGACATCAAATTCCAGCCGCGCATCGGCCCAGTCGCTGTTGCGCTTCTCGTGACCCGACAGGGTCGTCACGATATTGGTCGAAAATCCCGGCGACACGCTGGCCCCCCGGCCAATTGCGAGCGGAAATCGCACATCGTCAAAGGCATTCACAGCCGCTTCCTCTTCCTGAAAATAGGTGAACCCATCGCGCGCCACCTGCGGCAGCGCCCAGACATGGATTTCCGCCGTCCCGCGCTCGCGTGCATCGGCGATGGCCTGCGCCATATTGGCCCAGATAAACCGGTCCTCCGCAACCAGCACGAAACCGGCAAAATAATGCTGCTGCCCGGCCGGATAGCCCAGCCGCTCGGCCGCCAGCGCGACCCCCTTGCGGGTGGCCGAGCGGTTGCCCGCGATCACCCAGTCATAGTCCTCCAGCTGCAATATATCGAAGGCCGGCGCCGCCCAGCCGACCGGCAGATTGGCCCGCTTGGCTTCCGGCGCGGCCTCATCGAGGATCGTCGGCAGATAGGCCAGCAACAGGGTCTCCACCGGCACCGTTCCGGCTTCGCTCCGGACCGCCTCCAGCAGATCCGCCGTCGACTGCGCCAGCAGCGCACCGGCCTGATCCAGCATCACCTTCTCCGCCTCGCTCTTTGGACCATCGATATTCGCAATGCTGACCGCATTCGCGCCAAAGGCGGCGCTCGCCGCTGCATCATAAAGACAGATCCGCCGGTCCGGCATGAGCCACCACCAGGGCTCCCCCACCTGGAAACGGATCGCCGCGCCCGCATCGCGCGCAATTGCAACAAAAGCCCGCGCCACTGCCTGCAGATAGGCCATGGCATTGCCATTGGCCGGCGACAGCAAAGTCGAGGGCGGCTCCCAGCCGGTAAGCGCCGGATCGCCATTTTCCGCCCGCTGCTTCCAGTCGGACCAGCAATGCGCATCGAACAGCTCGTAGGACAGCGACAGGATCACCGAGAATCCCATCGCCTCGGCGCGCGTTAACAGGTCGCGATGCCACATTGCCGTCGGCTGATTGATCGCCGCAAATTCCTCCCCGGGCTGAGGCGCGGACAGGCTGACATAGAGCCCGTCCCCGACCGTCTCCAGCCGGAAATAATGGCTCATGCCCAGATAATGGTTGATTGACCCCCGATAGCCCAAAGCCCGGATCATTCGCAGCAGCCGTTCCGGCGTCTGGTTGAAACTGTCGTCATAGGCGGTCGCCATCGCCAGACCATGTTCTGGCACCATGATATCGCCAATCTCGAGCACCGCGCCCTGGCCGTCGGTCCGGATATCGCTCATCTCGACCCAGCCGACCCTTGGCGTGGCAAGGCGCATGCCCAGCCCGTCATAGTCCGGCGGAATGATCGAAATGAACAGCCGGTCGATATCCTCCGGAAACACCGGATCGGCCTCTCCGGGCAGCAGGAACCCGCCATCAAGCGCCGAAAATTCGATCGAAACCAGCGCATCCGTCGGCGTGCCGCTGGCATAGTTCCACAGCCTTACATACCAGCTCTTGGGATCGCCCGCCGCATCCCGGCCCTCGATCGTCAAGGTCGGCCCGTTGACCGCATCCAGCGGCATGATCCCGGACGAGCGCCAGCGGAACCGCCAGCTCAGCCGCGCATAATCGCGCAATGTTTCATACGACAGCAACGGATGGTCGAGCCCGTCCTCGCTGTCCCAGATCAGCCCGGCCAGCTCATCGCTGTTGTAGTAGACCGCATCCACCCGCAGCGCATCCGCCGCCTTGGTCACCACCGACGCCATCATCGGGCGCGGAAAGTTGATCGTCCAGAAGCGCGGATCGAACCGCTGGATGTAGCTGCTCTGCTGCCCCGTCCGTTTTTCGGCAAGCCAGAAACCCATGATCAACCTGCCTTCGCACTCAACGCCTGGCGCACGGCCCGCGCCACCTGCCGACTGGAGCGGCGGATCTGCTCGGGCGCGCTGGCCTGGCCATGATCGGAAATATGGATGGTCATCCGGATTTGCGGCGCCGTCGCTGGCACCGCCGGTTCGATCCGCCCGGCAGCAGCCGGCACAAAGATTTCCGGCCCCTGCTCGCCGACCCGATAGGCCCGCCCGCCGGTCACCGGTCCCCCGGTCGCTCGCCCCGGTGCCCCGGCAAAGGCGGACAGCAGCGAGGCCCCAAGCTGGACCAGCCCGCCGCCGGAACCACCGAACAGGTTGTTCAGCCCCGTGTTGATCGACGCCCGCGCAATATCATTGATCACCGACAGCGCCACCCGGCGCAGATCCTCGAAATCCAGCGACCCGCGCCGGATCGCGCGGCTCAACGTGTTCTCCAGCACCGACCCCGCCCGCTCCAGCCCCGCCGCAAAGGGACCATCCAGTTGGCCCTTCATCTCCGCCACATCTCTTGCAAAGCCGACCGTATCCGCGCGCACGCTGACCACCAGCCGTTCGATTTCCTCATCCATCGGGGAAGATCTCTTTCAATTGTTCGAGTTGCTTCGTGTCCAGGGGGACCGCAGCCTGAAGGCCCAGATCCTTGCCCGGGAAAGCCGTAAATATGGCGGCTAGCTCAGCGGGCGTGGCGCGCCAGAACTGATCGGCCGTCCAGCCGAGAAGGCAGGATACCGTGCCGGACAGCCTTTCCGTCGCAGTCGAGAAATGAATGGCGCACGGCGCACGGTTCATCGGTCACCCCTGCCCGACAAGATCTGCCGCAGCACAATCTTCAGCGCCGGCGTCACCCCGGCCAGCCCGAGCGCCATCATCACCTCGCCCAGCGCCTCCCGCGTCAGATCCGCCGGCCGATCCCGCACCACATGCCAGAACAGCGTCACGATCTCCGCCAGCAACAGCCGCCCGCCTGCGGCCCGCTCGACCAGATCGAACAGCGACCCCAGCTCCTCTTCCGCCGCCACCAGCGCCGCGAAAGTAGGCCGCAGCACGATCCGCTTGCCGTCAATCAGCAGCTCCGCCTCGCCGCGCAGCCGATTGGCCGGCTCAGACATGGACCACCGGCCCCGAGCTTTCGAGGCTCAGCGTGTAACTGCGCTCACCGTTATAATCGCCGCTATAGTCCAGCCGAGCGACCAGGAAATCGCCCCGCATCCGCTCGCCGCCCTCGAAGCTGAGTTCGTAGCTGTCGATAACCCCGCCCAGCGCATGATTCTTGATCCGCGTCTCCGCCTCCGACCCGGTAAACACCCCGGCCCCGGACACCGACACCGAGCGGATGCCCGCACCCGACAACAGTTCCCGCCAGCCGCCGCTATCCTTGCTGGTGATCGCCACCGGCTCGCCGTTGACCGTCATCTGCGTCGTTCTCAGCCCGGCGACCGTGCTGTAGACCGCCGGACTGCCGCCATCGCCGATCTTCAGGAGAAAGGCGCTGCCTTTTTCTGCTGCCATATTCTGGTTCCTTTATGTGCGGTTATTGAACCCTCAAAACCTTCGCCCGGTACTCGACCAGCCCGCTCCACGGCGCCGCCGCCCTCCGCAGGATCCGCGTCCGTCGGAAATCAAACGTAACAATCTGCCACCCTGCCGGATCCTCCAGCCCCGGCTCCAGCGCCTCCTCGACCAGCGCCATCAGCCGGTGCAGGCGCGCCGCCGTCTCGCCATCATCATGGATGGCCAGCGCCAGGCTGAGCTCGCGCCCGACCCCGCCCTTGTGGCTCCAGTCCAGCGACGCCCCGGTGGCCAGCGCGATATAGGGAAATTTCGCTCGCGGCGGCGGTCCGTCGAATATCCCGCTGATCAGGTCCGTCAGCGCTGCATGCGCCTGCAGCCGCGCCACCAGCTGTCCCTGCGCCGCCTCCAGCGCCCCGCTCACCGGACCGCCTGCAGCAGAAAGGGAATATCGCGCAGACCGCTGTCCGCCAGCAACCGGGCCTTCAGCCGCCACCCGGACAGCACGACCCCCTCGCCGGTCTCGCTGATCCGCACATCGCCCGGCAATTCCGCCGCCAGCACCGCCCCGATCTCGGCCCTGACCCGCACCATATGCCGTTCGGCCAGCGCCTCGCCCCGCTTCCGTACTTGTTCCATCATCGCTTTTCCTCCGCCAGCAATATGGTTTTCGGAATGAGCCGGTGCTCCAGCACCACGCTCGAAACAGTCATCACCCGCTCTCCCCAGAGCAGCCGGTCTCCCGGTCTGATCGCTTGCGTCTCCCGCAAGACAAAGCGCCAGCGCGGCATCGCCGACCGGCTCTCCGCCTCGCTCTCCCGGCCCTCGTGCAGCGCCTCTGCCGCCGCCCAATATTCGCCGACCGTGTCAAACTGCGCCTCCGCCGAACCCAGCGCATCGCGCCCGGCACTCTGCCGCTCGATCACGATCCGCTCGCGCAGAACCCCGGAAAATTCCCGTCCCATCACGCTATCCGCATCCGCCGGAAGGGCCGCCACAGCGCGGTCACCGCCCGCGGCGGCCCGGCCACGTCGACGCCGTCGCGATTGGCGTAGAGATAGCCCGCCAGCCGCACGATCCCCTGGCGCAGCCCCGCCGGCAGCCCGTTCCAGTCCGCCGCCAGCCCGCAGCTATATTTCACCCGGATGCGCGACGCATCGCTCTCCTCGCGCAGCCGCACCCAGCCCAGCCCCTCGCTGTCGATATCGATCGCATAGCCCTCCACCCCCAGCAGCGCCGCAGTCCCGTCCGCCTCAACCGTCTCGAACGAGACGATCGCCTGCACCGGCAGCCGCTTCAGCTTCTGCCAGGCCTGCCACGCCGGCAGGATATCGGTCACCGTCCGCACGATCAGCATCTGGCCGATAAAATCCTCGCACAGGCCGGCGGCGCTGCGCAGAAACATGTCGATCGCGGCATCATCGGCATCATGGTCGATCCGCACAAAGGCCTTCACCTCGGCGATCAGCGCGGCCGGCAGGTCCGGCCAGTCTGCAAGGGGGAAGCTCACGGTCGCGGCATCCTTTCATTAAATTTCCAGGAAAGTTGCGCCCGTGCCGGATGAGGGGGGAGCGACCGGCACGGACGCGCTGCACCAAGGCGCAGCAATGGGTCAGGAAGCGCTGAACTGCATCAGCTTGATCGCTTCCGAATTCATCAGCTGCCCGCCGACGCGCCGGGTCGCGTAGAAATGGACGAACGGCTTGTTGGTAAACGGATCGCGCAGGATATGCGTCGCCCGCCGCTCGGCGATCAGATAGCCGGCGCGGAAATTGCCGAAGGCGATCGCCAGGCTGTCGGCGGCGATATCGGGCATGTCCTCCGCCTCGACCACCGGATAGCCGAGCAGGGTCGCCGGCTGCCCGCTGGCCAGCGACGGTTGCCACAGAAACGCCCCGTCAGCGGTCTTGAACTTGCGGATCTGCGCCAGCGTCGAACTGTTCATCACAAAACTGGCGCCCTGCCGGTAGGCGGGCCGCAGCGTGTGCACCAGATCGACCAGCACATCCTCGCTGGCAAAACCGCCCGCCGCGCCCGACGGCACATATTGCAGCGACCCGAACGCCCGGACATCATCGCTCTCGCCGGTCACCGCAGCATTGAGAAACCCGCGCGGCTGGTTGACGCCGGAGCCGCTGACAAAGGCCGCCCCTTCCGCCCGGGCAAATTCCCGCGCGATCTCATCGGCCAGCCAGGCCTCGACATCGAACGCCGCATCATCCAGCATCGCCTGCGACGCCGCCGGATTGGCATAAAGCTCTCCGCTCGGCGGCGCGATTTCGTTGAAATCCGGCGTATCGGTCTCGGGCCGCCCCGCGGTCTCGCTGACCCAGCCCGACGGCGTGCCGCCGGTGGTGACCAGCTTGCGATAGCCGGCCGTGCCCGTCTGCACCACTGTCGCGATCGAGCGGATCGGCGAGATATCCTTCAGCGTCGCCCCGATCAGCGCATCAATTTCCTGCGGCACGGCAAAGCCACCCTCCGGCCCCGACGCACCGGAAAAGCTTTTCAGCTCGACCCCCGCCTGCTCGCCCCGGCGCAGATATCTGGCGACAAAATCCTGCGCGCCGGGCGAGGACGGCATCGCCTTCGCCCCGTCGAGCGCCGGCCGCGCCGCGATCTTGCCAATCGCATCGACCTGCCCCTTCAGGCCATCGATATCGCCGCGCAAGGCCGCAATCGCCTGACCATGCTGCTCCGTTTCCTCGGCAATCAGCACCGCATCAAAAGAGGCTTCCAGCGGATCGGCCTTGGTTTCCAGTGGGTTTTCGGGAGAGCGTTCCATATCATTCCTTTCCTGAGCTTATCATTCACCTGAAAATCGGATTCGCACGAGGACGCGAAGCCAGAGCCAACGCTTTGTGCCTTCGTGTCTTCGTGCGATAAAATTGCGGCGCTTGAACCAGATGCACACGCGCGAGATCCTGCATCGGCGATGCCACCAGCGAAATCTCCGCCACATCCAGTTCCAGCAATTCGCGCGGATTGGCACCTGCCGCCCGCTTCACCCGATAGCCAAAACTGAGCCCCTTCACCCCGCCACCGGTCAGCAGCGCAGCAGCCGACCGGCCAGCCCGCGTCGCGGTGGAAACCGTCCCGATCACCCGCAGCCCGCGCCGGTCCTCGCGGACAAGATTCACCTGCCCGATCCGCCGCAGCGGATCATGCTGCCAAAAGAGCGGCAACACCTTCCCATCCGGAAAGACCCCAAAAGCCCCGGCCCGAATAATATCCCCGCCCCGGTCAACCCGGTCAAAAATCGCTGCGTAGCCAGCAAAGCGTATGGTGTCCGTTAGCCCTGAGCCTGTCGAAGGGCGCCTCCCGTCCGAGAGGCGTGGTTCGACAGGCTCACCACTAACGGAAGCTCGCGCCCTATTCACGACACCAGATGCCCCAGCCCAAGCCGCATCGCGATCCCGACCAAAAGCAGCGCGAGCGCCGTCCGCACCACCCAGCGGACGACCGCCTTCCACGCGCTCGCCTTGGCATCGCGCCAAGCGCGAAGCAGCTCGCGCAATTCGTCGATATCGTCCTGCGCTGTCGGATCGGCCAGCCCCAGCCGGTCGAGCACCCGCGCCGCGCCGCTGTCCGTCGCCTCCTCGACGATCGCCCGCAGCGTCACCAGATCAGCACCATCACCCTCCGCCTGCGCCATCAGGCGAGCGAGCATTTCCTCATTGTTCATCATTGGTCCTTCTTTAACCCCCTCCTCTTCAGAGGAGGGGAAGGGGTGGTGGCGATGCGCCAGCATCGCTCGCGCAAGCGACTGTTGCGCTCGCCCGCAGTTCTCCGATCCCTCACTTGAAAAAGAGGGGTCTCAACTTTTCTTAAAGCCCCAGCGTCGCCCGTTTCTCTTCCGGTGACAGAAAATCCGCCTCGCAAACCTGCTTCCACAAGCGCTCGCGATCCTCGGACAGCGCCGGGATATGGTCGCGGTCCACCGTCAGCACGAGATCTGGCCACCAGGCCCGCAGCGCATCCGACAAGCCATCCAGTATCTTCCCCGCCAGCGGCAGGATTGTCAGCCGCCACAACGCCCGGTTGGCCTCGCGATAATTGGCGTAACTGTTGTCCCCCGGCAGCCCGAGCAGCATCGGCGGCACGCCAAAGGCCAGCGCGATCTCGCGCGCCGCCGCCTCCTTCAGCGCGACAAAATCCATGTCCGCCGGGCTCAGGCTCATCGACTGCCATTTCAGCCCGCCCTCGAGCAGCATCGGCCGCCCGGCATTGCCCGACCCGGCAAAGCTCGCCTCCATCTCCGCCTTCAGCCGGTCGAACTGCTCGCCGGTCAGCGCCGATCCCTCGACGCCCGGATCATAGACCAAGGCCCCCGATGGGCGCGCCGCATTGTCGAGGATCGCCTTGTTCCACTTCGCCGCTGCATTATGCACCGCCACCGCCTTCGCCGCCGCGCCGAGACAGCCGAGCCCGTAATGGTCATCGGTCGGATGAAAGGCCTTCACATGAATGATCGCCGCCCGCCCCGTCGCATCCTGCGCCGGAAGGCGCGTCACATGCTCGCCGGCCCGGTAGACATAGGCGACCGGCCAGCCCTTGCCGTCCGGCTCCACCGTCACCCGGTCGGGCCGCAGCGCGTAGAGCTCGTCCGGTCGCCCGTCCCCGCCGCCGATAATCTGCACATAGCCATTGCCGTGCAGCAGCAGATGCGCCGCGATCGTCTCGAGCAGCGACTGGCCGGCGCTGGTCGTCTGCACCAGCGCCGCCACCCGCTCGTCCACCGGCAGCAACGGCGCCCCGCCGACCCCCTCGGCCACAATCCGCACCGCCCGCTGGGCAATCGCATTCTCGACATAGGCCTCGCGTACGCGCCCCTCGTAGGAAAAGGGCGCGTCCCCCGAGAGCGCCGCGCCACCATAAGTGCCGATATAGGATCGCCCCAGCGGCGGCCGCAAAGATCCGCCCCCGCCCTTCAAAGCGAGCGCGATATTGTTCCACAATGTCATCTGACTTCCTCATCCAAACACGCATGTGCTCCGCACTTGATGCGGAGCCCTCTCGGCGTTCAGTTCCCAACCTCCAGAGCTCCGCATCAAGTGCGGAGCACGTATAATTGCGGTCAATCAACGCACCGCCGCTCACCGCACCCGCGGCACCCGCTCCTGCCCCAGCATCAGCTCGGTCAGCGCCCAGACCAGAGCATCCGCCCGGTCCGGCGACCGCCCCGGCCCGGCATAAATGCCACCGATCAGCAGCCCGCACAGCTCGTCCTCGAGCTGCGGAAACGCGCCAACATGATGCACCCGGCCATTCTCATACAGCGCCGCCACCGGTTCCGCTCGCGCCACCTTGCCGCGCGCGGCGTGGACCAGCCTGACCGGCAGCGAAATCTTCGCCGCGTGCAACACCGATTTTACCATCGCCCCGCCCTGATTGCCCTCGGCGATCACCCGGTCCGCCCCCCACAAATCCGCAGCCCGTGCCACCGCTCGCGCCCATTGCTCCGGCCGCGCCTTTTCCACGCTGCAATCCGCCAGCACATAGCCCTCGGCGTCCCGCCCGAGGCCCGCAACAATGATCCCGCAGGCATCGCCGCTGGCCGAGGCCGGCGGATCGACGCCAATCACGATGCGAACCAGACCATCACCCCGTTCGTTTCGAACGGCCCCAACCCGGCACCCCTCGATCATCGCCCTGGTCCACAGCGCCCCTTCCAGATCCTCGATCAGCTCGCCGTCCAGCTCCTGCCGCCCCAGCCGCGTCCCGCCATAATCCGCCACCATCGCGGTCAGGAATGCTTCGGGCAGATGCAGCGCATTGTCCTGCGTCCGGCCCCTGCTGGTCACCACCCCCTCCGCGTCCACCAGCGCCCGCACCAGCGCCACCGGTCTCGGCGTGGTGGTCGCGACGATCTGCGGCCTATGCCCGACCCGCAGACCCATTTTCAGATTGTCCCAGGCCGCCTGCGCCTGCCCGGCATTGTTCATCCATTTGGCAATCTCGTCGCACCACGAGTGACTATGCTGGGGCCCCCGCAATCCTTCCGGTTCGGCGGCAGAATAGAGATGCGCCTGCGCACCATTCTCCCAGATCAGCCGCTTGAGCGAAGGTTCCCAGACCGGGCGCCGCTTCGGCGGTGCGATCGACAACAGTCCGCTCTCGCCTTCCACCATCACCGTGCGGGTCTCGGCATAATTGGCCCCGACCAGCGCGAAGCGGGCGCTGCCGTCCCCCTCGGCGATGCCGCGCACCCATTCCGCTCCGGCCCGGGTCTTGCCGAAACCGCGCCCGGCCATGATCAGCCAGACCGACCAGTCGCCCTCGGGCGGCCGTTGCTCGGGCCGCGCCCAGAACGGCCAGCGATGCAGAAAATCCAGCTGCTCCTGTTCGCTCAACAGCGAGAAAAACGCCTTGCGATCCCGCGGCTGCAACCGGGCAAAGAACTCCGCCTCGCTGACATCATTCATCATCATCGGAAGCCGGTGACCTTGCCTGCCCCTCGGCCAGCGCCTCCTGCTTCAGCAGCCTTGACCGCATGTCTGCCAGTTTCCGGTCGAGGCTGGCGCGCACCTCCTCGGGGCTGATATCATTCTCCATCGCGCGGGTCAGCGCGACCATCTGCCTGTGCGCCATCAGCAATTTGACACCGATGCCGTCATTATAGTGGCGGACCGTCGAAATCTCTTTTCCGTCGTGGAAAACCGGTTTTTCGACGCCGTTGCGCGCCCGCTCGAGCATATCCATCTCGAGCAGCTCATATCCGGCCGCCAGCGAGCGCATCCATGCCCGGAAAAATTCCGGATCGCGCTCGCGCCACAGATAGACGGTCGACACCGCAACATTTGCGGCTGCCGCCGAATTCGCCACGTGAGAACTGATGGCCAGTTCCTTCAGGAATTTCAGCTTGCGCCGGTCATCAAACAGTCCCCTTATTTCCGATTTGGCCATGGGCTACTCCGTACCGGATCGTCGCGAACCGTCCGGACATAAAAAAGGGCCTCCCGACCCGAATGTCCCCCTCCACTGCCGGCAACTC
>CAXIBD010000041.1:0-26930 GCA_964022135.1 uncultured Sphingomonadales bacterium | reverse complement strand
GATCTGGGCGGATGTTTTAGCAAGATTGATGTCCCGCGCCGCATAGGCACCATAGGTGATCATTAGCGCCGAGCCGAGAGACAGCGAAAACAGGGCCTGGCCAAGCGCAGAAAGCTGGACCGAGGGATCGAGCAGGCGCGCCGGTTCAAAATCGAACAGGAATGTCAGCGCCGCGCCGAAGGCGCCGGTGAACGCACCGTAGATGGTGATGGCGATCAGCAGGACGAAGAAGATCGGCATCAGCCAGACCGCAACCTTCTCGATGCCGCTGCTGACACCACGGCCAACGGCAAATACCGTCAGTGCCATGAAGATCGCGTGCATCGCCAGCATCTGGCCTTCGTCTGCCTGCAGGGCTGGCAATATGCCCTGCACCTGATCAACCGAGGAACCCTGCATGGCCCCGCCGGTCAGGCTTCCCGAAGCGGCGGCATTGGCCACATCCCCGGCAAAAACGCCAATGAAATGGACGATCCAGCCGGCAAGAACGCTGTAATAGGTAAGGATCAGGAATGCGCCGACCATCCCGATGCCGGCGGCTATCGACCACCAGCCGGATGCGCGCGATTCAACCGCTACCTTTTTCATGCTTTCGATCGCAGAGCTCTGGCCGTGGCGGCCGATCAGGGTTTCCGAGAGCAGGATCGGCAGGCCGATTAGCAGGACGCAAAAAATATAGAAAATGACAAAGGCTCCGCCGCCATTCGCGCCGGCCTCGGCCGGGAAGCGAACCAGATTGCCCAGTCCGACGGCCGATCCGATCGCTGCCAGAACGAATGCGGTTCGTGAGGACCAGCCCTCGCCTTTTGCTATTGCTGCGCCTGCCATTTAACTGAACTCCCCGGTTTTTTGCCCTGTTCGGCCTTGTTACCCTTGTTACTAGCTGCGCATCAGCATCGGGCCAAGCGGTTTTCCGGCAAAAATATGGACGTGGAGATGGGCCACTTCCTGGTGGCCGTTTTTGCCGACATTGGCGAGGAGGCGATAGCCCGGTTCAACCATGCCCGCTTCGCGCGCCACATGACCGACGGCCCGGACAAAACCGGCTATTTCGGCTTCGCTTGCCGTTGCCGAAAAATCGTCCCAGCTGACGTAGCGCCCCTTCGGGATGACCAGGATATGGTCGGGAGCCTGCGGATTGATATCGTGAAAGGCCAGCACCCACTCGTTCTCGAAGACCGTCTTGTTCGGAATCTCGCCGCGCAGGATCTTCGCGAAAATATTGTCGTCGTCGTAGGGCTCGGTCGGGTCGATCGCCATCAGCTTGCTCCTCTTGCCGCTTTTTCATCCAGTCCGGACAGACCTTCCCGGCGCGCCAGTTCGGCGATCACGTCATCGAGCGACAGATCCATGTCCGCCAGCAAAACCATCAGGTGAAACAGCAGGTCCGCGGCCTCGCCGGTCATCGCCGCCTTGTCGTCCTGGACCGCAGCAATCACCGCCTCGATCGCCTCTTCGCCGAGTTTTTCGGCCATTTTGGCCCGACCCTTGGAACGAAGGCTCGCCACATAGCTGGTGCCGGGGTCGGCGGAGCGCCGGTCCCTGATCGTCTGTTCGAGAGATTTGAGAATGTCTGTCATCGCCGGCGGTTTGCGCGACAGGCCGCCTGTTCGTCAAGCCCTAGCGGTACAACCGTGACCGACCGTCGCAAACGGGCGGCCAGATATCGGCCGTGGCCCCACATCGCTCCGCGTCGCTACAGGACATGTAGCGCGATTGGGGGGATCAGTTTTTCTTGCGGCGCTTTGCTGCCAGGCGGCCCGCAACCAGCCCGCTCAGGCCAATGCCCAGCATCAACATGCTGGATGGTTCCGGAACCGGTGTTCCGCCGCCCGAGGAGGAAGCGCCGCCGCCGGTCGATCCGCCATTGCCGGAGGATCCCCAGCCCGAGCTGCCCCAGCCGGAGCTGCCCCAGCCCGAACCACCCCAGGTCTTGACGGTGCCCCGGTTATTGGATTGCCAGCTCGCTTCTGCGGGTGCGCTTGCGGCAACGGCTGCTGCTGCGATCCCGGCGAGAATTGCACATTTCATCAGTTTCACGAGATATCTCCATTTCTGGTAAATCAAGCCTGTGAATATTTGTGCAATTAGCTTGCCAAATGCCGAAATTCAGCGGTTTTCGCGATAGAAAATGGTTAACGGCCAGTCGGGGCATGTGGAATATGTAAGGTAAACCGACATTAACCATCTGCTGATGAGGCAGATTTTTACAGCGGCATCCGACCGAGGAGGCCCGATGGACCGGATCAGGCCCGGGCCGGCAGGCCTGCGGCGCGCAGCGCTTCATGGGCGTCGGCGATGCTATGCTCGCCAAAATGGAAGATCGAAGCGGCCAGCACGGCATTGGCATGACCTTTGGTCACCCCTTCGACCAGATGGTCGAGATTGCCGACCCCGCCGCTCGCCACAACCGGTATCGAAACCGCATCGGCGATCGTCCGGACCAGTTCCAGGTCATAGCCGTCACGGGTGCCGTCGCGATCCATCGAGGTTACCAGCAATTCCCCTGCCCCCAGCCTGGCCATGCGCAGCGCATGTTCCAGCGCGTCGATCCCGGTCGGCGTGCGACCGCCGTGAGTGAAGATTTCCCAGCGGCCCGGTGCCACCTGCCGCGCGTCGATCGAGGCGACCATGCACTGGCTGCCGAAGCGGGTCGCGATATCGCTGATCACCTCGGGCCGGGTCACGGCAGCGCTGTTCACCGCGACCTTGTCGGCCCCGGCCATCAGCAGTGCACGCGCGTCATCGGCGGTGCGCACGCCGCCGCCGACAGTCACCGGCATGAAGCAGACCTCGGCCGTGCGCCGGACCACATCGATGATCGTGTCGCGCTGTTCGTGGGATGCGGTGATGTCGAGAAAGCAGAGCTCGTCGGCGCCCGCGGCATCATAGGCCTGCGCCTGCTCGACCGGGTCGCCGGCATCCTGCAGATCGACGAAATTGACGCCCTTGACCACCCGGCCATTGGCGACATCGAGACAGGGAATGACGCGGATACGGACGGTCATCTTGCATGCCCAATCATAGCTGTGCTCCGCACTTGATGCGGAGCCCTGCCGGCCAAACACTGCAGACGCCAAGGCTCCGGCTCGGAGGCCGGAGCACAATATCTATCTGACGGCAATGTCATCGACCGGCCATCGCAATCGCGGTCGCCAGATCCAGCCGGCCGTCATATAGCGCCCGCCCGGTGATCACGCCTTCGATACCGTCCTTGGCAAACTGGCTGAGCATATGGATATCGTCCAGCCCCTTGACCCCGCCGCTGGCGATCACCGGGATATCGACGCCGCGGGCCAGATCGACCGTTGCCTCGATATTGCAGCCGGTGAGCATGCCGTCGCGACCGACATCGGTGAACAGGATCGAGGCGACACCCGCATCCTCGAACCGGCGGGCGAGGTCGCGGACGCTGACATCCGATACATCGGCCCAGCCCTCCGTCGCGACCATGCCGTCGCGCGCGTCGACGGCGACGACGATGCCGCCTTCATATTCCTTCGCCATGTCCCTGACGAACTCCGGGTCCTTGAGCGCCGCCGTGCCGATAACCAGCCGGGCCACGCCCAGCTCGAACCAGCGTTCGACCGTCTCGCGGTTGCGGATCCCGCCGCCCAGCTGCACATAGCCGGGGAAGCTGGCGATGATCGCCTCGACCGCTTCCGCATTGCGCGGCGATCCGGCAAAGGCGCCGTCGAGATCGACAACATGGATATGTTCGGCCCCGGCAGCCGCGAACAGGCCGGCCTGTTCGGCCGGATTGTCGCCATAGACGGTGGCACGATCCATATCGCCTTCGGCGAGCCGCACGACTTCGCCGGATTTGAGATCAATGGCGGGAAATACGATCATGGTTTCCACTCCAGAAAACGGCGGAGAAAGGCCAGTCCATAGGTCTGGCTTTTCTCCGGGTGAAATTGCACACCGACAATATTGTCGCGACCGACCGCGGCAACCAGCGGTCCGCCATGGCTGGTCGTCGCCAATATGTCGGCTTCGTCGGCCACATCAAAATGATAGCCATGCAGATAATAGGCCTCGCCACGCTCCAGCAGGTCATGCCCTGCCGTCGGGGTCACGTCATTCCAGCCCATATGCGGGATCTTGATCATGGCATCGGCCGGCTCGATCGCCTTCACGGTTCCGCCAATCCAGCCGAGACCGTCGTGCGCACCATATTCGATGCCCTTGTCGGCCAGCATCTGCATCCCGACACATATGCCGAGAAAGGGCAGGCCATCCGTCCGGACCCGCCGTTCAAGAGCATCAATCATGCCGTCGATGGCAAACAGAGCATCGCGGCAGGCGCCAAAGGCACCGACGCCCGGCAATATGATCCGGTCAGCCCGAGCAACTGTTTCGGGGTCAGCGGTCACCAACACATTGCGGGCCCCTGCGGCCATCAATGCGTTGTGGACACTGTGCAGGTTACCGGCGCCGAAATCGATCAGCGCAATTGTCTCAGCCACCCAACTGCCCCTTGGTCGACGGAATCGCGTCGCCCTTGCGCGGGTCCCGCTCCACCGCCTGGCGCATTGCGCGGGCAAAGCCCTTGAAGATGCTTTCCGCGATATGGTGGTTATTCTCGCCGTAGAGCAGCTCGATATGGAGCGTGATCCCGGCGGCATCGGCGACGCTGTGGAACCAGTGCTTGAACAGCTCCGTGTCCATCTCGCCCAGCCGTTCCTGCGTGAACCCGGCGTTCCAGACGAAATAGGGCCGGCCGGAAATGTCCAGCGCGACCCGGCTCAGGGTCTCGTCCATCGGCGAATAGGCGCTGCCGTAGCGCACGATTCCGGCCTTTTCGCCAAGCGCCTGATTGATCGCCTGGCCCAGCGCGATGGCGCTGTCCTCGGTGGTATGGTGCTGGTCGACATGAAGATCGCCCTTGATCCGCAGGGTCAGGTCGATCAGCGAATGGCGCGAGAATTGCTCGATCATATGGTCGAGGAAACCAATCCCCGTCGACACGTCATATTGGCCGGTTCCGTCGAGGTTGAGCTCGACAAAAATCTCGGTTTCCTTGGTATTTCGCTCTATTGTCGCTGTTCTCATGCAACAGGCCTATAAAGGCTTGGACAAATCAGGCAAGAATTTCGCGGCCTTTGCACATGGGGAAATTCATTTTACGCTCTTGACCCGATGCTCGCTTCGCGCCACCTAGTACAGATGAGCAATGAAGCCCCCGATAGCCTGATTCCTTACGACGAAATCGTGCAGGAGGCCCTGCGGGCGGTTGTCGGCCGGGTGCTGGGCGAAGTGGTCAAGGGCGGTCTGCCCGGCGAGCATCATTTCTACATCACCTTCAAGACCCGCGCGCCCGGCGTCGATATTCCCGATCACCTGATCGCTCGGTTTCCGGACGAGATGACGATTGTCATCCAGAACCGCTACTGGGACCTGAAGGTCGACAAGGACCGGTTCGAGGTCGGGCTGAGCTTCAACCAGATCAGCTCGATGCTGCATATTCCGTTTGCGGCGATCACCTCCTTCGTCGATCCTGCGGTTGATTTCGCGCTGCAATTCCAGGTCGACGAGATCGAGGGCAATGTGAACGGTCATGACCCTGCGGAAAATGACGGCGAGACGGATTCGGTCGAACCGGTCGATGATGGTTCCAACGTGGTGACGGTGGACTTCGGCAAGAAAAAGTGAGCGGGACCCGCACAGAAACCGATTCCCTGGGCGAGATAGAAGTTCCCGCCGATGCCTATTGGGGCGCCCAGACCCAGCGCAGCATCGAAAATTTTCCCTTTCCCCGCCAGGAACGCATGCCGATCCGGCTGATCCACGCGCTCGCCGCAGTCAAGCAGGCCGCCGCCCGCGTCAACGGCATCCACGGCCTCGATCCGGAAATTGCCGCCGCCATCGAAAAGGCGGCCAATGCCGTCCGCACCGGTGCCTATGACAACCAGTTTCCGCTGAGCATCTGGCAGACCGGGTCGGGCACCCAGACCAACATGAACGTCAACGAGGTAATCGCCGGGGTCGCCAACGAGGCGATTTACGGCACCCGGGGCGGCAAATATCCGGTTCACCCCAATGACCATGTCAATCGCGGCCAGTCGTCCAACGACAGCTTCCCCACCGCCATGCACGTCGCATCGGCCCGGGCGCTGGAGGTAGAGCTGTTCCCGGCGCTGGAACAATTGCACGACGCGCTGGCGGAAAAGGCGCAGCAGTGGAAAAAGATCGTCAAGATCGGCCGCACCCATCTGCAGGACGCCACCCCGCTGACGCTGGGCCAGGAATTCTCCGGCTATGCCGCGCAGCTGGTCGCTGCCCGCGACCGCATCGAAAGCGTATTACCGCGGCTGCACCAGCTGGCGCAGGGCGGCACCGCGGTCGGCACCGGTCTCAACGCGCCGGAAAATTTCGGCGAACATATCGCCAAGGAAATTTCCAAGATCACCGGCCTGAAATTCACTTCGGCCAAGAACAAGTTCGCCGAGCTGGCCGCACATGACACGATGGTCGAACTCTCGGGCGCGCTCAACACGCTGGCGGTGTCGCTCACCAAGATCGCCAATGATATCCGTCTGCTCGGATCCGGTCCGCGCTCCGGTCTCGGCGAACTCGACCTCCCGGCCAACGAGCCGGGCAGCTCGATCATGCCGGGCAAGGTCAACCCGACCCAGTGCGAGATGCTGACCATGGTCGCCGCGCAGGTTATCGGCAATCATCAGGCGGTGACCGTCGGCGGGCTGCAGGGACATCTGGAGCTCAATGTTTTCAAGCCGCTGATCGGCGCCAATGTGCTGCGCTCGATCGAGATCATCTCGATTGGCATGTCCAGTTTTTCGGAGCGCTGCGTGGAAGGACTGGAAGCAAATGAAAAGCGGATCAAGGAACTGGTCGACAATTCGCTCATGCTGGTCACCGCACTTGCCCCGGTGATCGGCTATGACAAGGCCGCGTCCATCGCCAAACACGCCCATGCGACCGGCCAGACGCTGCGCGCCGCCGCTCTGGACCTCGGTCTGGTTGACGCCGAAACCTACGATGCCCATGTTAGGCCCGAGAATATGGTCGGCGATCATCGCTGATCCGGGAAGCAGAACGCCATGTCACTACTGAGAAATCTGTTCACCACATTTGTCGGCTACGAAGCACGCAGACACACGAGCGGCCATGGCTTGCGCAACTTCGGTCTCGGCATGCTCGCCGCCCGCATCGCGACCCGGTCCGTGCCCGGCGCGCTGCTGGTCGGCGGGGCGCTGATCGCCAAGAAACTCTATGATGATTCGAAAGAGGCAGAAGCCCTCCCCGCATCCGAAGCGGTTATCGAGATCGAGGGCCGACCGGTACCGGAAAAGCCGCACACCTGACCGCTCCGACCCCAATTGCAATATTGATTGTTACTGACATTGCTGTAAGCTCCGTGAAAGCCGCGATCCGAAAGCGGGACAGGAGAGCATATTGGCGACGACCGCGCAATCGGGGCAAGCACCCCGCAAATTCTATGGCTGGACCAATGTCGGCCTGCTCTTCTTCATCCAGTTTGCCGCTTCCGGCTTTGTCTATTTTGCCTATTCGGTGGTGTTTCCAGCCATGGTCGAAACGATGGACTGGAACCGGGGCACGGCATCGCTCGCGCAAACGGTCGCGCTCATCATGCTGGGCCTGGCCTATCCGCTGGCCGGCTACCTGATCCATCGATTCGGGGTCCGCCAGACGGTTACCGCCGGGCTGCTGGTGATGCTGACGGGACTGCTTTTGCTGGTGCTGGCCGTTACCGCGATATGGCAATTCATCCTGGTCTGGGGCTTTGTCATGGGGCTGTCCTTTGCCCTCACTGGTCCGATCTGCTCGCAGTCGGCCATGATCAGCTGGTTCAGTATCAAACGGTCCACCACCATCGGGATCGTCATGACCGGCGGAGCACTTGGTGGGGCCCTGGCGCAGCCGGTACTGTCGGGCATCATGGACCAGTTCGACAGCTGGCGCGCGGCATGGGCGATCGCAGCCGCCATGGTCGTCATTTCGCTGGTTGCCGCGCAATTTATCATCAACCGCCCGCAGGATATCGGCCAGCACCCTGACAATGTCGATCCGGCCCTGGTCTCGAACGATCCGCTTGCCGGCAATCTGCGGCCCAAAACCCATCGCACCGGACACAACTGGACCATGGGCCAGATCATCCGGACGCCGACGCTCTATATGCTGATGCTGGTCACGCTCGGCTATCTGGGCACATTCTTCTTTCTGCTGAACCACGGCGTGCTGCATCTCACGGACAACGGGCTCACCAGTCTGGAAGCCGCATCGATCATGGGCCTGGCAATCCTTGGCAGCGGCCTGGCGCGCATTCCCGCCGGTTGGCTTGGGGACCAGTTTGAACTGCGCTGGACCCTGTTCGGGTCGATTTCACTAATGGCGATCGGCCTCGCCGGTTTCTGGCTGGGCCACAGCGTCATCCTGCTCTCGGCGATGGGCATGCTGTTCGGGGCCGGCTACGGCAGCCTGCTCGTGCTCGGGCCGGTGGTAATCGGCAATTATTATGGCGAACGGGCTTTTCCGATCATCAATTCGGTGCTGGCGCCGGTGATGCTGCCCTTTGCCGCTGCCGCACCGGCCGGGGCCGGCTTCATATTCGAGGCCACAGGAAGCTACGACTTTGCCTTCGCCGGCGCGATCATCCTGCTGGGCGGCGGGCTGGTCGCCGCCTTCTTCATGAAACCCCCGCTTGCGCCGGGCTAGACATTGCCGTCACTGGACAGCAGCGCCGCTATCGGCCGGGTGCCCGGACGGCGCGCGAGCACAATCATCAGAATAGTGGTGAACGGTACCGCCAGGATCGCGCCGGGTATCCCCCACAGACTGCTCCATATTGCCAGCGACACCAGCACCACCATCGGGCTGAGATTGACCGACCTGCTGAGCATCTTCGGCTCGACGATATTGCCGATGACCACCTGCGCCGCGGTCATCAGGCCGGTGGCGATCAGCGGGATCGTCAGACTGCCGAACTGGGCCACGGCAAACAGGGCCGGAAATGCGACACCGATGAAGGATCCGATATAGGGAATATAGTTGAGCAGGCCGATGATGATCGCCCACAAGGCGGCATATTCCACGCCCAGAACGCGCAATATGGCCCAGCACAGGACACCGAGCATGATATTGATCAGCGTCTTGGTCGCCAGATAGCTGCCGATATCATGGTTGATCCTGGTGATCATGTTGAGCGTATCGGTGGAGGCGCCATCCGAGCCGAAGGCCCGGCGCACTTTTTCCGGAAAGCCGGTAATCTCGCTGAGCAGGAAGGAGGCGTATAATATCGTGATCAAGATAAATCCGCCGAAGCTGGTCAGCGAGGACAGGACGGATTGGGCCAGCGCAGCGATATCGATCTCGGTAAAGAATCTCGTCGCAAATTCGCTGATCGCCTGGGCAACGGCATCCCTGCCCCGGTCGAATATCGCCGCCGGTGATCCCATCAGTTCGGAAATTTTCGGACGACCGGCGCCCGCTTCGACCGGCACCGGGAAATATGCCACGAACAGATTTTCGAGATTGCGCTGGTAGACGGGCAGCGAGGGCACGAGATTCTGCAGGCTGGCGACCAGCATCCGGGTCATCGCAAAGAGCAGCGCCAGCACGCCGATCAGCGCCAGCGTGGCGCGCAGCCACAGCGGCGTCTGGCCCAGACCCGGAATGCGGGCGACGGTGGCGCTGGCGGCATAGAGAATCTGCAGCAAGATAACGGCCGTCACGATGGGGAGAATGATGTCCTTGCCGACGTAAAACAGCCAGCCGACCATGATGGTAATGCCGATCGCATAGAATATCGTACTGACACGGCCCTGGAACATGATTTTGCGATAGCCGGATTTTACCAGACTGTCATCAGCATGATTGGTCGGGCCGACCGGATCGCAAAACATCGGGACAAGCATCTTGACGCCATGCGTCCTTCTCGGCCAATAGCCGCTATGGCCGACAATATCTCTTCCCAGAACATCGACAATGATCACCGCGAGCTGAACCGCAGGGGGCTGTTATTCGTTCTGTCTTCGCCGTCCGGAGCCGGCAAGTCGACGCTGGCGCATATGTTGCTCAAGGCGGACAAGGAAATCGCCATGTCCATATCCGTCACCACGCGCCCCAAGCGGCCCGGCGAGGAACATGGCAAGGACTATTATTTCGTCAGCGGTGACCAGTTTGAAGAAATGGTCGCCGACCACAGCTTCCTCGAATATGCGACGGTTTTCGGCAACCGCTACGGCACGCCGACGGTACCGGTTCAGCAGAGTCTGGAAGCGGGACAGGATGTGTTGTTCGATATCGACTGGCAGGGGACGCAACAGCTGTATCAGCGGGCCGGACAGGATGTCGTGCGGGTCTTCATCCTGCCGCCGTCGCTGCAGGAATTGCGCAAGCGACTGGAAAGCCGCAACACCGACGCACCCGACATCATCGAAAGCCGGATGCAGCGCGCGGTCAGCGAGATCAGCCACTGGGACGGCTATGATTATGTCCTGATCAACGACGACCTCGACGCCTGCTTTGCCAAGGTGAAGCAGATTCTGGCCACCGAACGGATGCGGCGGTCACGGCAGACCGGTCTGATCGGCTTTGTCCGGGATTTGATGGCCGAGTAGAAACGCCGGCCGGGCCCAAGCCAGCTTTCTAGAATTGGTTCGAGCAATATCGGACTTCGCCGGCATTGCAGCGACGCACGGCTTCCCGCCATTCCTCCATTTTTCGCTCATACGCTGCCCGGCGTTCGGCTTCGGCCAGCTGGTTGGCAGCGATGGTTTCCTCGTTCAGCCTCTGTCTCTCGGCATATTGCGCCTCCGACTCCTCGTTCAGGCGATTCAGATATTCCGCGCGAAGCGCGTGGGAACGGTTGCGGATGCAAGCGGTCAGAAGCTCCGACTTTTTCTGCTCCGCCCGGAATTTCTCTGACGCTTCGGCCCATCGCCTGTCGACGATCGGTTGGCATGTACCGGGAATTTTTGCCAGTTCCGTGTCATAGTCCGTATACCGGCTCCGGATCAGCCGCTCGTTCGACTCGATCTGCGGATCGACCGATAATTCCGCATTTTTGCGGGCCTGCACGCATTGCGGGCTCGACCAGATCTGGTAATATTTCTCATTTGTTTCGGGGTTGGTTCGACTATATTGCCGGACCAGATATTGTTTGGCCGCTTCGCAGTCCGGATTGGGATTTTGCGCCATCGCGGCACCGTCAAACAACAAGCCAGCCAGCAACGCACCGATGAAGAATGATTTTCTTGGCAGCATATCTCGTCCTTTCGATAAGGACCCCCGCCTTTTATTTTACCGCCTTATACAAATCGATTCAAGAATTTACCGTATGGACTGCTGCTATCCGGAAAAAGTGGAAAACCGGATCCATCAAGGCCTTTTCACATATAGCCCGTCGAAAACGGTGCTCCATGTCTCGCCGCCATCCTTCGACGCCTGCCAATGCTGGCGGACACTGCCATCCCCATTGGGCGTCCAGGTGATCCGGTTGATCGGCATGCCCTCTTTGTAATAGGGCGTGTTGCGGTTGCTGAGCACCATTTCGCCCCGGTCGTTCAGCCCGCCCTCAATGAACAGCGCACCGCCATCCGCGCCCATCCAGGTCTGGTGCCATGTATCGCGGGCAGCATCATAGAAACTCATGCTCATCCCGGTATAGCCGCTGGTGCTATAGTCCTCGCGGAGGACGCAGCCGCCATGTTCGCGCGATATCCGGTTCACCGCGCTCGGCTGATCCTGTCCGGCGGGGGTGACATCCCAGGTACCGATCCAGAAATCGAAGGCGCGGTGATTGTCAGACGCGCAAGGGGGCGGAGGTTTTTTGGTGGAGGGTGTCGAAGACTGCGCCTGGACGGGCGTGATCAAAGGGGATGGCACCAGCAGCGTCGCAAGGACCGCGCCCAACAGGGGGCGGGCGCGATATCGGCTTTCGCAGGAATCGGAGCTTGCCCATGCGGTAGGCAATATTCCCGTTTGCAGCCGTTTGCGGATCCGCATTCTGATACCATCCCCCATGGTTGAGCTTCGAGGCGACCCGAGAGCAAAATTGCCGGTCCGGATGTTCGCTCAGCTCTTGTCTGAATAGCAGATCGCGGCAGCAAAGGCCGATTCATTCGACCAACCGCCATCGACCGTCGATGAAGGGCCACATCCAAAGCGTTCCGTGTCCTTGCCGGCCGGGCCGCATTGCTCGCATTCGCGCGCCGGTGCCAAAAGAGCGTTGGTTTTACCAAGGCGAGGCGTTATCGGAGAGGATGGCAGCAGGGAGCAGCATGGTGGAAGCACGGGAAATCGAGGTCCTGATCGTCGGCGGTGGCTTTTCGACCATGCCGCTGATCCGGGAACTGGAAGCCAGCGGCATCGGCTGGCTGATGGTGTCGCCGATGACCCCGATCTGGCAGCAGCTGGAAGCGGCCGATGCGCTGGATTTCGATCTGGTCAGCTCGCTGCAGAGCAGCGTCTATTCCTTCGAACTGGTCGAGATGCTGAAGGAACAGGGCGAGGATTTTACCGACGGCTTCCCGACCGCCCGCGAATTTTACGATATCCACAAGAAATATGCCGCGCGCCACGCCGCCAACATCCATCATGGGCTGGTCGACAGCATCGACAATCACGCCGACCACAGCCTGGTCCATCTCGAAAGCGGCGAGCAGATTCGCGCCAGGCATGTCGTTGTGGCAACCGCCTTCCGGCGGCTGATGAATGCCAACCTCAAGCAGATCAAGGTTGATCAAAGTTATGCTGGCAAGAGCGTTGCCATCACCTCGACCGGCGACAGTTCCAACCTGCTGATCGCCAAGCTGGTCGCCCATGGGGCGCAAGTCCATCTGGTCACCAACGGCTTCATCATCCTCGACAAGATGTTCGCCACCTTTTCGCCGCTCGACGACGGCCCGCGCTTCGTGCCGCTCGACCAGCTCGAATGCCACAATTTCTCCGAGATCAGCAAATGGAGCTACCGCGCCTTCATTGACGGCGGCTATATCCACGGCCTGATCCACCATCGCTTCGCAAAACTTTTCGACCGCGACAGCCTGGGCGTACGCCACCCTAAAAGCATCCGTCCGCACAAGGATATCCGCAGCTTTTTCAAAGCAAAGGCTCCGGTCGAGAACGGCCATATCGCGATCAAATATTGGCCGATCGATGTCTACAAGCTCTATTGCGAGGAGACCCTCGAGCAGAAGATCCGCGACGGCTATCTGGTCAACGACCTGCCCTTCTTTCTCGAGCATGGCCATGTCAAGCTGTGGGACAAGACCGACGCCACCATCGACCACGAGGCGATGACAATCAGCGAGGGCGGCGAGACGGCCAGCTTCGACCTGATTATCGACGGGGATCAGGAAGTGCCCAATATTCCCGATATCCGGATGCAGGGCGACGGTGGCATCTTTGCCTACCGGCCGCGCGAGCAGTTTCTCGGCGTGACCTCGCCGAAGCTGGAAAATATCTACACGATCGGCTTCACCCGTCCGTTCACCGGCGGGCTCAACAATATCAGCGAGATGCAGTGCCTGCTGGTCCACCGGATGATCACGGATTCGGCCTTTCGAGCCGACATTCGCGGCACTATCGACCGGCGGATCGCCGACTATAACGCCACCTATTACGCGAACCGGCCGGAGAAGAAGACCGACCATCTGGTCTGGTACGGCACCTTTACCGACGAGGTCGCCAAGGTGCTCGATATCCGGCCGAAACGCGGCGACACACCGGGCTTCATGGGGCTGATGAAATATTACATGTTCCCCAACAATGTCTTCCGCTTCCGCGAGAAGGGCCGCTATGCCGTCGAGGGCGTCGACGGGCTGATCGCCCATACCGCGAAGCAATATCATGATTACAAGGTGCTGGCGCTGCTGGTCATCCGCTATCCGTTTTTCGAGCTGCTGGCGCTCGGCACGATCCTGCTGGCGCCGGTTCCTTGGTGGATCAAGATTCCGCTCGCGATCATCCACAACCGCCTGCCGTTCACTGCGACGCTGGTGGGGAAATTCGGGTTGCCGACCAGAGAGAGCAAGGCGATTTTCAATTACCGCAAGGCGATCAGCTTTCCGGTGCTCGCCTATCCGCTGGTTGGCGCGATTTTATGGGCGGCGGCGGGCATGGACGCTGCGTTTGGATTTTCCGCCGGGCTGCTAGCCTATGTCTATGCGATGATCCATTGGGGCACGGCCAAAGGCTGGAACCGCAAATTCTTCTGCGACATGAAGAGCAAGCGGTCGCCGGAGATGGTCAGCTTTTTTGAACGCTATCGCGAGGCTTTCGGACGGGTTAAGGGCAGTGATTAGTCCCCAGCTTTGTCCTGATTAGCCAAACCGCTCAGTGCAAGATGGTGTATTCCTCGATATGCTTGACGTCCATCTATGGCGGCCATGTAGCGGCTTCGAGGACATCAGGCAGAGAGGCGCCGCGGACACGGCAAGTCGCTCCAGCTATTTGCCCCGGACGCCTACGGTAACTTTCCCCTCGCCCTTCTCGTTCGTAGTCACTCCGTCTCCACCCTTCGTCGCGTTCACATTTGTCGCGACTATGTCAGAATTCCTAATTGAAGATCGCGCCAGCGTTAAGATCGATTGGGGGCTGCATTGTCCTTGGTTGTCGATCAAATGTTTCATACCTGTTTCAAAGCGAATATCTGTCTGCTTTGTCACTGCTGAACTGTGCGCATCCAAGGCCTTCAGCGTCATTGTTTCAACCGAGTCAATATTGTCGGTTCCGAATAGAAAATGCTCGTCATAAATGTCTAATATTGAAGTCGCGGCTGCGGAGCCAATCGCCAGACCTTGAATCAAGTCCTCCTTCGAACCGGGACTGGATGAAAAATCCTGCAACCCGATGATACCGGTTATCACGGAGGTTAAAGGAGCCAGTAAACTTCTGGAGATTTTCGACCGTCGCTGGTTTTTGGCCATGACGTTAAAATAATTTTCGCAGAAGCTGTAATTATACATAAAGCCGCTTCTCAGCATCGAGTTGACATATGGGTTTGTTGCGTCGGGATTGCCATTGCGAAACGCCTTGGCTTTATCAAAATCGTCCACAAACATCCTTATGTCTGCATATCGGAATTCAGCTGGCTTCGCGTCCTTTGTCACCAATCGTTCAGCGCCCTGCATTGAATAACATCCCGACAGTGCTATCGAAGCCATCGCTGCCAACAAGATCCCTGTTTTGCGCATTTTACCATCCTCTTTTATTCTCGCGCATGGTTCTTCCAGCAAAAACGGATCGAATGCCCGTGACCCCTGTCACGCCCCGCCAAGAAACTCCCCCTTGAAAACAGAACAAACATTGAACATATAGCGCGGACCACCCTGTTCTTTTGGCCCGCTGGACTCTCTCCGGCATCTTCTGCAAAGCACGCGCATGAGTCTTACCCACATCAAAGTAAAAGGCGCCCGGGAGCATAATCTCAAGGGTGTCGATATCGAGCTGCCGCGCGAGAAGCTGATCGTGATTACCGGCCTGTCCGGCTCCGGCAAGTCCAGCCTCGCCTTCGACACCATCTATGCCGAGGGCCAGCGCCGCTATGTCGAATCGCTGTCCGCCTATGCGCGCCAGTTCCTCGAGATGATGCAGAAGCCCGATGTCGAGCATATCGAGGGCCTGTCGCCGGCTATTTCGATCGAGCAGAAGACCACCAGCCGCAACCCGCGCTCCACCGTGGCCACCGTGACCGAGATCTACGACTATATGCGCCTGCTCTGGGCCCGCGCCGGCGTTCCCTATTCGCCGGCCACCGGCCTGCCGATCACGGCGCAAACGGTGTCGCAGATGGTCGACCGGGTGATGGCGCTGCCCGAAAAGACCCGTTTCTTTCTGCTCGCCCCTGTGGTGCGCGGCCGCAAGGGCGAATATCGCAAGGAACTGCTCGAGTGGCAGAAGGCCGGCTTCACCCGGGTCCGGGTCGATGGCGAATTTTACGATATCGAGGAAACGCCCAAGCTCGACAAGAAGCTCAAGCATGACATCGAGGTCGTCGTCGACCGGCTGGTGGTGCGCGAAGGCATGGAACAGAGGCTCGCCGACAGTTTCGAGACCGCGCTGCGGCTGGCGGACGGGCTGGCCTTTGTCGATCTGGCCGATGGGACTGTTGAAGAGGCCTTGGCGGGCAGCGCCGTGGCCGAGGCAAGCGCGCAGTTCAAACCGGAGCCGGGCGTGAGCGAGGCCATGGGCGGCAAGATGAAGGGCACCGGCCTGCCGCCCAACCGAATCGTCTTTTCCGAGCGCTTCGCCTGCCCGGTCAGCGGCTTCACCATCGAGGAAATCGCTCCTCGCCTGTTCTCGTTCAACGCGCCACAGGGCGCTTGCCCGTCCTGCGACGGGCTTGGCGAGAAGCTGCATTTCGATACCCAGCTGATCGTGCCCAATCCGGCGCTGAGCATCAAGAAGGGCGCGGTCGTGCCCTGGGCGAAATCCAACCCGCCCTCGCCTTATTACATGCAGGTGCTGGGATCGCTGGCGCGACAGTTCGAGTTCGATCTCGATACGCCGTGGAACGAGCTTAGTGAGCATCATCGCGATATCATCCTCAACGGCACCCAGGGCCTGCCCGTGACCCTGCGCTTTCAGGACGGCCGCAAATCCTACGAGGTGAAGAAGCCGTTCGAGGGTGTCGTGGGCAATCTCAAGCGCCGCATGCTGCAGACCGAAAGCGCCTGGATGCAGGAGGAACTGGCCAAGTTCCAGGCCGCCGCTCCCTGCGAAACCTGTCACGGCGCACGGCTCAAGCCGGAAGCGCTGGCGGTCAAGATCGCCGGCGAGGATATCAGCATCTCGACCCGGCGCAGCGTCGGCGATGCGCTGGTCTTTTTCGAGGGCCTGGGCGCGCAGCTCAACAAGACGCAGAGCCAGATCGCCGAACCGATCCTCAAGGAAATCATCGAACGGCTGGGCTTTCTCAACAATGTCGGGCTCGACTATCTCAATCTCGACCGGACCAGCGGCACCCTGTCCGGCGGCGAAAGCCAGCGGATCCGCCTGGCCAGCCAGATCGGCTCCGGCCTCTCGGGCGTGCTCTATGTGCTCGACGAGCCCAGCATCGGCCTGCACCAGCGGGACAATGACCGGCTGCTGACCACGCTCAAGCGCCTCCGCGATCTCGGCAACACGGTGATCGTGGTCGAGCATGACGAGGACGCGATCCGCACCGCCGACTGGGTGGTCGACATGGGTCCGGGCGCCGGCGTCCATGGCGGCGAAGTGGTTGCCGAAGGCACGCTCAAGCAGATCCTGAAATCGAAGAAGTCGCTGACCGCAGCCTATCTCAACGGAACCCGCGAAATCGAGGTACCGGCCAGGCGCCGCAAGGGCAATGGCAAGAAGCTGACCGTGCACGGCGCCACCGCCAACAATCTGCAGAATGTCACGGCGTCGATCCCGCTCGGCACCTTCACCTGCGTCACCGGCCTGTCGGGATCGGGCAAGTCGTCCTTAACCATCGACACGCTCTACGCGGCGGCGGCGCGGACGCTCAATGGCGCGCGGGTGATTGCCGGCGCCCACGAAAAGATCACCGGGCTGCAATATTGCGACAAGGTCATCGACATCGACCAGTCGCCGATCGGTCGTACGCCGCGGTCGAACCCCGCGACCTATACCGGTGCCTTTACCAATATCCGGGACTGGTTTGCCGGTCTTCCGGAGTCACAGATGCGCGGCTACAAGCCGGGCCGGTTCAGCTTCAACGTCAAGGGCGGCCGCTGCGAGGTCTGCAAGGGCGACGGGCTGATCAAGATAGAAATGCACTTCCTGCCAGACGTCTATGTCACCTGCGAGGAATGCCACGGCAAGCGCTACAACCGCGAAACCCTCGAGGTGAAGTTCAAGGGCAAGTCGATCGCCGATGTGCTCGACATGACGGTCGAGGACGCGGTCAGCTTCTTCAAGGCGGTGCCGCCGATCCGCGACCGGATGGCGATGCTCTACGAGGTCGGGCTCGGCTATGTGAAGGTCGGCCAGCAGGCCACCACCCTCTCCGGCGGCGAGGCGCAGCGGGTCAAGCTGGCCAAGGAACTGTCGAAACGCTCGACCGGGCAGACGCTATATATTCTCGACGAGCCGACCACCGGCCTGCATTTCGAGGATGTCCGCAAGCTGCTGCAGGTGCTGCACCGACTGGTCGAGCAGGGCAACAGCGTGGTGGTGATCGAGCATAATCTCGACGTCATCAAGACCGCCGACCATATTCTCGACCTCGGCCCCGAAGGCGGCGTGCGCGGCGGCGAGATTGTCGCGCAGGGTACGCCGGAAGAGGTGGCCAAGGTCGCGGCCAGCTATACCGGCGGCTATCTGAAGGATATGCTGGCGAAGTGAGCGATAGGCCGGTGCAGCTGCTGTTCGTCTGTAGCCGCAACCGGTTGCGCAGCCCGACTGCCGAAGCGGTTTTGAATCAGGTCGATGGGGTCACGGCCATATCGGCCGGGATCAATCATGATGCGGAGACCCCGCTGTCGGGAGACCTGATCGAATGGGCGGACCGCATTTACGTGATGGAAACGGCCCACAAGAAAAAGGTCAGCCGGCAATTTGCCGCACTACTGAAAGACAAGCCCGTCCAGAATCTTGCTATTCCGGACGATTTTCGATTCATGGACGCAGATCTGGTCGCCAGGATAAAATCCTGCTTCCCGGAATATTTTGCCTAGTAGCGCAAGACCCGCGATTGCCAGAGGATGAGCAAAGGTGACAGCAGTTCCACGATCATGGCAGCTGCCTGTTCGGTTGGAGGTCCCCCCACCGTCAGATAGGACACCGCCCGGGCGCAGCCGCCGATGAAGAAGAACAGCATCGCGAAACGGAACGGCATCGCCCGTTTCCGAATTTCGCCGGCGCTGTAGAAGATCATCAGGGCGACACCGATATAGACGCCGGAGAGATAGCGATACTGGTTATCCATCGCGGCGGTAAACGGGTCTCCGCCCATATGTTCCGCCGCACCGAACAGCAGCCCGTTGACCCCGAACCAGAGCGGGATGAATCCAATCAGAAAGGAAAGGATGCGGAATGCGGCCATTAATAATCTCCTCCATGTCGTCCTCGCCGCGCCTGTTGACCGGCGCGTTTCAAGAATCCCATATCCAGTACGAACTTCCTGCCGCCTAGACTCCGAGAGCGGCCTGCAATTGCTTCAGCCCTTCCGCTTCTTCGGCGGTCAGCGGCTGTGCCTCGCAGCGCGGATCGGTCTTCTGCAAACCGCGGATCATCACGTCGTTGATCGGAATGGGGTCACAGCCATGATCCGTCTTGCAGATCAGATCGAACTGCGGGGCCGCCTTGACGTGGCAGTCCTGGCAGCTGTTGCCGAAACGGTTCTTGACCTCGTCGGCGCCGCGTACCCGGATCTTGGTGCCCTCGGCCGAGATGTCGAGGTCAAAATATTCCCAGTCCTTGGTGACCGGATTGAAGCCCGCCTCGCGCTTGACCATCACTTCGGTCGGGACCAGCTGCACCACCGAACCGACGGGATAGACGCCGCCTTCCTCCGCGCTGGCCACGGCAATGGTGGCATCGAGATCGCCATTGAGATTGCCGACGAAGAAGCGGTCCACCGCGGTCAGATCGCTGATACAGCCAAAGCTCGCATCCGTGATATTCTCGGTCGGCAGCGTCGCGGCGACTTCTTCCTTCGCCGCTTCCGGTTCGGCGCTGCACCCTTGCGTGACCAGCCCGGTCAGCCACAATGCCGCGACCGCCCGCAGCAGCCGTGCCGACGATTTACCGTTTGATTGCATCTGTGTCATGATTGTCCCCCGATTTTGCGAAGAGTGCCATGAGCCGATGCGCCTGTCAATTTTTGTGCTGTGCCGCTGACAACTATAGCCGCTCCAGCCGGACCGGCAGACCGTCCTTCGGTTGCGGGATCGGAAAGACCTGCCATTTCGGCTCGTAATCCGGTCCGCCCTGCAGCACGATCCGGTTCTGGGTCAGCATCGCATGCATCAGGATCTTGATCTGCATATAGGCGAAATGCAGCCCCAGGCACATATGCGCGCCGCCGCCAAAGGGCACCCAGGCATATTTGTGCCGGCCAGCGGAATTTTCCGGTGTGAAGCGCAGCGGATCGAACTTGTCCGGTTCGGGCCAGTGCTTTGCCATCTTGTGGACGAATTGCGGGCTGATGCCGATATTGGTCCCTGCCGGAATCGTATAGTTGCGGAAGGTGAATTCCTTGAGCGCCCGGCGCGGGATGCTGGGCACTGGCGGGATCAGACGCAGCGCTTCCTTGAACGCCATTTCGGTCAGCTCCAGCTTGCCCAGCTGCTCGACGGTCAGCACCGTTCCGGCCGGCGCAACCGCCAGGCATTCCTCGCGCAGCCGCTCCTGCCATTCGGGATGCTTGGCCAGCAGATAGGTCATGCTGGTCGCCGAGGAGGTGATCGTGTCATGCGCCGCCATCATCAGGAAGTTCATGTGATCGACGACTTCATCCTCGGTCAGCAGTTCGCCGTTCTCATGGGTCGCGAGACAGATCTGGGTGAAGATATCCTCGCCGCCACTGGCCCGCCGCTCCTTCACCTGCGGCGTGAAATATTCTAGCAGATATTCGCGCGCCTTGACGCCCTTCCACATCTTGGTGAACGGGATTGGCGCACGCACGACGCCGATCGATGCCTGGACCTCGTCGACAAAGGCCTTGTTGATCTTGTCCGCCTCGGGACCCCAGGGGATGCCGAGAATGGCGCTCGCCGCGGTGTCCAGCGAGAGCGACTTGATCGCCGGATAAAATGTGAATTCCGTGCCGCCCCAGTCGGCAACCCGGTCCAGAATGCCTTCGCCCAGGACCGCGCAATGATGCTTCATCGGTCCGGGCTTGAAGGCGACAGACAGCGCCTTGCGATCGGCCCGGTGCCGTTCGAAATCCATCAGCATCAGCCCGCGCGGGAAGAGATTGTTGAGCACCGGGCCCCAGCCCTGCTCGCTGGAGAATATCTTGTCCTTGTTGAACATCACCAGTTCCGTGGCATCCGCGCCCAGCAGCATGACATTCTGCTTGCCGAAGCTGTAGGTGCGATAGACCGAGCCAAAGCGTTCGAACATATATTGGCCGAAGCCGATCGGATCCTTGATCACCTTCAGGGTCGTGCCCACGATCGGCAGCCCCTGTTCGCCGGGAATATGTGCCAGCTGTTCCTCGCTGGGCGGCGTTACCCAGTGCGGGTTGGCACTTTCCTGATAGGGATAACCATGCGGTTTTGCTGCAACTGTCGCCAACGAAAATCTCCTGAAGAGCGGTTTCGCCTATCTTAGCTACTTTCATGAATGTCAGCAAGACACTCCATTCACAAGCTATTCAATCACTTGCCGTTAGGTATGATGCAGGAGAAACAGGACGTTCGACTCGACAGGTGCCAGACCGTCGACGTCGATATTTAGGAAACAAGCATGACCAGCGCAGCCATCCCCAAATTACTCAAATCTGCCATTGCGGCGGGTGTCTTGCTGAGCCTGGGCGGCTGCATGTACGGCGCCGGAGGCGGCTATTATGGCGACGGCTATGTCAACAACAGCCGCTATGACTGCGACCCCTACGCGCCGTTCGATGATTATTATGCCTGCGACTATGGCTATGGCTTTGCCAATATCGGATATGGCGGCGGCTGGTACGATCAATATTATTATCCCGGCTATGGCATATATGTCTTCGACGGCGGCGGACGACGCCACGCGATGCGCGACCGCGACCGCCACTATTGGGCCAGACAGCGCGCCGCCTATGGCGGACATCATGCCAGGGATCGTGATCATCGTCGCGGACAAAGGGCCGATCGGCGGGACTGGCGGAATGACGGTCGTGACAGAACCCGGGACTCGAGACGCGGCAACTATCGCGACACTCCGCGCACGCGCGATGGTGTCGGCTTGCGCCCGGGCACCAGGGAGACCCGACCCGACCGGAATGACCGGGCAGCCCCGTCGCGCAATCGCGGTGACCGGACGACCCAGCCGATCCGTCGCCCGACGAGAGCGATCGAACAACCGCAGGCCAGACCGCAGCCGGTCGCGCGCCCCGCGCCGACCGTTCAGGCACGTCCCGAAGGGCCTCGCCATTCGCCCCGCACCAGCCGCAGCACACGCGAACGGGTCAGCGACGACTAGATATTCTGGCGCTTTCTGAGCATTTGCAAGCCGCCTTGGCGGACAGTTACCCGTTGTGCACCTCGCTCATTGGTTAACACAATTGTAATCATCGCAAATAGCCTATATCCTCGGGTTTCTGTTCAGGGACTTTAGGAATTGTGTCGATGGCAACAGCATTTAGCGATATCCAGCCCGACGAATATATACCGTCGGAACAGCATCCGCAGCATGGCGTCATCATTGGCGGACCGGCCGCGCGCGCTAAGCGCATCGAATATGGCATATTGCTCTCCTCGATGGTGCTCGGCTCGCTCGGCGCGCTATACTGGACGCTCACCCATCAGACCGGCTGGGTCGAATGGTCCGCCTTCCTGTTCGGCTTTGCGCTGATCAACATGGGCGTCGGCATCGGCTATCATCGCTATTTCACCCACCGCGCCTTTGAGGCCGGTCCAAAAATGCGCCTCGCGATCGGCATCATGGCGCAAATGGCCTGCCAGGCGTCGGTTCTCAAATGGGCAGCCGACCATCGCCGCCACCACGCCTTTTCCGACGACGTGGGCGACGTGCACAGCCCCTATGTTGACGGCCATGGCAAGAAAATGGGAAAGCTCAAGGGCTTGGGCATTGCCCATTTCGGCTGGCTGTTCGACAATACGACCTCGGACATGAGGGTCTACGGCAAGGGCCTGATCGACGATCCGCAGGTCCTGTGGTGCCACAAGCATCGCTGGTCGATCGCAATATTCTCGAGCATCATTTTCCCCGCGCTCTGGGCGCTGGCATTCGGTGGCCCGGAATATATCATCGGCACCATCCTGATCGGCGGCTTCTTCCGCAATTTCTTCTTTCTCAACTTCGTCATGGGCGTGAACAGCATCGGCCATGTCTTTGGCTCGCAACGCTTCAAGACCAAGGACGGTTCCCGCAACAACTGGTTCATGGCCTGGATGACCTTTGGTGACGGCTGGCACAACAACCATCACCAGCACCCGCGTGCGGCCTCGTCGCAGGTGGCATGGTGGGAATTCGATCTCAACGGCCAGATCATCTATCTGTGGGAGAAAATGGGGCTGGTCTGGAACGTCCAGCGGGCCCCCGCCTATATTCGCAACGACAAGGGCGAGTGGGTCCAGAAAGAAGCGAAAATTGCCAGAGCTGATCCTTCCGGACCGGAAGCCATGTCAGCCGACGATGGCGGCGTGATGTTCCCTGAGAACCAGCAGCGCCATGGCGTACCAGTCGAATAGGCAGCGACCGCTATTGTGACCGCAGGGTCATCGTTGCCGATATCGTGCCATTGTCCATCGGGTTGATGTTCAGCGACTCGACCGCGATTCCCTGTTGCTCGATCCGCGCCAGCCAGCCGAACAGCGCCGTCGGCTTGGCCGATTCCACCACCATATTGACCCGGCTGTCCGACTGCGGCGTGACCGAAGCCACAGCGATGCCGGTCTCGCCAGCGCTCTGCCCGACAAAGGCGTCGATTGCGCCGCTGAACCGGACCACGGATCCGTCGGTCGGCTGCTGCAGCGCCGCCACCTTGGCCTCGATCCGCGCCTGCTGTTCGACCGCCGCAAGATAGCGCTCCTCGGCAGACGTCATCGCACCCACCATCGGCCGGGCGATGCCATAAAAACCGACCAGTCCTGCAAGCAGCAGTCCGGCAATGCCGACCAGTATCTTCTCTCTCTGGCTGAGGCCTGCGAACCAGTTTCTGGCATTGTCGATCATGGCGCCCTCACCGTAATATCCGCCTGCGCCGAGCCCGTGGCGTCGGTCCGCGGCGTTGCCGTGATGAGGAATCCGGCTTTCTGGATTGCAAGCAGGACCGGATTGATATCCTCGTTGCGGACGGCGGACAAGGTCGCCGAGACGATCCCGTTCTCACCATAGGTCAGACGGGTGATCGACACGGCCGGAGCCTGTTGCAGCGCAGAATAGAGCGCCGACGCCGGGACTGGGAACATGATATTGCCGCGATTTTCCGCGATCAGCCGCTGGTCCAGCGCGCGTTCGGCGCTCTCCGGATTCTCCTGCTCGCCAACCACTGTTGCGGCGCTGGCGAGTGCCGCCTCGTCCGCAGCATCGGCTGCCCAGTGATATTTGGCCAGCTGCACCAGCGGAATGGCAAGCGTGACGATGGCCAGCGCGACCGCCATCCAGCCAAGCCGGCGCTTTTGCCCGGCGTCCATCGCGCGCTGTATCTTTTTCGCAAATGGCCCGCTGCGAAAATTAAGACCGGTTTTTTCCGGTACACCGACCATCATCGCGTCAAAATCGTCACCGGTGATCGGCGATATGGTCCGGTCCGCGAAGAGGATTTCCCTGAGCGCGGGATCATCGGTGGCGATGATCGGCCCGGCCCGTAACACCCGGTCAAAGCCAAAATCCGCCGAAACCGCATCGTCGCCGGCAACCGGCAGCAGCCAGCCCGAGGGGATGATCGCATCGGGGTCGATGGCCAGCGCCTGCAGGCGAACCAGACCCGCTGACAAGATGTCCCGCCCGATCGACGCCGTAACCGCCTCGCCGAATCCCCCCAATGTGCCGACGATATGGACCTTCTCGCCTTCCAGGCTCCGGGCCTTTGCCGCCATTCTGGCAGCGGCGAGCGCCTGGCTTTCGGTTGTCCCTTCAATCGCCTCGTGACCCATGATGCTGGTCAGATGCGACGGAACCAGCGCGATGGTGAGGACCTCTTCCGGTACCTTTTCGGGCCCATAGGCCTGCGAAGCCGCCAGCGGATCCGGGTCGCACCCCCAGGCCTGCACCGCACCGTCGACGACATGCCACCAGTAGAGCGACTCGTCATCGGTGGCCGGAAAGGCGGTAAGAAGAATGCTGGGGTTCACGCGCTGCCGTTCTTATTCGGCGTAAATATCGGCATTGTCATCTTCGCCGCCCGGTGCCCCGTCGGCACCGAGAGAATAAAGATCATAGGCGGGCCCCTGGCGGCCGGGATTGTCATATTGATAGGGACGACCCCACGGGTCGTCGGGCAGCTTCTTGATATAGCCGCCCTGCCGGTAGCGCGCGGTTGTCGACAGCGACGCGGGCGGTGCAATCAGAGCCTGCAACCCGTCCGAGGACGTCGGGTAGCCGAGATTGTCGAGCCGGTACATTTCCAGCGCCTGGCCGAGCGTCGCGATATCCGCCCGCGCCTTCTGGACCATCGCCCGATCCTGACTGGGCAAGACATTGATCACCACGATCGTGGTCAGCAGACCGAGGATGAAGATCACCACCATCAGTTCGACCAGGGTGAAGCCGTTGCGCTTTTTCCGCTTTGTGCTTTCCGGGACCGGGGTTTCGTCCAGCTGTTCCATATCTGTCGTCATGATCATTCCTTTGTTCCGGCCCTATAGTCCGGCCAGATTCTGTAGCTGCAGGATCGGCAGCAAGATCGCCAATATCACCACCGCGACCAGCCCGCCAAGGGCCACGATGATCAGCGGCTCAAGCAGCGACAGCGCGGTGGAACTGAAATTGTCAAATTCCCGCTCCAGATAGCCCGCCGCCCGCGCCAGCATGTCATCCAGTTGCCCCGATGCCTCGCCGCTGGAGGTCATATAGACCAGCATCGGCGGAAAAACCCCTGTATTTTTCAGCGCGGTCGACAGGCTGCCGCCGCCGCGGATTGCCTCGACCATATCTTCCGACGCCTTGCGCAGGACGCTGTTGTGAATCGTGTTGGTGGTCAGCTTCAGCCCCTCGATGATCGGCAGGCGGCTGGCGACCATGGTCGACAACGTCCGCGCCAGCCGCGCCGCGTGCAAGTCGCGCAGCAACCGGCCCAGAAACGGCAGGCGCAGCAGGAAACCGTCGAAACGAAATTTGATCCGGGGTTCCTGCAGCGCGCGCCAGCCGACCAGCGCCGCCAGCCCGATGACGATTGCAATGGCCCACCACCAGTCTGCGAGAAAGCCGGAAATGCCGATGACGATGCGCGTGACCAGCGGCAGCTGCTGGTTCACATCGTCGAACTGCTCGACCACCTTGGGCACGACCGCAATCATCAGCAGCGCCACGACGATGATCGAGACCAGCGCCAGCACCGCCGGATAGGCCAATGTGCCAATCAGCTTGCCGCGCAACTCCGCCTGGCGCTCGAGCAGGTCGGCGAGCCGCTCGGTGATATCGGGCAAGGTGCCCGAACTTTCCCCGGCGGCGATCATCGCCCGGTAAAGCGGCGGAAAGCTTTTCGGTTCGCGGCGCATCGCCTCGGACAGGCGCTGCCCCTCGATCACCCCGCCGTGGACGGTGGCGATCCGCTGCTGCACATGCGGCTTTTCGTTCTGGTTGCCGATCAGGCGCAGCGCTTCCTCGAGCGGGCTGACCTGCGCCAGCGAGGACAATTGCCGGGTGAACAGGGTGAGCTCTTTGGAGCTGAGCTTTTTTGGTCCGAACAGTCCGGCAGACGTCTTGCCCTGTTTGTTCTTCCCCCCCAGCGCCGTTTCAATTCGGACGACATAGAAATTCCGCTCGGTCAGCTTCGCCCGCGCCGCGTCGTCGCTGGCCGCGGTCAGCCGCCCGGTCTTTTCCCGCCCCTTGGGGTCGATCGCGGTATAGGCATAGTCAGGCATCCACGGCCTCGCTTTCGCGGCGGGAGATGCGGATACCTTCCTCGGGCGTGGTCAGTCCTTCGCGAACGAGCACCCGCGCGGCCATGCCCAGATGGGGCTGGTTGCGGAACGCATGCGCGCTGATCGCGGCCTCGTCGCCGCCATCATTGATCAGCTTTCTGAGCGTGTCGTCGATCCGGATCGCCTCGAACACGCCGATCCGGCCGTGGAAGCCGGTGTGGGCGCAATGTTCGCAGCCGGTCTCGCGGTAGACCACCGTGC
>CAXIBD010000040.1:0-27150 GCA_964022135.1 uncultured Sphingomonadales bacterium | reverse complement strand
TGTGGGGTGCCTATGCCGTGGTCACCCGGGATGTTTCCGATTTCGAGGAAATGATTGCCAAGGCCAAGCGCATGGCCTTGCGCCACAAGCTGGGCGAGGCGGGATCGCGGCTGATCGTCTGTGCCGGCGTGCCGTTCGGAACTCCGGGCTCCACCAACCTGCTCCATGTCGTGCGGCTGAGCGGAGACGAACTCAAGCGCAGCTAGAGCAGGCGCAAGCCCTTCAGTTCGCTTTCGAGTTGAGCGGCATCCTGGAAATGATGGCCGGCGAGCCCGATCGCCCGACCGGCTTCGATATTGTCGAGCCGATCGTCGATAAACAGGCATTGGCCGGGATTGCGGTCAAAGCGGTCCAGCGCCAGTTCGAAAATGGCAAGGTCCGGCTTGATCATCTTTTCCTCGCCCGAGATAACGATGTCGGAAAACAGCTCGAATATCGGCGCTGTCGGCCGAAACTGGGCCCAGGATTCGGCCCCGAAATTGCTGATCGCGAACAGTCCGACGTCTCGATCCGCCAAGGCCCGCACAATATTGGGCATGCCCTCGACGGGCCCCGGTATCGATTCGGGAAAGCGACTGGAATAGGCGAGTATATGATCGGAATATTGCGGAAATTTGCGGCTGCGCTCTGCAACCATCGCGGCAAAGGGCCGTCCGGCGTCATGCTGAAAATGCCATTCCGGCGTCACGACATGGGCGAGAAACCAGTCCAGTTCCTCGGGATCATCGATCACCTTTTCAAACAGGCAGCGCAAATCCCAGCGATACAGGACATTGCCGATATCGAAGATGACGGTATCAATGGTGGAAATGGCAGAATCGTCTGCCATCAGCAGGCAATTAGCCCTGGCGTGCCTTGAACCGGCGATTCGTCTTGTTGATCACATAGGTGCGACCACGACGACGGATGACGCGGCAATCCCGGTGACGGTTTTTAAGCGACTTCAAAGAGTTGCGGACTTTCATTTTGGTACCACGCCTTGATTATCTGAATTTCTTGAGAGCAGCCATGCTGCGTTGAAGCAGGGCAATTAAGGTCGGTAGTCGCCAAAGTCAAGCGACCAGCGCTATTCTCCGCGAATTTCGACCAGTTTGCGCTCCCATGCCAGCGCATGGGCGACTATTTCGTCGAGATCGGCATGTTTCGGCTGCCACGGGAAGCGCTCCATGATCGCCCGATTGTCGGAAATCAGCGAATCGGGGTCGCCGGAGCGCCGGCCTTCCATTTTCCGCGCTATTTTCAGGTTGGTGACCCGGTCAACGGCATCCAGCACATCCAGCACCGAAAAGCCGCGGCCATAGCCGCAGTTGAGCAGATGGTTGCGGATCGGGTCCGCGATCAGCGCTTCGAGCGCCAGCACATGGGCAGCAGCCAGGTCGGAGACATGGATATAGTCGCGCACCCCGGTCCCGTCCGGCGTGTCATAGTCGGTGCCGAACACGGCGACGCTCTCGCGCTTGCCGAGCGCGGCCTCGACCGCAACCTTGATCAGATGGGTGGCACCGGCGGTCGATTGCCCGGTCCGCGCCTGCGGATCAGCCCCGGCGACGTTGAAATAGCGCAAGGCACAGAAATTCAGCTCATGCGCCGCCGACACATCGTGCAGCATATGCTCGGTCATCAGTTTCGACATGCCGTAGGGATTGATCGGCCGCTGCGGCGTGTTTTCGCTGACCGGGCTTTCCTCGGGAATGCCGTAGGTCGCAGCGGTCGACGAAAAAATGAAATGATGGACCCCGCCGTTTACCGCCGATTCGATCAGGCTGCGGCTCTTGGCGCTGTTGTTGTGATAATATTTGAGCGGCTCGGCGACCGATTCCGGCACGATGATGGAACCCGCAAAATGCATGACCGCGCCGATTTTCTCATCCGCGATGATCTGGCCGACCAGGGAAGCATCCTCGATATCGCCTTCGTAGAACGCGACGTCCTCCGGCACGGCCCAGCGGAAGCCGGTGGTGAGATTGTCGATCACCGCGACCGGCCAGCCCGCATCGCGCAAGGCGAGCACCGCATGGCTGCCGATATAACCGGCCCCGCCGGTGACCAAAATGGTGAACGGTTTCGCCATTGTTGCTCAATCCCCTTAAATTTATGGCATCGGCTGTCTAGGGCGCCGTTATCTCCAATCCGTTAACCGCGCTCGCCTGCGGAAGCAATTTTTTACCGCAGTCTCCGGGATTATGCGCTAACATGCGCGGGGGGCATGTAAAGGAGTTAGTATAATGGCCGGTTTTCCATCAATTGCGACGGGCGTATTGGCAGCATTGCTTGTCTCGGGCTGTACGGCGATGACGCCGCCGGTTGACGTCACCCGGTTTCACAATGCCCAGGTCGCCCCGATTATCCCGGGCACTATCCGCATCCAGGCCAATGTGACGGAAGAAGGCGATGGTCGCAGCCTGGAATATGGCACCTATTCCGCCGCGCTGCTGCGCGAATTGCAGCGGGTCGGCTTTACCGAAGCGCGCGACGAACCGGACAAGAGCCAATATGTCGCGCGCTACACCATCGACCGGGCGGTGCTGAGCGCCGGCGGGGCACGGTCTCCGGTCTCGGTCGGAGTCGGCGGCAGCACCGGCAGCTACGGATCCGGCGTCGGTCTCGGCATCGGGATCAATCTCGGCGGCCGTCCGAAGGACAAGATTGTCACCGAGCTGTCGGTTCGTATTTCCGATCGCGCCAGTGGCAATGTGGTCTGGGAGGGCCGCGCATCGATCGAGGCCAAACAGGGGTCGCCGGCCGCGCAGCCCGGTCTTGCGGCAGCAAAACTGGCCGAAGCCCTATTCAGGGACTTCCCCGGAGTGTCCGGAACCACTATCAGGGTCCCATGACCATCCAGATCACCAGCGCATTCGATAGCGGCAATATCGAAGTCCACGCCATCGAGGGCACCACGGCACAACTGTCGATCCGCAAGGACAAGGACAGCGAGTTTTTCCAGTGGTTCCATTTCCGGGTCGCCTGCGAGATTGGCGACGAACTGGAATTGAGCATCGGCGGCCTGAAGGAATCCGCCTATCCAGAGGGCTGGCCCGATTATGACGCGTGCGTCAGCGAGGACCGCGAATATTGGGGGCGCGCGCCGAGCAGGTACGACGAAAAGAGCGGCACCCTGTCGATCCGCTACACGGCGAGCAGCAATATCATCTGGTTCGCCTATTTCGCTCCCTACAGCATGGAGCGCCACCACGACCTGATCGCCGGGACCGCCGGCTTCGAGGGCGTGGCGGTGCAGACGCTGGGCCACACACTCGAGGGCCAGCCGATCGACTGTATTGAACTGGGCAGCGGCGACAAGCAGGTCTGGCTTTACGCCCGCCAGCATCCCGGCGAGAGCATGGCCGAATGGTGGATGGAAGGCGCGCTCGACATGCTGACCGATCCCTCGGATCCGCAGGCGCGGCTGCTGTTGCAGCGTTGCCGGTTCCACATCGTCCCCAATATGAACCCGGATGGTTCGCGCAGAGGGCATTTGCGAACCAATTTTGCCGGGACCAATCTCAACCGCGAATGGCATGAGCCGAGCGCCGAGAAATCACCCGAAGTGCTGTGTGTCCGCAACGCGATGGACCGGAGCGGCGTCGATTTCGCCATGGATGTCCATGGTGACGAAGCGATTCCCGCAGTCTTCATCGCCGGCTTCGAGGGCATTCCCTCGATCACCGAGGCGCAGCTGCAGAAATATCACGGCTTCCGCGACCGGCTCGCCCGGCGCACGCCGGATTTCCAGACCGAGCTCGGCTATCCCACCGCGGCCGAGGGCAAGGCCAATCTGTCGATGTCGACCAACCAGCTGGCGGAACGCTTCGGCGCGGTCGCGATGACGCTGGAAATGCCGTTCAAGGACAATCGCGACCTGCCCGACCCCGAGCAGGGCTGGTCGCCGGAACGCAGCAGCCTGCTGGCCCGCGAATGTCTCGCGACGCTGGCCGAGATGATCGACGATATCTAGCGCCGGCGCGCTAATCCGCCTCGATATCCCGCTTGTAGGTTTCCGGAAGAAACAATATCCCGACCACTGCGGTCATCCCGGCAATGATGATGGCGTACCACAGCCCCTGATAGATATTGCCGGTCGCCGCGACCATCGCGAAGGCCACCGTCGGCATGAAGCCGCCAACCCAGCCGTTGCCGATATGATAGGGCAGGGAAAGCGAGCTGTAGCGGATCCGGGCGGGGAAAAGCTCGACCAGCAGCGCCGCCAGCGGACCGTAGACCATCGTGCCCAAAGTCCCGAGGGCGCAGAGGATCAGCAGAACCCGGAAGCGGTCGATCTGGGCCGGGTCGGCGCTGGTCGGATAGCCGGCTGCTTCCAGTTCCTGCTGCACTTCGGTACCGAATGCGGCAATAGTGGCAGCCGTCGCCTCTGCCGTGAGCCCTGCCGGATCGGGAGCAACGATGCTACGGTCGCCGATACGGACCGATGCAATGGTCCCTTCGGCCGCGTCGACATTTTCGTAGTTGACCCCGCTTTTCGCGAGATAGGATTTGACGATATCGCAACTGGTCTCGTCAAAGCTGTTGCTGCCAATCGGATCGAACTGGAACGAACATTCGCTGCCATGGGCGACGACCGTGACCGGCGCCCGTTCGATCGCCGCCGCCATTTCCGGATTGGCCGCGCCGACCAGGGCGTTGTAGAGCGGGAAATAGGCGAAGACAGCGATCACGCAAGCCGACATCATGATCGGCTTGCGACCGATCTTGTCGCTCAACCAGCCCCAGAAGACATAAAGCGGGATGGTGATGGTCAGCGCCGTTGCGACCAGAAAATTGGCGGTGGCACCGTCGACCTTGGCAATTTTTTCCAGGAAGAACAGCGGATAGAGATGCCCGGAAAAGCCGATCACCGCCTGCCCCGCGACCGCCCCGAACAGCGCGATCAGCACAATCTTCAGATTCCGCCACTGGCCAAAGGCCTCGGTCAGCGGCGCCTTTGACGTCGCGCCGTGCGACTTCATCCGCTGGAACACCGGGCTTTCGTCGAGCTGGAGGCGGATCCACAGCGCCACCAGAAGCAGCACGATGGAGAAGAGGAAGGGCAGGCGCCAACCCCATTCGAGAAAGTCGGCCGCCTCGAGAGTCGTGCGCAGCCCGACGACGAACATCGACGCCAGGATCAGGCCGAGCATCGCCGTGGTCTGGATGAATCCGGTATAGAATCCCCGTTTCCCGTCCGGTGCATGTTCCGCGATATAGACGGCGGCGCCGCCATATTCGCCGCCAATGGCGAGGCCCTGCAGCAGCCGCAGCGCCATCAGGATGATCGGCGCAGCGATCCCGATACTCTCATAGCTCGGGAGCAAGCCGACCGCGAAGGTCGACAGGCCCATGATCGCCATGGTCACGAGAAAGGTTTTCTTGCGCCCGACGATATCGCCGACACGACCGAACACCAGAGCGCCAAAGGGCCGTACGGCAAAGCCCGCGGCAAAGGCCATCAGGGCCAGGATGAAGCCGGTGGTCTCGTTGACGCCGGAAAAAAACTTGGCCGAAATGACGCTGGCGAGCAGGCCGTAGAGGTAGAAATCATACCATTCGAACACCGTGCCCAGCGACGAGGCGGTGATCACCAGCTTCTCGTTCTGTTTCTTGCCCGCGCCCTCCGGCAAGCTGTCCGTTTTCGTCGCCAATGTCCGTCTCCCTTTTGTCCCGATGGCGGCGGCAGGCTTTGGCCTGTCCACCGTTACCGGCAATTATCCGATGCTGGCCGAGCGCTGATCGCAGTCACTGACGAGGGCCGTCTTTTCTGGTCTCGCCCGGCACAGGAGGTGCAAATACTGCTGCAAATATTTCAAGATCCGCTCCTCCTTCTCTTGGTAACTCACTTGTGAGTGAGTATTTTTGTCATGCTCGAACCGGGGCCGGCTAGGCCGTCGCTTCAGCCTTTTTCCTGTCGCCGCTGCTCGCAGATCTCCTTGAAACCCGCTGCCATGAATCGCGCCATCCGCTGCTTCACCGCGGAATAGTCCTCCGAGTGGCACAGACCGTCCGACAATTTGTCGATCCGGCCCGTCCGCGCGAGCGTCAGCATCAGCGCGCCGGTCACGAAATGATAGCCCCAGAAGATATCTTCCTCGGCCGCATCGGGGAGCGCCTTCTTCAGGATGTCGATCAGCCGCAGCACCACCGGGTCGAAATATTTGTCCATATATTCCGCTCCATCCGGACTGTTGGACGCCTGCGCGCCGAATGCCCCGTAATTCTTCCAGCCCTCGCCGCCCTCGATATAGAGATCGAGGTCGGTGTCGAGGAAGGCGTGGAGCGCGCCCTCTACCGTCGGACTGTCGCCGGCGGCCTTGTCATAGTCCTCCAGCGCCTTCATCCGCTTTTCGATGGTAACGACCGCACGCCGCGCAAATACCGCATCGAACAGCGTCTGCTTGTCGTCGAAATAATAGTTGAGCAGCGTGTGATGGACACCGACCTGCTTGGCGACATCTTTCAGGGTCACGCCATAGAAGCCGTGCTTCGAGAAAAGCAGTTCGGCGACATCGAGGATCTGCTCCATCATCTCGGCGCGCTGTTCCGCCTTCGACGATTTCTTGACCGCAGTTTTTGCTTTCGACGCCAAACTCATTTCCTTCTGCACATGGCCATAAAAGACCCGAATCCCGAATGCCCTACACTTATCCGTAATCGGCTCGCAATCGTATTTTGTCGATCTTGCCCGTGGCGGCAAGGGGCATCCGGTCGACCCTGATGATCGCGTCCGGAATCCACCAGGATGCAACCCCTTCGCGCAACGGTGCGAGCAGAGCCTCGTCGTCGATCCCTCCGTCGCAGGTTTCGACCAGCAGGATGGGGCGCTCGCCCCATTTCGGATCGGTCCGGCCGATCACCGCCGCCAGCGAGACCTGCGGCAGCGCCCCGACCAGCGATTCCATCTCCGCAGGATTGATCCACTCGCCACCGGATTTGATCAGATCCTTGGCGCGGCCGGTGATCTTGAGATTGCCCCCGCCGTCGATGCGAGCGAGGTCGCCGGTGTCGAACCAGCCGTCCGCATCGGTGGCCGACGCTGCGTCACCAAAATAGCGCCCGACGACGCTTGGTCCGCGCACCCGCAAATGCCCCTCCGGTCCGCGCTGGTCATCCAGCGGTCGGCCCTCCTTGTCTGTAAGCAGCAGGTCGATCCCGATCGCCGGCCTGCCGGAAACACCCGGCGCTCGTGCCGGATCGCCGGGAGCCGCAGCCGTGCCGAGCGGCGACAGTTCGGTCATCCCCCAGCTCGTCTGCACCTCGGCGCCCAGGCGTTGCTCGATCCGCTCCATCAGCGCTGGCGGCATCGATGCGCCGCCGACCAATATCCGCTCGAGCGTGGGCAGGTCGCCGCCTTCGCTTTCGAGATGCTCCACCAGACCCAGCCACACCGTCGGCACACCGACGCCCAGGGTCACGCCTTCCGAGCGGATCAGCTTGGCGAGATGCGCGCCCTCGCTGTGGCGGCCGGGCAGAACGAGCTTGCCGCCAACCGCCGGTACCGTGAACGGCAGACCCCAGGCATTGGCATGGAACATCGGCACGACCGCCAGCACCGCGTCATCCGACCGTACCCCCATGACGTCGGCGCTGAGCTGCCGCATCGTGTGGAGATAGCAGCCACGGTGCGTATAGGTGACGCCCTTGGGCGCGCCCGTGGTGCCCGAGGTAAAGCACAGGCCGGAGGGCGCATGTTCGTCGAACCGTCCCCATTCCATATCCGGCGATTCCGCGGCCATTGCCGCTTCCAGGGAACCGATATTGCCAATGCCGTGATTCGGCTCGACCGCCTCACCGCGATCGTCGAGCAGCAGGAAATGCTCTATCCTGCCGCCCTCGGTCGACGCCGCCTGCGCCAGCGGCAGCAGGTCAGGGCTGACCAGCAGGACCCGGGCTTCGGACTGGGCCAGCATCGACCCGATATTCTTGGCCGTCAGGCGCGGGTTGAGCGTATGGCACACTGCGCCTATGCCGATAATCCCGTACCAGCTTTCGAAATGGCCCTGGCTGTTCCAGGCGAGCGTCGCAACCCGGTCGCCCTGGCGCACGCCAAGCCGATGCAGGGCCGCGGATGCTGCCCGGGCCCGGTCATGGAGCGCGGCATAGCTGATCCGCTCGACCGTTCCGTCCGCCGCTGCCGACACCACCTCCGCGAGGGGGTGCCATTTTGCAGCGTGGGAAAGAAACTTGTCGAGAGTCAGTGCATAATCCTGCATCGAACCGTCGATCATTGGCAGCCCTCGGCCTTGGGGGGCAGCGGTGGCGAAATGACCCCGACGTTCCAGTTCCAGGGGATATTGCCCGCCGCCCGCCGGCGGCACACAACCGCCTCGTGCAGCGCCGCCATTCCGGGAAAAAGATTGTGCCCGACCCGGGGCTCCGCGCCAAAATGCATGAAGGCCCTGTCCTGCGCATAGGGCAACCAGTGGGGCTGGCCATAGGCCCGAGGCTGCGCGCTTCTAGCAAAGCTTGTCCAATAATCGCCCATCGCGGCGATCAGCTTGCGCTCCGCCAGCTTGTCCGGAATCTTCGGCCACAGCGGCGGTGTCTTGCCGGCGGTGTCAAACACGAACGGCAGTTCGGCAGCGTGGAAGGCATGCAATTTCCATTGCTCGGTCGCCGGATAGCCATGGTCAAAAAGATAGAGATAGGCAGGCAGTCCGAGCGCCGCCTGGTTCGAAACCAGCCGCTCCGCCGTCCAGCCGTACATGGCATCGCGCGTCGTGGCGAGCATGCTTTCATCGATATCCCTTGCCGGATAGCGGGCAAGAAAGGCCTCGGCGAATTCGCCATAATTTGCCCGGATTGCCGCTTCATAGGCGGCTGCAGCAGCCGGCGCCTTGGGCGGCAGCAGGAATCGCAGGGAGCGGATCTCCCCGGCATTGAAGCCCGCCAGGATCGGCACCGGTGCCTGTTCGTTGCGATCGAACGTTTCCACCAGTTGGCGGGGGACGGTCTTGCCGTCAATGACGGGAAACGGGAAATAGCCGGTTGCGGGTGCCTTGCTGGCTATTTCTTCCGCCGGCAGTGCGCGAAGCGCTGCCAGATCCGCAGCACCAAGCCTGGCCGCCAGCTCGATGCCCTGCTCCTCGGCCGGCACCATGCCGTTGCGCTTTTCCCGCAGCGCCGGTGCCGAAACCATATAAGCACTTTGCGCTATCGCCTTGTGGAACAAGCCGCGGGCGGACGGTGTCGCCATCAGATACATGACGCTCAGCGCTCCCGCGGATTCGCCCGCGATCGTCACATTCCCGGCGTCGCCGCCGAAGGCGCCAATATTGCGCTTCACCCACTCGAGCGCTGCAATCTGGTCGAGCAGGCCATAATTGCCCGATATCCCGTCCGGCGATTCCGCGCTGAGGGCTGGATGCGCCAAATAGCCGAGCGCGCCCAACCGGTAGTTGATCGAAACAACGACAATGCCGCGCGCCGCCAGGGCGCTGCCATCATAGAGCGGATCGCCACCCGAGCCGCTGGTGAGCGACCCTCCGTGTATCCAGAGAAACACTGGTGCATCCCTTGTCTTTTCCGGTGCCCAGATATTGAGCGACAGGCAATCCTCGCTGGTCGCCGGCAGATCCCATGCGTAGATGCTGGGCCCGCGCGGCTTCGGCTGCATGCAGGCTGGCCCGAACCTGGTTGCATCGCGCACGCCCTGCCAGCCGGAAGCTGGCTGCGGCGGTGCCCAGCGCAGCTTGCCGACCGGCGGCGCGGCATAGGGCATGCCCTTGAAAATGCGCACCCCCTTGACCGCCTTTCCTTCGACCATCCCCGCTGCCGTCTCGACGACCGGGCCGGTTGAGGCGGCAGAAGGCACCGGGAACAAGGCTGTCGCCATCAGAACGAGCGGCAGCAGCCGGCGGGTCATCGTGAAGATCATCATTCGTTATCCAGTCAGAAGCGATAGTTCGCGCGGATGCCAGCCGTGCGCGGACGCAGTCTGGCGTAACGGCCATCCAGGAAGGCCTCGGGATGGATATAGGTGACCGATGAATCATCGAAGACATTCTCGACATAGGCGGTCAGGTCGAGCGACCCCAGCTTGACCCCGGCAAACAGATTCACGTTGGTCCAGGCCTCGGTGAAATCATAGGTCGGGCTTACGGCATTGGGGTTGCCCGGCACGTTCGGGAACTGGTTCGGGAAGGACCCGACGTGCGAGGCATTGATGGCAGCGAATGCATTGTTTCCGCCGCCAATCGCGAAGTCATAGCGCAAGGTCCCCGATCCCTGAAAATGCGGGGATGCGAGCCGGACACCCTGCACGGCACCCGAAATTGCCGCTTGCAGGTCAGTCAATTCGGTGACCTTTGCCCGGTTGAACGATCCGTTGACCGCCAGACTCAGACCGTCGAGCGGCCGCGCCAGAAACTCGAATTCGAGCCCATAGCTTTCTGCGGCACCGATATTGGTGGCAAACTGGATCGAGTCCGAGACGCGGTTGGCCTGAACCTGAATATCCCTCCAGTCGATATAATAGGCCGCCAGATTCGCCGTCAGGTCTCCGCCAAGCCAGCTGCCCTTCAAGCCGATTTCATAGTTGGTGACACTGTCCGATTTCGCGCCGTCGGGAATGACGACGTCATTGGGATCGATAGTGCTGACGAGTCCGGCCCGGGCGTTGACGACCGGAGTCCGGAACCCTGTCGATACGGTTGCATAGGTGGTCAGATCGGAGTTCGGTTTCCATGATACACTGGCCTTCCAGGACAGGCGGTCGTCCTTGACCTTCAAACCCTCCGCATAGGGGATCGGGGTGATCGTCACCGGCAGGTTCTGCAGGCCGAAAAAGGCGAGCGTCAGATAATTGCTGTTATAGCCGCCTGCCCGCGTGAAGCTTTGCACCTCCGTGCTGCCGTAGCGCAGCCCGCCGGTGACCCAGAAGCTGTCGCTGAAGCGGTAGGTCAGTTCGCCGAAACCGGCAATCTCGCTCTGGTCGGTATAGCTGTTGAAACGCTGATAATATTCATCCGGCAGTCCGGTCAGCCCGCGTGCCGCCAGATATTCGGGCGTGGAGCGATAGGCAAAATCCACCGTGCGTCTTTTGTCATAATAGAAGAAACCCGCCACCCACTCGATCGGGCCCGAGGTGCGCGAGACCAGCCGGCTTTCCTGGACGAACAGGTCATCATAGCCATAGGCGTCCAGCGCAAAGGGGAAAGCCTGGGCGAAGGTCCCGGCGAGATCGACATAGAAGGATGCGTCATAAGTCGACAAGGTCGTCGAGCTGATCAGCTCGGCGAAATCGAACTCATAGTTGATCGTGGCATTGAAATTGGTGAGCTCGCCCTGAAACAGGTCGGGGCGATCGGAATTGCGCACGAACTTGCCGAGATTCGGATTGGTGAGGCCCGAGTCCGCAGGCTTGCTGTTCTCATAGGAGGCAAGCAGCTTCACCTTCATCCGGTCGCTTGGCTGCATCAACAGGATTGCCCGCCCGCCATAGGCTTCCAGGCTGTTGGAATTTTTCACGCCGGTGCCGATATTGTCGACCCAGCCATCCTCGTTGCGATAATAGCCGGTGACGCGAAGGCCCATCTCGTCGGTCATGATCGGCAGATTGATCATCGCATTGTAGCGCTGGCGTATCGAATCGGATCCGGTCAGGCCGATGTCGGCGCTGGCGGAAGCCTGAAACTCGTCCAGATCGGGGCTTTTCGTAATGATCCGCATCGCGCCGGCAAGCGAGTTCGAGCCGAACAAGGTGCCCTGCGGCCCGCGCAGAAACTCGACCCGCTCGACGTCATAGAGATTGGGATCGAGAATGGTCGAGTTGCCATTGGCTGAAATCGGCAGTTCGTCGACATAGATGGCGACCGCGCTCTGCAGCCCGGCGCTATAGCCGTTGGTGTTGATGCCGCGGGCGGTGAAATTGTTGAAATTCTGCGTAGGCCGGTTGACGACAATCCCCGGCGTATTCTGCGCGATTCCCTCGAACCCGACGATGCCGAGATCATCAAGCTCCTCCTGAGCGAATGCCGTGACGCTGAGCGGAACATCCTGGAGCCGCACGGTGCGACGGGTGGCGGTGACGACGATTTCCTTGTCCCCGCGCTGCTGATTCTTTGTGGTGCTGTCGTCGGGTGTTTCGGCCGGCTGGGCCAAGACGGGCTGCGCGAACAAGGCGACTGCCGACGCAGACGCGAAAAATATAGCTTTCATTTGAACCTCTCCTCCAAGCCAGTGCTCTTCGTCACCAACTGGCACTGCGTTTACGCCACGAAATATCGGGATGTCAATACTCACTATCACGTGCGTGAGTATCTTTTTGCCCATCTCTGACAGGGCTACGAGGCCCTTGGCGCGGCACCAGGGTGAGGGTGAGGTCGAATTCGCGCCCGTTTTGCGTAAAGTGGCCGGCGCGGGCCGAACTCGCGATGGCGCAGGCGCGGTCGGTGCCGTTGGTATAGACGCCGCCGCTCAGGCCAAAATCGATGTCGTTGGCGATCGCGATCGCAAGTCTACACAAGCTCTTCCCTTAAAGCCAAAGCTTGCCAAGTTGGACTCGTCGGAAATGCCGCGCGATCATGTCGGCCAAAGGACAAAAATATCTGGCCCTGCTTTGGCGGGTTTTCCGGTCATTCCTCCTTTCAGCCTGCGGCCAGGCCAACGATCCGGGCTCAGAATCTGCCGAAATGATGGCTGCAGCCAAGCCGGAAACGGCGCAAGCGCCCGGCTTCACCCCCGCCTATCTCGAAGGGCAGTGGTGTCACACGCACAATATCATGGACAACGAGCGAAGCGATGAAATGCTCAGCTATATTTTCTCGCAAGATGGGACATTGCTCTATCAGAACAATCCGTCAACCGAGGTCGACCGGCCCGGAAGCTATGCCATCGAGGGCAGAAACATAAAGATCAAACCAACCCTGGCGTTCTTCAACATGGAACTCCAGAGCATGTCCCGGGACGAACTCATATTGAAGATGCCCTATGGCGAAATGCACTGGTCTCGCGGCGGCTGCAGGCCACCGGCCTAGCGAGCCTGCTAGATATTATGCGCTGGCCAATTATTGGTCTGCAATCGGCATATTCCAGCCACGGCGCTAGTACAAACGTCGCGGAGGAAAGCGCTGGTCAGTAAACGCCCCAAATGGCAAATTTCGATTGCGGCCTGCCCAATGCTCAAACCCTACGTTCAGGGTAAGGACGGGTATCCTCAGGGCCTTGGTCGGTGAGTTTACCGATCGCCACGCCGAGCATCACCATCGTCCATCCGGAAATCAATATGCTTATTCCGGCGAGTACCCCTAGCGCCCAGAGCGCTGACGACGGGAATTGCACCCACAGCATCAAACCGAGCACGACCGATAATATGCCATCGAACAGCAGCCATCCCCAACCCGGAAGCGGACGCATCCGAAATGCATAGATCGTTTTCAATATTCCCTCCGCGAGAAAAATGGCCGCAACGACTATGGTCAGGGCAAATATGCCATTAACGGGATTCAGGAGCAAAAATATCCCTGCCAACAGGCACAGGGCCCCGACTATGAATGTCAGAATGCGAACGCCCCATTTCGGGTAGCTGAACGCGGCAATGATCTGGGCAATTCCAGCGATCACGAAAGCAAATCCGATTACAATGGCTACCGCTATGCTGCCAAACAGGGGAAACAGGATCGCGGCCGATCCCATGATGATCGTCACGATACCGAGCGCAACCATCCAAGCCCTGCTCCGCGCAAGACCCGATTGCGTTGACGGCAAGTCTTTTGTCGATGTCATGTCCATATCGATCCCCAATCACTTGAAAGTCTGGCATCCGGCTCCGCATCATGTTCTGGCGAGTCAGCTTTGCCCCTCCGTCTCGTCCATTTCCTTCTTCCAGGTTTCTTCTGCTGCAGCAGCGGCGGCCTTGCTGGCATCCAACGCTGCGGCGGCTGCCCTGATGGCAGACTTTTGTGCCTCCAAAGCCGCAGCCTTGGCGGCCGCCGCGTCAGACCTGGCACCGGCTTCCACAGAGGCCTTGGTCTTGGCGACCGCATCGCTGGCCGCCGCCACCGATGCCTTGGCCATCATTTCAGCTTTTGTCGCATTTTCGCTTAGAGCGGCACCGATTTCAGAATTGTCTGCCCTGATTTTCTCTTCTGCGCGCTTGGCGGCCGCTTCGGCTTTACCGGCCATTTCTGCAGCGGCCTCCCTATCCTTCTGCGCAGCAGAAGTGACCGCCAGCTTGGCAGCCGTTACCGACATTTTCGCGGCCTGCACTGCTTCGCTTGCCGCTGCTTCGGCATTGCGACGCGCGTCCGCCAAGCTCTGTCTGGCAGTATCTTTGGTATCAGGTGCGGGTTCTTCAGTCTCGGCTCGGTGATCCGATTCCGCCTTTTGGGTACAGCCGTAAGCGGTCAGGGATATCCCCAACAGGACAGCGGTGACATATGCTGGTTTTTTCATGAATGAACTCCATCTAAACCCTCTGTCGCGACGGGCCGATCCCGCGTCCTTCGGCTCAGAAGGTAAGCATGAAATAGGTTTTGCGATTTGAAGTCATTACGTAGTGTTCCTATGCCAGTTGCTGGGCTGTCCGATATCCTGTCGTTTTTCGAAGAATAGCAGACGGGGAACATGGCGAAAAAGCGCAGAGTCACCGGTGCACAGGCAGATTGTCGAGGGGGCTCACAAGGTCGTTCAAAATCAGCGCGCCCGGCTTCACCGTTCTGAAAGGACGGCTTCCGATCGACCTTCCTCCAGACCGTGGCGGTGATGCTCATCCAACAGCTGAGCGTAAGGAATATTGCGTATCCTCGCCGTGCGCATTCATGTCCATGAAGAGAAACTGCAATGTCAGCACATTGCTTCTTTGGTGTTCCCACCAGCAACGCGGAGTGATGATCATCTGTTTTTCTGCAAATGCCAGTATTCTGGCCGGTATCGCTCTGCTTGGGATCGGCATTGCGACTGTGCGCCGTGCAGATGGATTGGCGCAACTGCCATATGCGGCAATCCCCTTGGCTTTTGGGATGCAGCAACTGGTGGAAGGATGTCTGTGGATAATCCTGCCGGCGCAATCCCCGGCAACCGGCACTGTGGCGACAATATATTTGTTGTTTTCTCATGTGCTTTGGCCAATCCTGGTGCCTTTGGCGGTGTTGGCGATCGAGCCGCTTCAGGCGCGCCGAAAGCTGCTCCTGCTCCCCACCGCCGCGGGCGCTGTGGCAAGCGCTTATTTCCTGTTCGCACTTCTGACAGAGCCAGCTTCGGCCGAGATCCAGGGAAGACATATTGTCTATCATCTGCCGCATCGTCACGACGCGCTCATTCTGACACTGTATATTGTCGGCACTTGCCTCACACCGTTGTTATCCAGTTATAGAACTGTCCGGCTATTGGGCATTGCCATCGTGATTGCCATGATCGTGACCTCGATCATCTATTTGCACTGGTTTGCGTCGGTGTGGTGCTTCTTCGCTGCGCTGATGAGCGCGGTGGTGTTTGTGCATTTCTCGCAGCAGCCTTCCCGCGATGGTCAGACATATTTTCGCAGATCATGAATATCGATATTGCCGCCCACGCCCGGTTTCCCGATGCGGTTCGTTCCGCAATCTGATCGAAGCCAGTCCTTTCCGTAAATCTCCTGATTTTCTGTTCTGCGATTGCACGAGATAATCAGAGGCTCAGCAATCGGAAGGTCGACTCCATCATGCCCCCGCAACGCCAACCCGACTCGCATCCGGACAGTCCGCCAAGAGAGCCGGATTATCCCTTCACGCATCCGGAAGACAGGCCGGACGAGACACCGGTCGAACAACCGCCGGTCGAGCCAGGCCGCCAACCGGATGAACCGCCATGGACACCGGAACGGGGCCATGGCGGTGAAAATGCCGATCCATTCCAGGCTTGAACATCGTGACGGATAAAGCCGAGCCGCTAATGTTTTGCCTGAACGGCAGCCGCAAGCTTGGCGAAGCGGTATCCGACCGTTTGGGATGGCCGCTCAGCGACCATGAGGAGCGCGAGTTCGAGAGCGGCGAGCACAAGGCTCGGCCGCTTGTCGAAGTCGGTGGCAGGGACGTGTATCTGCTTCACCACCTGGAAGGCGAAGCATCGCAATCGGCCAATGACAAGCTCGTCCGGATGCTCTTTTTCATCGGGGCCCTGAAACAGGCCGGCGCCCGTTCGGTAACGGCGGTAGCGCCCTATTTGCCCTATGCCCGCAAGGATCGTCGCACCAAGCCGCGGGATCCGGTCAGCATGCGGTACGTCGCCATGCTCTTCGAAGCGATGGATGCCGATGCGCTGGTTACGCTGGACATCCACAATCTTGCCGCGTTCGAAAATGCCTTCCGCTATTGCCGGGCAGAGAATCTGACGGCGGCAGAAATCATTGCAGACGCGATCATCCTGACGCTCGGCGATGAGCCGGTCACGGTTGTCTCGCCCGATGCAGGCGGACAAAAAAGGGCTGAAATTTTTCGCGTCGTGCTTGAAAATAAAACCGGGAATCCGGTTGGTAACGCGCTGCTGGAAAAACATCGCAGCGGGGGCGTGGTCAGGGGTTCGCTTTTTTCGGGTGATGTGCAGGGCCGCACTGTCATCATCATCGATGATATGATCAGCAGCGGCGGCACCATCATGCGCGCGGTGAAGACATGTCGTGACAAGGGTGCGGCTCGCGTGTTCGCGGCCGCTACGCACGGCCTGTTCAGCAATGGCGCAGATCAGTTGTTCGAACGTGGCGGACCTGATCGGACCATCGTTACCGACAGCGTCACGATTCCAGCGACGTTCATTTCAGAACGACTGGAGATCATATCTGCTGCACCCCTGCTGGCTGATGCGATTGCTCGCCTCAGCAATGGCGAGCCTTTTTACGATCTGGTACCCTATAGCTGACGACAAGCATATTTTGCGACCAGCTTGAGGCCATCAACCGTCTGCTCTCGCCGATATTCCGCGAGTTCCGGCTGGTATCGGAGATGTTCGATCGCAAGCCGGGCACGAACGCAACCGTGAAGCCCCGCATAGAAATCCAGCAGATCTTTGCTGATTCCGACACCCAGCCGGCAGGTCAACTCTTTCACGAGCATCGGATAAATCCACGGAGCGCCGAGCCTTTCGCATTCGAGGCCAAGATCGGCGATCTCCTCGAACGGATCATGCCAGCGCAGTCTGTCGTTGAATTCCAGCCGATCGATCAACCGGACCGGAGGGCCAAGGTGGACATGCTCCGGCCGCAAGTCACCGTGACAATCGCGGATCCAGCCTTGCTCGGCCCGAGCGAGGATCAAGTCGTGATTGTCATTCAAAAGACCGCGGACAGTCCTGAGTATGGGTTCGACAAATGTTGGCAACAATCCGAAATCCGGATTGCGCAAGGACTGCTCGTTACGGTCGAGCAAGGAACGGATATTCGCGATTACATCCGCTTTGTCCATCGCCACTTTCTCGGCTTGCCGGTAAAAATTATCCAATATTTCCGCCAGGTCCGAAATATGCTGCGCCGTTACCGTTTCAGCGGGAATGGCCTGATCCAGAAGCCGGTCTTTGTTCAAATGGCGCATTACCACCAGCCACTCAACCGTCTCACCGGATCCATCGATCCGGAACCCACGTTCTGGATCAACCGTGACCGGGATGACATCGAGATAGATATCCGGCGACATTACCCGGTTAAGCCTCAGTTCCTTGAGGCAATTTTCATGTCTCTGGGCCAAGGCCAGATTGTCCAGAAGATCGAGCTTCATCGGCTTTTTCATTTTGTAAGCCCTGTCCCCGATCAGGAAAATGAATGACATATGGCTCTCTATCAGTGTCACGGAGCCGCCGGGCTGACCGTAGCTGGCCGGATCCAGCAGGAAGGTCATCAGCGCAGGATCAATGACCCCTCTCTCTTCCCGGAATGCCGAAGAATCCAGTCGCGCGGAATCCACTGGTGAATCACCATTTCGTATCGGCGGAATATCATGCGGATTTTTGGCCGTATTTCGTTCCTCTCCTACTCCGGCCTTCCCTATTCCAGCGGGATTTACCTGTCGTTCCGTAACATTACGGAATGGCAGCAATCTGTCTCGGGTCCATCACTGTACCGGTATCGGAGACAGCGCCCGTGGTTGAATGCAGGATAGATGGAGAACCGGTTTCGGCAGAAGACGGCGCAACAATATTGGAAGCGGCTGCCAGGGTCAGCATAGAAATTCCGGCCATCTGTCGCGACGACCGGTGCGTTCCGACCGGTTCATGCCGGATGTGTCTGGTCGAAATTCAGGGAAGGGAAAGCCTTGTCACCGCGTGTCAGGCGAAGGTGGAAGAGGGGATGTGGGTCGCCACCCGCAACTCGCAACTGGATAAATATCGAGAGACCGAGCTCGAATGGTATGCAGCGCGGGTATCGCCAGAAGCGTTTGCCGCCTATCCCGACAAACTGCTCCATCGGATGATGTGCAACTATCAAGTCGCGCCAGAGGGGAAAACGACCACGCCGGAAGAGCTCGATCTGTCCATGCCCCAAATTCGCGTGGATATGAGCCAGTGTATCGATTGCCTGCGCTGCGTGAGTATCTGCGAACAGGTTCAGGGCGAAAATGTCTGGCACGAGATATCGCGCGGAGACCGGAGCCACATTGTTCCGAAGCGCGGTTCGCTGCTTTCCGAGGGTGGCTGTGTCGCGTGCGGTGCCTGTGTCGACAGCTGCCCGACCGCTGCCCTGACCGACGCAACGGCAGGACAGGCTGGCAGCTGGGCGCGCACCACTTGCGCCTATTGCGGTGTCGGCTGTGAACTGGAATATCGCGTGTCATCAGGTCATATTGTCGCGTCGCGGCCCGCACCGGAAAGACCGGTCAACAAGGGGCATGCATGCGCCAAGGGACGTTACAGCTTCGGTTTTGCGCATAGTGAAGACCGGATACTGCAGCCACAATTCCGGATCGCGAATGGCTGGCAACCAGCTTCATGGGACAGCGCGCTAAGCCGCGCGGCATCCGGGCTGAAAACGATCATGGCGCAGCATGGACCCGACGCAATCGGCGTGCTGGCGTCGTCCCGATCGACCAACGAGGACAGCTATCTCGCCCAGAAATTTGCCCGGATGGTGATCGGCACCAATAATGTCGATTGCTGTGCGCGGGTGTGTCACACGCCGACCGCGGCTGCGATGAAGGCGATATTGGGCGCCGGGGCAGCGACCAACAGTTTCGACGATATCGAGCGCGCGGCAACCATTCTGGTCGCTGGCGCCAATCCGCTCGAATGCCATCCGGTCATTGGCGCGCGCATCCGGCAACAGGTTCTGCGCGGGGGCAGCAGACTGATTGTTATCGATCCGCGCCGGACCGGGCTGGCCGAGATTGCCACCATCCACCTCGCGCTCAGACCCGGCACCGATATCGCGCTTCAGAACGCCATGGGCCAGGTGATTATCGCCGAACAGTTGCACGACACCGCATTCATTGCCGAGCGGGTCGAAGACTTTGAAGCCTATGCCAAGAATGTCGCCGATTGGACACCGGAACGCGCCGCCGAAATCTGCGAAATACCAGCGGAAGACATCAGGGCGGCAGCACGGATCTACGCAAGCGGAGGACCAGCCTATTGCGCGCACGGCCTCGGGGTGACCGAGCATGTGCAAGGAACCGAGGGTGTGATGGGTCTGGTGAACCTCGCGCTCATTACCGGAAACATCGGCAAGCCCGGCACGGGGATAAACCCGCTGAGAGGCCAGAATAACGTACAGGGCACTGCCCATATGGGTTGCGACCCGGGTATCCTCGCTGGCGCGCAGCCGGTCAAGGACGCGCGCAAGACATTTGAACAGGCATGGAATGCAAAACTGCCCGAAGGATCAGGATTGCATCTTATGCAAATGATGGATGCCGCCGCCGCTGACAAACTGAAGGCGCTAATCGTGATCGGCTACGATATCGCCGCAACGCTCGCGAACGAGAGCGAAACGGCCAAGGCGCTTTCGAAGGTCGACCTCGTCATCGTCATCGACCTGTTCAGCACCGAGACGGCAGAGCAGTTCGGGGATATTCTTCTGCCCGCCGCATCCAGTTTTGAAAAAGACGGTACGTTCATGAATGCCGAGCGCCGTATCCAGCGGGTTCGCAAGCTGGTTGGTCCGCCGGGGACCGCGCGGGCGGATTGGGAGATCATCTGCGATCTTGCCAGACATATGGGCCATGCGGAAGCCTTCTCCTACGCTTCGCCCGAAGCAATCTGGGATGAAATCCGCGATGTCTGGCCGGCTGCTGCCGGGATCAGCTATGACCGATTGGAAAGCCATGGATTGCAGTGGCCCTGCCCGGCCGAGGATCATCCCGGCACAACCATATTGCATCAGAAAGCCTTCCCGCATGGACCGAAAGCGCGTTTGAGGCCGCTGCATTTTCGCCCCTCTCCAGAAGTCGCCGACGGGGATTTTCCGATCCTGTTATCCACCGGTCGCAATCTCTATCAGTTCAATGTCGGAACCATGACGCGGCGGTCCAGCCTGTTGCAGCTCCGCACGACCGATAGGCTTGATATCTCTCCCCAGGATGCCGTTGATTGGGGTATTTCCGAGGGTGAGACGGTAACCATCCAGAGCCGATATGGTTCGACAAAGCTGCCCGTCCATGTCGACGAAGCTATCCGAAAAGGCCATGCATTCACGACATTCCACGATCCCGCACGCCATGCCAACCGGCTGACCGGTCCTCATCGTGACCGGATGGTCGGCGCACCGGAATATAAACTGACGGCAGTGCGGATTGACCGCGAACAAGCGCAACCGGTGATGCCCGATGCATCGTGATGCTCGACAGGGAAGGACTGGCCGGTGAAGCCGCTGCATAAATCACAAGCCTTGCGAGATGCAGCCAATATGCCTGATTATGATCAGGCCGTCGCCGAATTTTCATGGGAGAATGTTCGGCAATCCATGGGCGGGCCGGCTCCGGGCATGCTCAATATCGCCTATGAGGCCGTGGATCGCCATGTTGCCGAAGGGCGGGGCGGCGCACCAGCGCTTCGCTGGGTCGCACGGGATGGCACCCGGCGGGAATATAGCTATTCGGAACTGAAGACGGAGACCGACCGATTTGCGAGACTGTTGCAGGATCTTGGCGTAAAACCCGGTGACAAGGTCTTTTCGCTGCTTGGCCGCGTTCCGGAACTCTATTTTGCCGCGCTCGGCAGCCTGAAAGCCGGCACGATATTCTGTCCGCTTTTTTCGGTGTTCGGCCCCGAGCCAGTGCGGACGCGGATGGAAATTGGCGCAGCCGATGTCCTGATTACGCGCCAGAAGGACTATCTCCGCAAAGTCGCTCCGGCCCGCAGCGGCTTGCACTCGTTGCGCCATGTGCTGCTCGTCGATGCGGATGATGGCGCGCCCTCAGACACGCTGGATATGGCCGCATTGCTTGCCAAGACCTCTGCAGAGTTCGAAATTGCAGAAACCCGCCAGAATGACATTGCCCTGCTCCATTTCACCAGCGGGACCACCGGCAAACCAAAGGGTGCGTTGCACGCTCATGAAGCCGTTATCGCGCATCATGTAACCGGTCGTCTCGCGCTCGACCTGAAGCCCGGCGACATCTACTGGTGCACGGCTGATCCCGGTTGGGTGACTGGCATGTCCTATGGTATCATCGCACCTCTGACCAATGGCGTGACGATACTGATTGATGCCGGCGAGTTCGATGCCGAAGCCTGGTATGGTCTGCTGGAATCCGAACGCGTGAATGTCTGGTATACCGCCCCGACCGCGATCCGGCTGTTGATGATGGCGGGCGACGATCTGCCGCGCGCGCGGGATCTGTCCGCGCTCCGGTTTCTGGCTAGCGTCGGCGAACCGCTGAACCCGGAAGCGGTTGTCTGGAGCAATCGGATCTTTGGCAAGCCGTTTCACGACAACTGGTGGCAGACCGAGACCGGCGGCATCATGATCTCCAACTATGCCTCTATGGATGTGAAGCCCGGATCCATGGGCAAACCATTGCCCGGCATCAAAGCCGCGATTGTGGATGTACAGGATCGTGGAGACGAGGATGGCCTGACATTCATCGGCGCACCGATGACGCCCGGCCATCTTGCCTTGAAACCCGGCTGGCCGTCGATGTTTCGTGGCTATCTGAACGAAGACGCGCGTTATCAGGCTTGTTTCAAGGACGGCTGGTACCTGTCCGGCGATCTCGCGATGCGCGACAGCGACGGTTATTTCTGGTTTGTCGGGCGTGCTGATGATGTGATCAAATCATCGGGGCACCTGATCGGACCATTTGAAGTCGAAAGCGCCCTGATGGAGCATCCGGCCGTGGCCGAGGCAGCGGTGATTGGCGTTCCCGACGAACGCGCCGGCGAAATTGTGAAGGCCTATGTGCTGCTCAACCCCGGGCAGAATGCGGATGAAGCGTTGCGGAAATCCCTGCTCGGCCACGCGCGCAAGAGGCTCGGACCGGCGATAGCACCGCGCGAGATTGTCATCGTGGATGACCTGCCGCGAACAAAATCCGGAAAAATCATGCGCCGGCTATTGAAAGCGCGCGAACTGGGGTTGCCGGAGGGTGATCTTTCAACCCTGGAAAAGGCGTCGTCATGACCGGCACCAAACTGCGCCTCGATCATGACCACTGCCGGCACCTGCTCAAGCAAATGCTGCGCGTCCGGCGGTTCGAGGAAAAATGCGCCGAGCTATACACCAGGGAGAAAATTCGCGGTTTCCTGCATCTCTATATCGGTGAAGAAGCCGTCGCGGCCGGCATCATGGAGGCCCTTGATGAAGAAGACGCCGTGGTCGCGACCTACCGCGAACATGGCCATGCATTGCTGCGCGGCGTGCCAGCGGGTGAAATCATGGCGGAAATGTATGGTAAACAGGAAGGCTGCAGCCACGGACGCGGGGGGTCGATGCACCTGTTCCACGCACCGACCCGCTTTTACGGCGGCAATGCGATTGTCGGCGGCGGATTGCCGATGGCTGTCGGCCTCGCGCTCGCTGACAAGATGCTGGGCAAGAGCAATGTCACCGTCTGCCTTTTTGGCGAAGGCGCGGCGGCAGAGGGCGAGTTTCACGAAAGCCTTAACCTGGCCGCTCTTTGGAAGCTGCCGCTGCTCTTTGTCTGCGAGAACAATCTCTATGCGATGGGTACCGCGCTGCGCCTGTCGGAATCGGAGACGGATATTAGTGCCAAGGCGTCGTCCTACAAGATGCTGTCCGAGGCCGTCGATGGCATGAACGTCGTGGATGTCGAAGTGGCCGCGCGGCGGGCGGTTGACAAGATCCGGGCAGGCAGTGGTCCGGTCTTTCTGGAATGCCGGACCTACCGGTTTCGCGCACATTCTATGTTTGATCCCGAACTCTATCGTGAAAAGCAGGAAGTGAAAAAATGGACGGAAATCGGACCGGTCCGGCGGTTCCAGAGCTGGGCGCTGGCAGCGGGGGAACTGAACCAGCCCGATATTGATGCCATCGAGGAAGAGGTCGCCGAGGAAGTTTCGGCAGCCATCGCCTTTGCCGAGACGGGCACGTGGGAACCCGTCGCCGAACTGTTGCGTGATGTCGGTGCGGAGCCGCGTGCATGAGCACGAAGATGACATATCGCGAAGCCGTGCGCGAGGCGATCCGCGAGGCGATGGCCGCCGACGAGAGGGTCTTTCTGATGGGCGAGGATGTCGGCCATTACGGCGGCTGCTATGCGGTGAGCAAAGGCCTGCTGGACGAATTCGGCCCAGACCGCATCCGCGACACTCCCTTGTCCGAGTCGGGATTCACCGGCGCAGGCATTGGCGCGGCGCTCGGCGGGATGCGGCCGATCGTCGAAATCATGACCTGCAATTTTGCCCTGCTCGCGCTCGACCAGATCATGAACACGGCGGCGACCATGCGGCACATGTCGGGCGGGCAATTTCATGTGCCTGTTGTCATCCGCATGGCCACCGGGGCCGGTCGGCAACTTGCGGCGCAGCATTCTCACAGCCTGGAAGGCTGGTTTGCCCATATTCCCGGGCTGCGCGTCCTCGCACCTGCGACGGTGGCAGATGCTCGCGCCATGCTTGCCGGCGCGCTGGAAGACCCGGATCCGGTGCTGATCTTTGAAAATGCCCTGCTGTATAACCGGGAAGGCGATGTCCCGGATGATCTTGCTGGCATCGACATTGATCATGCCAGCATCCGGCGCGCAGGCAGCGATGTCAGCCTGATAACCTATGGCGGATCGCTCTGGAAATGCATGGATGCTGCCGAAGAACTGGCAAGCACGGGCGTCTCTGCCGAGGTGCTTGACCTGCGCACATTGCGACCGCTCGACGATGCAGCCATCATGGCGTCGGTGGCGAAAAACCGGCGGGTTCTCATCGTCGATGAAGGCTGGCGCTCGGGCAGTCTGTCGGCAGAGATCATGACCCGCATCATGGAGCAGGGTTTCTGGACTCTCGATGCACCGCCGATGCGGCTGTGCAGCGCTGAAGTGCCAATCCCTTATGCGAGGCATATGGAAGAGGCTGCTTTGCCGCAGGTTGCCGGTATTGTTGATGCGGCCCGCAAACTGGTGGGTGCCTGAACGATGGGCACATTCACCATGCCGTCGCTTGGTGCCGATATGGAAGACGGTACGCTTGTCGAATGGTTGAAGGCACAAGGTGACACAGTAGCGCGGGGCGATATCGTTGCGGTAGTCGAAACTGAAAAGGGCGCCATTGAAATAGAGATATTCGAGGACGGAAAGATTGAGGAAATCCTGGTGCCGGAGGGCCGCAAGGTGCCGGTCGGCTCCCCTCTGGCTATAATATCGGGCGCGGGCGAAGCGGTGGTTTCCGATGCAATCGAGCCGGCCATGCCGGTTGCAGCGGAAGCACCGGAGGCGTCAGAAGCGGCACCTGAAACTGTCCCGATCCGTCCGCACACGGACGAGATTTCGGCAGTCCGTGCTTCGCCCGCCGCGCGGCTATTTGCCAGGGAGCATGACATCGACTTGAACGGGATCGCTGGCACCGGACCGGGTGGTGCCATCCGACTGCGCGATGTCGAATCCGCAAGACCTGCGTCACCAAAACGGGGTATGGATCTGGATGCGATGCGTCACGCCATTGCAGCGGCAATGTCACGTTCGAAACGGGAAATTCCGCATTATTATCTGACGCACAGGATTGATGTGCACGCGGCGCAAGAATGGCTCGAAAACTATAACCTGCAGCGCGCTCCCCCGGAACGGATCCTCTTTGGCGCACTGCTGGTCAAGGCCGCAGCGCTCGCAATCCGCGATTATCCCGAGCTCAATGGCTTTTATGAACAAGGCACGTTCCAGACCAGCCAGGCGGTTCATGCCGGCGTTGCCATTGCAATCCGCGGCGGCGGCCTCGCCGCTCCGGCGATCCAGAATGCCGATCGGCTTTCCCTGGCAGAATTGATGGTTCAGATGCGCGATTTGATCGGGCGGGTGCGGCGGGGCAGTTTTCGTGCCTCCGAGCTGACAAGCTCGACGATGACCGTGAACAGTCTCGGGGATCGCGGCGTGGAAGGCGTACTGCCGATCATCTATCCGCCCCAGGTGGCCATAATCGGTTTTGGCAAGATTACGGAACAGCCCTGGGTGATCGGCGACCAGATCGTCTCGCGGCCCGTACTTCAGATGACATTGGCAGCAGACCACCGGGTCAGCGACGGTCACCGCGGAGGACTGTTCCTGAATGCGCTGGCCGAGAAGCTCAATGCACCGGAGGGCCTATGAACCGCGAGGAACTGAAAAGAATATTTGCCGAAGAGCTCGAATCCGTCGCGCCCGAAGTGGATCTGTCAAGCATCGCAGAGACCGATAATATCCAGGAATATTTCGATCTGGATTCCATGGATATCTATAATCTGCTGGCGGCTCTCCATCAAAGGCTGGATATCGACATTCCGGACAAGGATGCGCCGAAACTCCTGACCGTCAAAAATGCTCTGGATTATCTGATGCCGGAACTTCAGAAATGACCGGCGAAACGCCAGGATCCCTAGCAGCACAGGAAAATCATGGCTGAACCCAACCCGACCGGTCTGGTCGCCTACAAGCCGTCCGAGATCTATGCGCTGGTGGACAGGGCGGGCGTACAGAAAGCCGGTCTCGCGCTGTCGCAGCTGCTCGTGCTCTCCGTTCTGGCCGGCGCGTTCATTGCACTGGGCGCGGCAGCCTTCACGATGGTCATGACCGGAGCCGACATGGCCTTCGGCCCTGCACGCTTTTTGGGGGGCATCGTCTTTTCTCTCGGGCTGATTCTGGTCATCGTGGCGGGAGCGGAACTGTTTACCGGAAATGCGCTGCTGGTGATAGCTGTGGTGGAAAAGCTTGTTTCCCCGGGCCAGCTGCTGCGCAACTGGACCATCGTCTACATCGGCAATTTTGCCGGAGCCGTGCTGATCGCGGGACTTGTCTGGGCGTCCGGTCTTTTGGTTGCCGGTCTGCGCGAAACGGCGATCGGTATTGCCGAATCGAAGGCCGCCCTCAGTATGCCGGAAGCGTTCGCGCGCGCATTCTTGTGCAATATCCTCGTGTGCCTGGCCGTCTGGCTCTCGTTCGCCGCGCGGTCAGCGGGTGGGAAGATTCTGACCATTATCTGGCCGATAGCCAGTTTCGTTCTGCTTGGCCTGGAACACTCGATTGCCAACATGTATTTCTTCCCCCAGGCGATGCTGGCCGGGGCCGCCGTTGATTGGTCGGATTTTGGCCAGAACCTGTTCATCGTGACGTTGGGCAACATTACCGGAGGGGCAGGCGGAGTCGCGCTTGCATATCGGCTGGCATATGGAAGTTCCGGGGCTCAGCTGGATAGCGTTAACGAGCAATAGTCCATCCGATGTCATTATCCGTCCGAGCCTTTCGTATCAATAGCGTGCCCCTGATCAGACTTTGGCGAAGTCAAGGATGCTGTAATACCCGAAAACCGCAGCCCGAATATACCCCCACGCCACATCGGATGGGGTTGGATCGGACTGGAGCGAATTGACAAGAACTGGCTGTAAAAGCCAAGACTTTCAATTGGTTCTGGATGCCAGGGGATGAGGCTGGACAGGTCAGTGGCGGAGACGGAGGGATTCGAACCCTCGATAGGTTGCCCTATACACGCTTTCCAAGCGTGCGCGATCGACCACTCTGCCACGTCTCCGCAAATGCCGCCCGACCCGTGAATCTGGTCGAATATCGGACAGCGCCGCTTCCCTAGTGCGGGATTCGCGCTTTCGCAAGTGATAGTGTGGGGTTAGGGTGA
>CAXIBD010000039.1:0-27655 GCA_964022135.1 uncultured Sphingomonadales bacterium | reverse complement strand
AGCTGGTCGGCGCCGAAGGAACAGTTGAGACCGATGGTCAGCGGCTTCAGATGGCGGACGGCGTGCCAGAAGGCCTCGACCGTGTGGCCGGACAGGTTGCGCCCAGACAGGTCGGTCAGGGTCATCGAGATCATCAGCGGCACGTCGCGACCGCTCGCTTCGGCGGCTTCCATCGCCGCCATCCCGGCACATTTGGCGTTGAGCGTGTCGAATATCGTCTCGATCAGCAGAAAATCGACACCGCCGTCGATCAGCGCATCGCACTGCTCGCGATAGACGCCCTTCAGATAATCATAATCAATCTCCCGGAAGCCGGGATCGTTGACATCCGGGGACAGCGACAGCGTCTTGTTTGTGGGACCCACCGATCCCGCGACGAAGCGCGGACGGCCATCCCTGGCCTCCGCCTTGTCGCAGGCCGCGCGGGCAATTTCCGCCGACTTGACGTTGAGGTCGCGTACCAGATGCTCGCAGCCATAGTCCGCCTGGCTGATCACCGTGGAACTGAACGTATTGGTCTCGATAATGTCGGCGCCGGCCTCAAGATAGGAGCTGTGAATGGCCTCGATGATATCGGGACGGGTCAGGCTGAGCAGGTCGTTATTGCCCTTCTGGTCATCGGTCAGATCGAGGCTGCCGCGATAGTCGCGTTCGCCGAGCCGGTAATCCTGGATCGCCGTGCCATAGCCGCCGTCGAACACCAGGATCCGCTCCGCGGCCAGTGTCTGCAATCGTTCGCGCGCGTTGGTCATGCCGCCTTCTCCTGTTGTCCGCTGACCGGCCGCTTGCCCAGCAGATGGCAGATCGCATAGCTGAGCTCGGCCCGGTTGAGCGTGTAGAAATGAAACTGGCGGACGCCGCCCGCATAAAGCTTGCGGCACAATTCCGCCGCCACCGTCGCCGCGATCAGTTGCCGGGCCGAGGGATGGTCATCCAGCCCCTCGAACAGGTCGTTCATCCACGGCGGGATTTCCGCGCCGCACATGCCGGCGAACTTGCGCGTCTGCGCGACATTGGACACCGGCAGGATGCCGGGCACCAGCTCGGCGTCGATACCGGCTGCTGCCGCCGCGTCGCGGAACCGGAAAAAGGCCTCGGCGGTGAAGAAAAACTGGGTGATGGCACGGCTCGCACCGGCGTCCAGCTTGCGCTTCAGATTGTCGAGATCGCTCTGCGGGCAGTCGGCTTCGGGATGGGTTTCCGGATAGGCAGCGACCGAGATTTCGAACGGCGCGATATCCGTCAGGCCCTTCACCAGGTCCGCAGCGCTGGCATAGCCCTGGGGGTGGGGTTCGAACGCCTGGCCTTCCGCCGGCGGGTCGCCGCGCAGGGCGACGATATGGCGGACGCCTGCCTCCCAATAGGATCGGGCAACCTCCGCGATCTCCGCCTTGCTGGCCCCGACGCAGGTCAGATGGGCTGCGGCCGGAATCTTGGTTTCCTTGGCGATTCTGGCCACTGTCGCATGGGTACGCTCACGGGTGGTTCCGCCGGCACCGTAGGTCACCGAAACAAATCTTGGGCTGAGTGGTTCCAGCGTCACGACACTTTCCCACAGCGTCTTTTCCATCTTTTCCGATTTCGGCGGAAAAAATTCGAATGACACATCGGCATCCCCGCTCAGTCCGGCGAAGAGCGGCGTATCAAGCGCACGCTTTGCCTCTTCCAGTTCGACTAGCCCCATCGGCCGGGTTGAGTTGTTCATGCGGATGCTCTTTTCAAATTTTGGGTAGGGGAGGGCAATTTGTCTGAATCGGGATGCAGGCTGGGAATCGCCGGTTTCCTGGCGACCCAGATTTTCACCGTGAGCTCGCCGCCGTCCAGCGTCCGGCACTGAACCAGTTCAAGATTCGACGCGGCGAGCCAGTGTTTCATGCTGTCATCGCTGAAGCCAAGTCGTGCATGCGCATGTTCGGTCCGCAGATCTTCCCGATCATGGGCCGCAAAATCGGCGATCAGAACGATGCCTTCGGAATTCAGGACCCGGGACACTTCCGCCAGTACGGCTTCGGGATGTTGCGCATAATGCAGGACCTGATGAAGGATGACGCTGTCCGCCGTCCCATTCTCCAGGGGGAGATTGTTGAAGTCGCCCTGCTTCAGTTCCGTCTTCCGGATCAGGTTCGATCCGTTGGCGGTCTCGCTTTCCAGCAACTTTGCCCGCGCCAGCCGCAGCATTTCGGGGCTGTTGTCGATCGCGATGATGGATTGGGCCGCAGCGCCGAACAGTTCGACCATTCGCCCCGTCCCGGTTCCGATGTCCACCATCCTGCCCAGGGGGGCGTCGCGGAGCAGGGCCAGCATGGCCCGCTCAACCTCTGCCTCGGGCAAATGCAGGGACCGAATCGCATCCCATTCCTCGGCATGGGCAGCAAAATAGCGTTCGGCCATTTCGGCCCGCGCCTTGCGAACCAGCGAAAGCTGCGCTTGATCATGCTGGGCCTGCTCGGACTGGGCGACCTTGGCCGACCGGAAAATGCGACCCAATATGTCGAGCTCTGACGCGGGTCCGGGTTTGAGAAAGACCCAGCTGCCTTCCTTGCGGCGCTCGGCCAGCCCCGCTTCATCCAATATTCTTATATGCCGGGAGATGCGCGGCTGGCTCTGGTTGAGAATCTGGGCCAGTTCGCCCACGGCCAGTTCCATCTTTTGCAGCAACAGCATGATTCGCAACCGGGTCGGGTCGGCCAGCGCCCTAAAAATGTTCAAGATATGGTCCATGACAAGAAGCTATATAAAGAAATCTTTATATCCGGTCAATCGGCTAGATTTTAAGGCTCGGCTTTTGTCGGCAGCACTTCATCGGCGCGAATCTGGAGATCGGGAATTTGGCCGCGCAGGTTCTTCATTGCGTTCATTCCGAGACATCGCTAAAGATGCGGACCGCAGGCCAGAGGAGGCAGAAGCACTTCCGGCCTGCGTGGTTTTTGAGGAATATAATAGAGGGTTACCCCAATGAAAAAAGTTACAACGTCACTCGTTCTGGCTGCTGCGCTCGGCTTGGCCGCATGCTCCGGCGCCGACAATGCTGAAGCTGGCGCAGAAGATACGGCTGCAACCACCGATGCAACAACAACTGAAGAAGCTGCTGACAACGCAATGGATGCTGCTGAAGGCACTGCAGACGCCATGGGCGACGCAACTGTAGAAGCAACCGAAGATGCTGCTGCTGCCGCTGGCGAAGCTGCTGATGCTGCTGAAAAGGCTGCAGAAACGGCCAAGGAAGAAGCTCAGTAAGCTTTTCTGATCGAAACAGGAAAAAGGGCTGTCCTCGGACGGCCCTTTTTTTTTGGCTTTGGTCCAGCCCGAATAGCCATTATGGAGAGGTCATGAGAAAGTTGTTCAGTGCCATGATGTTGACCGGATTGGCCGCCTGCGGTCCGGCGCAAAATGATCCCGGCCCCGGCGGCGTAACCGTTGGCGAAGCAAAGGCCCTGGATGAAGCGGCGGAAATGCTCGACGAGCGCAATACACCGCCGGAGTCACTCGAGGATCAGAGCGCGGAACCCGTTCCCGCCGAATAGGCGCTAGCCCCGATGATAGCGGCCCACCGCACGGGTGACGGCCTGCATCAGGCGCATGCGCTCGGGGATGGAGGCGGTCGTGTCGCCCAGCATGACGACAACCGCATAGCGGGTCCCGTCGGGGGCGATCATGATGCCGATATCATTATATCCGGTTGCGACCGGCCCAAGCACCTGGCCGGTTCCGGTCTTGTGCAGGAATTCCCAGCCCGAGGGTACGCCCGCCTTCAGCCGGTTCGGGCCGCTGTGCGTGCGCTTCAGGATGGATTGCAGCAATTTGGTGGAATTGGCGGAGAGCAGCTCGCCGCGGGCCAGCTTGTCGAGAGCGTGGGCAATGGCCATCGGACTGGCACCATCCACGGGATCGGCGAGATAGGCCTCAAGCGACTGTCGCCGCTGTTCGACCGGTATTTTGGCTCGGGCCGCATAGAAGGTCCGTCCGTAGGACAGGTTCTGCCGCCATTCCATGCCGGCGATGCCGCTCTGGAGCAACCGCTCGCCCGGCCCGAAACGAATCTTGCCGAGAGAATTTTTCGCAATAAACGCCCGTACCGCCTCGGGTCCGCCGGCATGGCGGAGCAGGGAGTCATTCGCCGTATTGTCGCTGCTCGCCAGCGCCATTTCGAGCAAGGTATAGACGCTCTTGGTGACCGCACCGTTCCGCTGTACTTCGGCTGCCATCGGCTGATGGAAGACGGTCAGGTCGTCCTTGCCGATCCGGATAGCATCGGACAGCGACGCCTTGCCCTGGTCGACCTTGTCAAGCAGGGTCATGGCAACCCACAGTTTCGAGACGCTTTGCTGAGGGAAATATTCGTCAGGCCGGAACCCGAATTCCCAGTCCCCGTCAATCCGCTTGACGGCAATCCCGGTCTTCCCCGGAAACGTGCGCCAAAGGTCCTCGATTTCCCGGACCAGTTGCGGGTTCGGCTGTTCGCGGCTTTCCTCCACCCGGGGCGGAGTTGACGGCGCCCGGTTCTGATATACCGGCGGTGCCGCGTTGGCCTGTTGCGGCGGCGGCCGGTTTGACGGCGACACACAGGCGGTCAGGCTGACGGTCAGCAGTACCATCAATATGTTCCGATAATGTTTCAAGGTCGTCCGACTGCCTGCTGTTGGAATGTTCATATATCCTTCTAACTAAGCGCTTCTGTCTGAACAGGGGCAGAACCGCGGTTTGCGGTGAACGATTCTCCAGCTGCGACGGAATGCTCCGGCTCGCCGGTGCGACCGGAGCTGCATTGCCGCGACGACCTATTTTCCGTTTCCGAAATTGAACCGGCGCGTGATGCGGTAGTCGAGCGTGTTGACGAGAAAATAGGACAGGGTCCAGCGCAGCCGGTTGAGAAACGTCCGGCGCGACCGGTGCAGTTGCGGGGTGATCGTTTCCGCATTTTCTTGCAGGATATCGATCACCGTTCGGGCATGGTCGGCGAAGCCGGCATCGTCGATGCGCAGCATCATTTCGACATTGATAAACAGGCTGCGCAAGTCGAAATTCGCCGATCCGATATACACCGCATCATCGACGATCACCAGTTTCGTATGCAGGCGCCTCGGCTGATATTCGAAGATCCGCGCGCGGCGCTTGAGCAGATAGCCATAGAGCAGCCTGCTCGCGCCGATCGTTGCCGCATTGTCGGTCTTGCCGGGCAATATGAGCCGGCTTGTTCCGCCGCGCTTGGACAAGCCGCCAATCCGGCGCAGCAACCCCTGACCCGGGGAAAAATAGGCGGTGACGAGGTCGAGCCGGCTGCCCTTCTCCAGATCCTTCTTGATCGCACCCGCCCAGCGGCTCATGCGGTTGCTCGGCCCGCCCAGAAGCCATCGGAACTGCCCCCTGCCGGCATCCCAGTGTCGCACCATTTTCCGCAACGAGCGCATGTTGCCGTTATGCTGGTGAACCCAGTCGGACAGAACGCGGTAATAGCGGGCGAGATTGGCCACTTCCGGCCCGTTGATCGCAAGGCCGAGGTCTTCCCAGCTATCGTCCGTCGGATCCCCGTCGTCATCCGGTTGCTGCAAATTGAAATATTCGTCCGCAATGTTGAATCCGCCGATCAGGGCACGGCAGTCATCAGCGATCACCATTTTCTGATGATTGCGGACAAAATAGCTGGTCGAGAAGCGGGGGCTGAATATCTCGAATTTGCCGCCAGCCTCGACAAACGGGTCAAAAAATTTGCGCGGCGTCCCGTTCGAACCGAAGCTGTCGACCATCATTTCCACGGCGACGCCCCTTTGGCAGGCGGCAATCAGGAGAGCGAGGATCCTCTGGCCCAGGCTGTCATCCTCGAACATGTAGAAGAATAATTTGAGGCTCTTGTCCGCGGCTTCGAGCGTGTCCGTCAGCGCGACCAGCCGTTCCGCCGGTTGCCGCATCAGCCGCAACCGGTTGTCCCCGACTTCAAACCATGGCGGTGGTGCATCGGGTTGCGATTGCTGCGCTTTCACCTGGGTGTTTTTCATCGCGTCCGGCCATAGATTAACATTGACGCACCGACAAACCATTAGATTGCCGATGCCTTTGCAGGCACATGGCGGAGCCAGTGCGGATTTCTTGACAAATTCCGCCGATATCCCTAAGTGACAGGCTCTTTTCCCAAAGTTTGCAGAATCAGGAGCGCCTTATGGCTCGCGTTACGGTTGAAGATTGCGTTGATAAAGTTACAAACCGGTTTGATCTGGTGTTGTTCGCTGCGCAACGCGCACGCGAGATTTCGGGCGGCGCAGAGCTGACCGTTGATCGCGATCGCGACAAAAATCCGGTCGTGGCGCTGCGCGAAATCGCGGAGGAAACGATCAAGCCGAAGGATCTCGAGGAAAGCCTGATCCAGTCGCTGCAGAAGGTTCTGATCGATGATGACGATACGCCGGATGAAATCGGCTCGATCAGCCAGTCGGCAGAAGCGCTGCGCCTGACCGCCGCCGCACCGCCACGTAGCGCGGGTGTTGCCGGAGATTACGGCCGCCGCTAGGCAGCGAATAACCTCACAGCATCGCTGGAGACAAAAGAAAAAGGCCGCCGGGAATATTCCCGAGCGGCCTTTTCTTTGTCCTGGGGCTTCAACCGCGGGCGGATCAGGCGCCCTGCGGCTTGGGATCGGTAAACGGTCCCTTCTTCTTCCGCCCTGTTTTCGGAATGCTGGTGCCGATCGTTGGCACGGCCGCCGGTTTGACGACGTCGCCGCCCGGCCGGTGGAACTTCCCGTTCTTGACCAGTTCGTCGATTTCCTCGCCCGACAGCGTCTCATATTCGAGCAGCGCATTGGCGAGCGCATGCAGCTGGTCGCTGTGCTTGGTCAGCAGATGCTTCGCCCGGGCATAGCTGTCGTCGATCAGCTTGCGAATTTCGAGATCGATCTTCTTGGCGGTCTCGTCCGACATATGGACGCGCTGGGACTGCGAATAGCCGAGGAAGGTCTCGCCCTGTTCCTCTTCATATTGCAGAGGTCCCATTTCCTCGGACATGCCCCACTGGGTAACCATGTCGCGCGCCAGCTTGGTTGCGTACTGGATATCGCTGGAGGCCCCGGAGGAAACCTTGTCGTGTCCGAAGATGATTTCCTCGGCAACGCGTCCGCCCATCGATACCGCCAGATTGGCGTGCATCTTGTCGCGGTGATAGCTGTAATTGTCGCGTTCGGGCAGGCGCATCACCATGCCCAGCGCGCGGCCCCGGGGAATGATCGTCGCCTTGTGGATCGGATCGGACGCTTCTTCGTGAATCGAGACAATCGCATGGCCCGCTTCGTGATAGGCGGTCATCTTCTTCTCGTCGTCGGTCATCACCATCGACCGGCGCTCGGTGCCCATCATGACCTTGTCCTTGGCATCCTCGAACTCGCTCATCGCGACCATCCGCTTGCCGCGACGGGCCGCCATCAGGGCTGCCTCGTTGACCAGATTGGCGAGATCGGCACCGGAGAAGCCGGGCGTGCCGCGCGCAATCGTGCGCGGGTCAACGTCGGGGGCCAGCGGCACTTTTTTCATGTGCACCGCGAGGATCTTTTCGCGGCCCTCGATATCGGGGCGCGGCACGACCACCTGCCGGTCAAACCGGCCGGGACGCAGCAGCGCGGGATCGAGAACGTCGGGGCGGTTGGTCGCGGCGATGATGATGATGCCTTCATTGGCCTCGAAGCCGTCCATCTCGACCAGCAGCTGGTTCAGCGTCTGTTCGCGTTCGTCATTGCCGTTGCCGAGACCGGCGCCACGATGGCGACCGACCGCGTCAATTTCGTCGATGAAGACGATGCAGGGGGCATTTTTCTTGGCCTGTTCGAACATGTCGCGGACGCGGCTGGCGCCGACACCGACGAACATTTCGACAAAGTCCGAACCGGAGATGGAAAAGAACGGAACGCCGGCTTCGCCCGCAATGGCGCGTGCCAGAAGGGTTTTACCGGTACCGGGCGAGCCGACCAGCAGTGCGCCCTTCGGAATCTGGCCACCGAGCTTGGCAAAGCGACCGGGATTTTTGAGAAATTCGACAATTTCTTCCAGCTCTTCGCGCGCTTCATCGATACCGGCGACGTCCTGGAAGGTAACCTTGCCCTGCTTTTCGGTCAGCAGCTTTGCCTTGGACTTGCCAAAGCCCATCGCTCCGGACCCGCTGCCCTTCTGCATCTGGCGCAGAACGAAAAAGGCGATGCCCAGGATCAGGAGGAAGGGGAGGGACTGGACCAGGATGATCTGCCAGATGCTGGCCTGTTCCTGCGCCTTGCCGCTGTATTCCACGCCCTTTTCATCGAGCAGGTTCACCAGCGAGGGATCGCTGCCGACAGGGGTGGTCGTGAACATGTCACCATTGGTGAGTTCGCCCGTGATCTTGTCCGGAGCGATGGAAACGCTCTTCACGCTTCCTTCTTCAACCTTGTTGCGGAAAGAGGAATAGCTGATGCCGGTACCGGCTTCGGAAGCCGCGCCAGCGCCAAACATCGAAACGGTGAGCAGCAGCGCAACAATGACGCCGGCCCAGATGAACATGCTTTTCATCCAGGGGTTTTCTTTGGGATCCTGTTCGTCATTCATTGCGCAAATTGTCCTGTCATCATGGTCGCAGCGGACGCCGGGCATCGCGCCGCGATTTTATCAGTCCTCTAAAGATAGGCCTTTTGCGGCGGATGACAATATACAGGCCAATGTTTTTACCGATCATGGTTATCGGAACGGCGCGAAACCCGGGGCTCGTCAGAAATTCAGCTATTCCGCCGCTTCGGCGCCGGCTTGAAGTGCCAGATATCGCCACCCCGGCACAATATGTCCCCCAGGGTAACGGTTTCGCCCTTTTCCAGCGCGATGATCGTCTGGTCGATCTGGCTGCCGCGCGGCGACAGCGCGGGATCGCAGATATGCAGGCATCGCAGCAACAGCCGCCGGCGAATTTCCGCTGGAAATTCGGTCTCGGAAAGCGTGCAGCCGAAATCGGTGGTGCGGATATGATCGGCGGCAAGCCGGTCGACCATCCACTCGATTGCCTCGCGCGCCGAGCCGAGCGCGCTGGCGCTCTGGCTGGCGAGCCGGCTGTCAAAGCCTTCCAGATCCTGCAGCGCGTTGCGGACCCGCACCCGGTCATAGCCCTGGTCGCGGTTGGAGGGATCGTCGACCGCCTCGATGCCGAGGCTGGCGACATGGGATTCCAGTTCCGCCTTCTGGAAATGGAGCAGCGGACGGACGATATTGCCCCTTTTTTCGCGAATGCCCGACATGCCGTCGATCCCGCTGCCGCGCAATATGCGCATGATCATGGTTTCCAGCTGATCGTCGGCGTGATGGGCGGTTGCCAGCCACCGGATTTGCGCTTCCCTCATCCAGTCATGCAGCAACCCGTAGCGCGCGCGTCTTGCCGCGCTCTGGATGCTGCCGCGGATCGGCACCACGGGCCGCAGGATCCTGTGCGCTATGCCGCGCTCCCGGCACAAGGATGCGACAAATTCTGCCTCGGTCCGACCGGCGGGGCGCAAGCCATGATCGACGGTTGCCGCGACGATGCGGTCCGGGCAGGATTCGAACGCCAGCAGGAGCAGCGCCAGACTGTCCGGGCCGCCGGAAACGGCAAGCCCCAGCTTCTGGTCGCTGGTGGCAAAATCGGGGATCAGACGATCCAGCGCCGCTTCAAACCGTTCGGGAAGCGAGGTGGCATCGTCGTCCATATCTATTTGCAGTTGGCGGCGGCCTTGCCCGATGCCACGCGATCGGTGAGCCGGCCGCTGGCTACTTCGGGATAGACATCCTGCATTTCCGCAAGAACGCGGCAGGCATCAGCTTTTTTGCCAAGCTGGACGAGCGCCGTGCTGAGATAATAGAGGCTGTCCGGTGCCCGTTCGCCCCGCGGTCTTTTCTGGTAATTCTCGTAAAGGGCTACCGAGGCGAGCGCCGGCTTGCCGTCATCAAGATAGGCGCGCCCGAGCAGATTCTGCGCGAAACTGGCCCGGGGATGGCCGGGATGATCCTCGACCATCTTCTTCAGCTGCGCCTGCGCTTCGGGAAAATATTTGGCCTCCCACAAACGATAGCCGTAAATATAGGCGTCTTCCGCCGCATCTCCGGTCTCGGGCATGATGATCGCGGCGACGCCGGCGACCCGCTCCGGAGCGGGTGCAGCTTCCGTTGCTTGCGCAGGGGTTTTGGCGGCCGGCAGCAGAGCGCTCGAGCCCTCGCCCGTCGAGCTGGCTGCCATTTGCTCCGCAGCGGCCATCTTGTCCTCGATTTTCTTGAGGCGATAGCCGTTTTCCTCGACCTGGCCGGTGATATTGGCGAGGCTGGCTTCCAGCGCATCGACGCGTGCGATCAGGTCGCTGACCGCAGATGTGGTGTTGGCGGCCGGGGGCGCAGGTCCGCGCTCGGCCGAAATCTCCGGCTCAAAATAGCGGGAGGAGCCGCCAGGAAATACCTTGCGCTGGACCGCCCGCATTTCTTGCTCCAGCCGGTCTATGCGCGGCTCAACATTCGCATTCTGGGCCGATACCGGCGCGCTGACCAGCAAGCCGGTGAGCAGGATCGTGATACCAAATTTTGTCATCGAGGCCTCCGCTGAATTCTCTTATATTAACCATATACCAGACTGAAAGGTAAAGAAAATTATACCGTTCAGCGATGCGGATGCACGCCTTGGTGGCGTCGGCAGCCTATTGATGGCTGCTTCAGTCCTGCGACGGTTCTGCTGCCGGCTCGACTGCCGGTTCGGCTGCAGTTTCCCGGGCCAGCAACGCCTGCGCGCTGACCCCCACATCCTTGATCGTGCGGTCCCCCGCGCCCAGCGGCGGAACAGTCTGGCCGTCGATGGTCACGGTCAGCGCATCGGGACGTCCGGTGAGAATCTGTGGATTGTCGGCATCCGCCGGCACCGTGAACGTGTCCCCGGCAGCCATTTCGTTTTCATACAGGCGTTCACCCTCGGCGTCGTAGATTTTCAACCAGACCGGTTCGGTTGCCGTCAGCACCACCGTGCCTCCGCTTGCCGGCGCCGAAGCAGTTTCCTGAAGGCTCTGCGCACTGGCATCGACGGAAGCGGCTTCGACCGGGGTTTCGGTTTCTGCTATCGGCGCGATATCGGCCGGATTGAGAATCAGCGTGCGCCAGACGAGATAGCCGACCAGCACCAATATCCCGATACCGCCAGCGGTCCAGGCCAGATAGAGCGGCGGGATGCTCGAGGGATTGGCAGGCGCATATCCGCTCGATTCCGCCTGATAGGCTCCGTGGCCCTGTTCATCCATTTCCGTGCGCAACTGGGTGCCGATCGACGCATCGCTGAGACCAACGGCCCTTGCGTAGGATTTGGCAAAACCGATGGCATAGGTCCGACCGGGTAGCGCATCAAAATCGCCGGCTTCGATCGATCCGAGATGGCGCTGCGGAATCCTGGTTTTTTTGGCAATATCTTCCAGAGACATGCCTTTCTGCTCACGCGCGCGGCGCAAGAGTTGACCCGTGCTATGCAGATTTGGTTCAACATTTTCGTCTTCAATACTATCTTCGGCCACTCAAAACTCCCTTGGCCGGATCACTTCGCGACCCTTTTCGCACTCCCCGGATATTTGCAGCAAAAGAGCCAGTTTGGCGGGCAAAAGTCAATGGCTATCATCGCCAGAGGCCGGCATTTTCCCGATTTCGCTCTCTCAGCGGAAGATTCGCCGCGAGATCGGCAAAAAAATGATCAGCCCAGATCAATCTGGTGCTTGTTTGCCCATTGTTCGAGACGCAACCTCGGTTCCGCCGGTGCTTCCTTCAAGATCGATTTGATTTCCCGCTGCGCCTGACCGAGATCCAGCGAACGGACCATCGCCTTGATCGGGCCCACCGAAGCCGGCGTGATCGACAGGTTGCGGATCCCCAGTCCCAGCAGCGCCAGCGCATCCAGCGGGCGACCGCCCATCTCGCCGCAAACGCTCAGCGCAATGCCGAAGCGCGCGGCATTTTCCGACGCACGGTTCAGGAATCGCAAGATCGCAGGACTCATCCAGTCGAAGCGCTCGGCCAGCTTCGGATTGCTCCGGTCCGCGGCGAACAGGAACTGGGTGAGGTCATTGGTTCCGATCGACAGGAAGTCCAGCCGGTCGGCCATCAGGTCGAGGCATTCCGCCAGCGCAGGGACCTCGAGCATGGCGCCATAGCGGATCTGCGAAGGCAGCCGCTTCTTCTGGCCCTGCAGATAGGCGCGCTGGTGCTCGAAAACGGCCTTGGCCCGGTCAAATTCCCAGGGTTCGGCAATCATCGGGAACATGACATTCAGCTTCCGCCCCGCCGCCGCCTCGATCAGCGCCCGGGCCTGGACCTTCATCAGCGCATCGCGTTCAAGACCGATGCGGATCGCCCGCCAGCCCATTGCCGGATTGTCTTCCCGGGGGTCGCCGGTCTGGAAATAGGGGAGCGGCTTGTCGCCGCCGATGTCGATGGTGCGGAATATGACCGGCTTGTCGCCGGCCGCATCGAGCACGTCGCGGTAGAAGCGGGTCTGGCCCGCCCGTCCCGGCATCTTGGCGGCGACCAGAAACTGCAATTCGGTCCGGAACAGGCCGATGCCGTCGGCACCGGTGAGGCTGATCAGGGCCAGGTCGTCGCGCAGGCCCGCGTTGATATTGACCGTGATCCGCACGCCGTCCTTGGTAATGGCTTCCTTGTCGCGCAGTTCGGAATAGGCGGCGCGCTTCTTCTGGCTCAGTTCCAGCTGCGCTTCAAAGGCCTCGACCACCGAGGGGCCGGGCCTGACAAACACGACATTTTCATCGACGTTGAGCAGCAGATGGTCATCCTCGCGGACCACCTGCCGGATATTCTTGACCTGCCCCAGTATCGGTATGCCCATGGCCCTGGCAATGATCGTCACATGCGCGGTCAGCGAGCCTTCTTCGAGTATCACGCCCTTCAGCCGGCGCCGGTCATATTCGAGCAGTTCCGCAGGACCCAGGTTGCGGGCGATCAGGATCGTGTCCTGCCGCAGACCCATTTTGGCTGCGGTCCCCATCTGGCCGGAAACAATGCGCAGCAACCGGTTCGCGAGATCCTCCAGATCGTGCATCCGCTCGGCCAGCAGCGGATCGTCGATCTGCCGCATCCGCATCCGGGTATGCTGCTGCACCCTCTCGATTGCCGCTTCCGCCGTGAGGCCGCTGTCGATTGCCTCGTTGATCCGCCGGCTCCAGCCCTCGTCATAGGCGAACATCTTGTAGGTCTCGAGCACTTCCTCATGCTCGCCGCCGACCCCGAATTCTGCCTGGCTGGTCATCTGGTCGATCTGGGCGCGCATCTTGTCGAACGCCGAATAGACCCGGTGCCGCTCGGCTTCGGTATCCTCGGCCACGGTATGCTCGATCTTCACCCGCGGCTGGTGGAAGACCGCGTAACCACTGGCCTTGCCCTTGACCAGTTGCAGCCCGCTGAGGCGCGAAGCGCCGTCGTCGAGCAGCACACCTTCCTCGGCGACATTGTCGTCGACAAATTCGGCGCCGCTGATCAGCTCGGACAGCACCATCGCCGCTGTCTGGAAGGCCTCGATTTCCACTTCCGAATAGCGGCGCGGCTCGACATGCTGGGCGCACAGCACCCCGATCGCCTGCTGGTTACGGATGATCGGCACGCCGGCAAAGCTGTGGAATTTTTCCTCGCCGGTTTCCGGCCGATACTGGAAATCCGGGTGGCTCGCCGCCTCGTCCAGATTCAGCGTCTCGACATTCTTGGCGATATAGCCGGTCAGGCCTTCGCCGACGGCCAGCTTGGTCACATGCACCGCTTCGGCGTTGAGGCCGCGGGTTGCGAACAGTTCGAGCACACCCTCGCGGAGCAGATAGATCGAGCAGACCTCGCTGTTGACCGCGTCGGCGATGGTGTCGACAACCCGGTTCAGCTTGGTCTGGGCATTGCCGCGCGATGCCATGATCGCCCGGAGGCCGGTCAGGATGTTGCGGGCAGTCTTGGTGCTCGAAGGGTCTGTGGTGGGCATGACTTACGCCTAGCAGAAAGGCCGCACGAGTGCGATGCAGAATAACTGCGCTCGCTCCGAAACGGGTATTATATTTTTAAGGTCAGTCCTGCCGCCGTCGCAGAATCCCGGCTAATCCAGCAATTCTTCTTTCAACCTGAGCTTCTCTTTCTTGAGACTGTGGATTCGAATCGTGTCGGGAAGGGGCCTGGTTTCTTCTTCTGCGATCTTGCGTTCCAGTGCTTGATGCTTTTCGCGCAATGCTGACAGGTGATTCTGAATCATTAAAGTCTCCTCAAAAATGGTGTTTCTGAAAATGAAAGAGGATCAAAGTTCCTTTCCTGATATGCTGGCCAATATGTCTTGGCGCCGGGCTTCATGGTTAAATTGTCTTGGTTTGGACTTGAACCATGAATAGGGTGAAGATTGCAAATTTGTTTCACCGGCGCAAGGGGGAGATTGATCCAGGATGGCGATGAGCGATGAAGAGTTGCAAACGCGGCTCGAGCTGCTGAAAATTGAACATCGCGACCTAGACGAAGCGATTGCTGCCCTGGTCGAAGCGGGCAGTACCGATCAGCTCCGGACCGCGCGACTCAAGAAAAGAAAATTGCAATTGCGCGACCGGATCATCGTGCTTGAAAATCAGCTCATTCCGGATATCATCGCCTGAGGCGCTTGCGTTCTGCGGGCTGGCCCGATGTTAACCAGAACTGTCCACCAGTTAACCCCGCGATGCCCCGCGTGTCAGTTTGAAACAAACCGCCTGTTAAGCCATTGGGGCCTCAAAATTAACTGTCAAAACAAGCCGATATCTTGCTAGGTAGCGCCAATGGATATTCGTGAATCGCTTTTGACGCCCAAATTGATCGACGCGCTTTACACCGAAGCAATGGTGCTCGCGGATGAAGCGCGCTCCTATTTTGAATCGGGCCGCTTCCACGAAGATTCGGACCCGGACGACAGGCTCGCCGTTTCCTTTTCCTGTGAATCGCTGAAAGTGACGACGAGACTGATGCACTGCATCGCCTGGCTTCTGAACCAGAAGGCCCTGCACAGCGGCGAACTGACCGCAGGAGAAGCCTGGAACCATGATCGCGCGCTTGGCGAGGCGCCGGTGACCCACCGTTCGATGACGGCCCGCTTTCCGGAAGAGGCGCGTCAGATCATTCGGGCCAGCGAAGACCTGTTCCAGCGCCTGCACCGCCTCGCGACGAAAATGGATCAGGAAATGGAAGCCGAGTCAGCGGTCCAGGACATGTTCCGCCGTCTCAAAGGCGCCTTTTAATCCGACACTCCCGGCGGTCAGCGCCGATCAGGCACTGACCTTTTCGCTCTGTTCCATCGTCGGATAGTCGACATAGCCTTCCGCTCCCTGGCTGTACCAGGTCGGCGTGAAGTCGATCGGATTGAGTTCTGCGCCGCTGCGGAAGCGTTCCGGCAGATCAGGGTTGGTGATGAAGGTCCGGCCGAAGCTGATCGCGTCGGCCTTGCCATCGGCCAGTGCCGCCGTGGCATTGTCATAGAAATAGTCGCTGTTGAGAACGAGCGGCCCCTTGAACACCGGACGGATATCGGGACTGACCGCCGGTACGTCGGTATTGCCATAGGTGCCGTGTGGCGGCGGCTCGCGCAGTTCGAGAAAGGCGATGCCAAGCTTGTCGAGCAGTTTCGCGGCGGTGGTAAAGGTTTCGACCGGCGTGGCGTCATCTGCGCCCTGGGAATCGCCATTGGGCGACAGGCGGACGGACACCCGGTCGGCGCCCCAGACATCGACCAGTCGCTGGGTGACCTCGCCGAGCAGGCGGACCCGGTTTTCCGCCGACCCGCCATATTCGTCGGTCCGCAAATTGGTGCCGGAACGGATGAACTGGTCGATCAGATAGCCGTTGGCGCCATGCAGCTGCACGCCGTCAAAGCCCGCCTTCTTGGCATTTTCCGCGGCATTCTGATAATCGTCGATCAGGCCCGGGATCTCGCTGATCTCGAGCGGCCGCGCCTCGACATAGTCGCGCTTGCCGGCATAGGTGCGGACGCTGCCCGGTGCGGTGGTCGCCGAGGCGGACACCGGCTTCTCGCCGCCCAGGAAATCGGGATGGACGATGCGGCCCATGTGCCAGAGCTGGCAGATGATCCGGCCGCCGGCCTCGTGAACCTGCTCGATCACCGGCTTCCAGGCCTCGGTCTGCGCGTCGTTCCAGATGCCGGGCGCGAAGGGTGTGCCGAGCCCCTGCTGGCTGATTCCGGTCGCTTCGGAAATGATCAGGCCGGCGCCGGCGCGCTGCGCATAATATTCGCCCATGATCGGCGTCGGCACATGCTCCATCGTGGAACGGCAGCGGGTAAGCGGGGCCATGAACATGCGGTTCGGTGCCTCGATGGCGCCAACGGTGATCGGATCGAATAATGTGGTCAAGATGGAATTCCCTGAAACAAGAGGCGTGGATTGTTAACCAGACAGCTAAGAGACCGACGGGCCAAATGCAATGGTTTGAAACCCAGCAATTTCTGTCTATATCGATAGCTCTGATTTCAAAGGAACACCCATGTCCGCATCGCTTCCCGAAGATCCGACCCTTGACGAGGTGCGCGCCTTTCTGGCGCCCGAGCTGGCCGCGCAGGCGGCGTTCGACGGCTGGAACGAGAAAGCCGTGCTGGCGGCTGCCGGCCTCGCCGGGATCGATCCCGACCTTGCCCGGCTGGCCTTCAACGAGGGGCCGGTCGACATGATCGATGCCTGGTTCCAGGCGATCGACGAGCAGATGGCCGCCAAATATGGCGCGGACGAACTGGCCGCGATGAAGGTGCGGCAGCGGATCAAGGCGCTGGTCGAGGCGCGGCTGGAAGCGCTCGCACCGCATCGCGAAGGATTGCGGCGGGCGGTGGCGATCCTGGCAGCGCCCCCGCATCTGCGCCGCGCCGCGAAGATGGGCTGGCGGGCTGCGGACCGGATGTGGCGGCTCGCCGGCGACACCGCCACCGACTATAATCATTACACCAAGCGGACCCTTCTGTCCGGCGTCTATGGCAGCACGATCAGCGTGTTTCTCGACGATGACAGCGAAGATTTCGCCGACACCCGCGCCTTTCTGGATCGCCGGATCGAAAATGTCATGCAGTTCGAGAAGGTCAAGGCCAAGGTCACCGGCCGCGGCGGCGACCGCTTCAGCATGGCGCGCTTTATCGGCCGCCTGCGCTATCGGGGCGCCTGACACCGCACTGCACTCCCGTCTGGCGGCGACCTCGCCGTTGCCCGGCACACAATCTGACGAAAAGACTCGCCAAATCTAATCAATATTGATAATCAATCGCAACTAGAAAGTTCGAGTTTCGATATATATGCCATCATCCACTACCCTGGACCTGCTGTCCCTCAGGCAATGCGCGCAAATCACCGCCATCGACTGGACGGCCATTTCCGACAACGAGGGTCGGCGTCTGCGGGCGCTCGGCATTGATACCGGAGTGTCGGTGGAAAAGCTGTACAAGGGCATGTTCGGGATGAATGACCCGATCGCGCTCAAGGTCGGACGGATGATGATCGCGGTACGCAAATCGCACGCCCGGGCAATATCGGTAAGCCCCGACGCGGTGACGATCGCCGCCTGATCGATGTCGGAAATCGCACCTCTGATTGTCCTTGCGGGCAACCCCAATTCCGGCAAGAGCGCGCTGTTCAACGCGCTCACCGGGGCGCGGCAGAAGATCGCCAACTATCCCGGCGTTACGGTCGAGCGCAAATCCGGACATTTCACCTTTGCCGACGGCCGGCCAGCGGAACTGGTCGACCTGCCGGGCAGCTACAGCCTCGATCCGACCAGCCCCGACGAGGAAGTGACGCGCAGCGTCATCATGGGCCTGCAGAAGGGCGAACGCCGCCCGGATGCGATCATCCTGGTGCTCGACGCCGCCAATCTCGACAATCACCTGCGCTTCGCCCTGGAAGTGATCGCGCTCGGCCAGCCGGTCGTGGTGGCGCTCAACATGATGGACCTTGCGGAGCGGGACGGCCTGACGCTCGATCCGGCCAGACTGGAGAAAGAGCTCGGGGTTCCCGTGATCCCGACGGTCGCCGTGCGGCGGCGTGGCCTGCAGGATCTGTCCGCCGCGGTCGAAGGCCGTCTCCTGCACGAGCGGGACGATATCAAGCCGGTGACCGCCAAGGAACGCGACCATGGCCTCAGCAAGCAGGCGAAGCGGATAGCGAAGCTGGCGGTCGTTTCCGAAACCGCCGGCCGCCGGTGGTCGGAACGGGCCGACGCGCTGTTCCTGCATCCGTTCGCCGGACCGGTGATCCTGTTCGCGGTGCTGTTCATCATGTTCCAGGCGGTCTTTGCCTGGTCGGAGGCCCCGATCGGCCTGATCGAAAGCGCCAGCGAATGGGTGGCGTCCGCGGTGGAGGCCAATCTGCCGGCGGGCTTCTTCCGCGACTTCATTATCGAGGGGGCAATCGGCGGCGTCGGTTCGGTGGTCGTGTTCCTGCCGCAGATCCTGATCCTGTTCCTGTTCATCCTGCTGCTCGAGGCGAGCGGCTACATGACCCGCGCCGCCTTCATCATGGACCGGATGATGGCCAGCGTCGGCCTGTCCGGACGCAGCTTCATTCCGCTCCTGTCCTCCTTTGCCTGCGCGATCCCCGGCATCATGGCGACGCGCAGCATTTCCGATCCGCGGGACCGGCTGACCACGATTCTGGTCGCGCCGCTGATGACCTGTTCGGCGCGGCTTCCGGTCTATGCGATCATCATCGGCGCGTTCATCCCGCCCAGCACCGTCGGCCCGGGCATCGGCCTGCAGGGACTGGTCCTGTTCGGCCTCTATGTCTTCGGCATCATCGGCGCGATGGTCGTTGCGCTGGTGCTGCGCAGCACCGTCACCAAGGGACCGAACAGCGGCTTCCTGATGGAAATGCCGAAATATCAGCTGCCCCGCATCGACGACATCCTGATCGGCCTGTGGCAACGCGCCTGGATCTTCCTGCGCCGCGCCGGCACGATCATCTTTGCCGCCACCGTGGTACTCTGGCTGCTGCTGACCTTCCCGAAGGTCCCGGAGGACAGCACGATGAGCCAGGTCGACTATAGCGTCGCCGGACGCATCGCCAATGTCATCGCGCCCGTCGTCAAGCCGATCGGCTTCAATCGCGATATCGCGCTCGCCCTGATCCCGGCCATGGCGGCCCGTGAAGTGGCCGTCGCGGCGCTCGCCACCACCTATGCCATCGATGCCACGGACGAGGAAGCCGAAGCCAGGTCGCTGACCGAGCGGCTGCAGAGCAGCTGGTCGCTGCCGACGGCGCTGGCCTTCCTCGCCTGGTTTGTCTTTGCCCCGCAATGCATCTCGACGATCGCCGTCACCCGCCGCGAAACCAACGGCTGGCGCTGGCCGACCTTCATGGTCCTCTATCTTTTTGCGCTCGCCTATGTCGCGGCCGGTATTACATATTGGAGTGCCGTCGCCCTCGGTCTATAGAGTCCCCAAGAATCGATATTCATGTATATTTTTGGGGAATTTGAAATGGCCGGCGGCATCAACAAAGTCATCATCGTAGGCAATCTGGGCAAGGATCCGGAAGTCCGCACCTTTGCCAATGGCGGCAAGGTCTGCAATTTCAGCGTCGCCACATCGGAAAGCTGGAAGGACAAGCAGACCGGCGAGCGCAAGGAAAAGACCGAGTGGCACAATATCTCCATCTATAACGAGGGCCTCGCCGGCGTCGCCGAAAAATATCTGCGCAAGGGCAGCAAGGTCTATCTCGAGGGCAAGCTGCAGACCCGCAAGTGGCAGGACCAGTCCGGCAACGACCGCTATTCGACCGATGTCGTGCTGCAGGGCTTTGACGCGAAAATGGAAATGCTCGACAGCAAGCCCGGTGGCGGCGGCCAGGGCGGCGGTTCCAGCGATGGCTGGGGCGGCGGTCAGGGCGGCGGATCGTCCAGCGGTTCCGGCGGCGGTTCCAATGATGGCTGGGGCCAGACCGGCGGATCCGGTGGCGGGCAGGGCGGCGGCGCCTTTGACAGCGACCTCGACGACGACGTTCCGTTCTGATCGGCGAAGGTTGACCCGAGCATTTTGAAGCGCCGACTAAAGACGGCTCCATCCCAATAGCGAACATGCGCTTGCGCGGTTGTGTCTGTCAGCTACTGGGTGGCAGGCCGACGGCGTCCCGGCTGCACATATTTTCCTATACGTGGCGATCTGGCTGATCCATAAACGGGACATGACGACAAAACAGAAAGGCAAGCTGTTACTGCGCCGCTTGGGTCAGAACCTTCGCGAGCAAGACTGGTTTACGGTCGCTGTCGAATTCTTCGTCGTTGTTTTCGGTGTGTTCCTCGGTCTCCAGGTCGCAAACTGGAATGAGGAGCGGCTGGAGCGTAAAGACGAGGCCGTCATCCTCGAGCGCCTGCACGACGAAACGGGCAACCTTCTGGAAGCTGTCCGTGCGGAAGGTGAGGAACTGCAGTCGCAGGTTGACAGGCTCTTGAGTGCGCAGCCGGTGCTGTTTTCAGCCGAACCTGATCGCCCGTTGACGCGTCAGGAGTGCTATGCGCTCCTGTCATCACACGTTTATCGCAAGCCCACGGACGAATTGCCGATCCTTGAGGAGTTGCTGTCAACCGGTCGCTTCGATCGATTGGGAGACGGCGAACTGAAGCGCCAATTGAGTGCCTTCATTCTGTTTCGTGACCGCGAGCGCGGAAACCATCAGGAGCGGACGAACGAGTTGTTCCGGCTTCATAGCCGCTATCCCGATCTTATCATCATCAGCTTGACGGCGAAAGGCGAAGACGAGCGACCGCCGCGCCGGTTTGTCCTGCTGACTGCCGATGGGTACCAATGGAGCCGTCGTTGCGACACCAGGGCAATGCGGTCAAACCAATCGTTCCTGAACGATCTGTTCGACAATACGGCGCGCAACGGAAATGTCCTCGATTCCAACAAGAGGCGAGAAGCCATGCTCGGGAAACTGCACGAACATTTGGGCGCGTTGCTGGATTCCTGACTTGACCATCGCGCGGGCCTGCCCTGCGATTTGACGATGGGTTGAGGATTTCGAGGTTGGCGTCGATGAACTCTAGTGGGGGGTTACGGAATGGCCGCTTTTATTTTCCATCTAGTCAGTCCGAATGACCGAAACTGGGTGGGAAACAGACTTTCAGATCAATTGCAGAAACTTGCTTGCATCTCTCGCAGCGCTCGCATAGGCCTGCCGTTGTTTTCGGGGGGAGATGCATGACCTTTTTCAAAGTCGCCGCAATGGTTTCAGCCATGGCGCTCGTAGCACCATTATCAGCGATCGAAGCACACGATAGCCCCGAGCACTCAGGCCCTGACCATTCGCTCGAAGCAGCGAGAGCGGTTGCCATGCAAGAGACAACGCTAAGTTTTCTCGCAACCCTTACTGATGAACAACGTGCAACGGTCATGGCTTCGCTTGACGACAGTGCTACCCGAACTGGCTGGTCGAACCTTCCAGTGATCATGGCACCACGTCCCGGCATGGCAGTGGCTGAAATGACCACGGCGCAGCGGCGCGCGCTTCATGCGATGATGGCGGCCGCCTTTTCAAGCCAAGGTTATCTCAAGACAACCACGAGCATTTGGCACGAGGACGTCTTGCAAGAGATGACTGCCAATCTATTGGCCGCCATGCCTGATGAAGATCCGCGCAAGGCTCGGTATCTGAAAATCATGGAAAGCTATGACAGCGAGAAGTTCTTTGTCTCTGTGTTTGGAGATCCCAGGTCAAAGGATTGGGCGTGGATGGTCACGGGGCATCACTATGGCGCCAACTTCACAGTGGCAGATGGAAAGATCGCTTTCCTGCCGCTTTTCCTTGGTGCCAGCCCCCAGATCGTCACCGAAGGACGTTATGCTGGCTGGAGGATTTTGCAGCATGAAGTTGATCGCGCGTCTGCGCTGATAGAATCACTTGAAACTTCGCAGCTCCAGGAAGCAGTAATCTCAGACGCAGTAGACAATGAAGTCTTCGCTGGACCGGGCAACCGCAAGGGGTTCGCTGAACAAGTCGGAATTAGAGCATCTAGTCTCGATCCACTTCAACTGCGTCTGCTCAATGACATCATTGATGAATATCTTCACAATGCATCGGACGAAGCTGCCGCGCGCCATCGCAAAGCGATTGAGGAAGACGGTCTGGGCACACTCTATTTTGCCTGGTGGGGGCCAACAGATGATCCTGCTGCACGCTATATGTTTCGTGTCCACGGACCATCCATTCTGATAGATTATGTGCGAGAGAGCTCGCCAGACGGGGGCTATAATCACGTTCATTCAATCGCGCGTGACCCATCAAACGATTACGGATCTGAGTGGTTGAAGCTTCATTACGAAGAAGCACATCAAGACTAAGTAGCCCGACTGTCCGCAATTGCGGCGTCAGCCGACCGGCAGCCTTGAATCCCTTTCACACGCCTTTGCGCACAGCGCGGGCGGCAGAGTTTCACCACTGCTGGCCCTCTCCAACGACAATGCTATTGGCTTTCAGTCCGGTCCCTTTCCAGGCTCTACGGGTCAAATGGTCTCCATCAGCTTCTGAGCCAGCTCCGGTTGGTTGTCGACAGCTTCCCATCCAAGCTTCCCGGCATAACGCCACGCCATCCGTCCCGCTTCGTCCAGCGCGAACAGATGCAGCCAGCGATTGTCGAATAGCGCGCGGACATTGCCGTGCTTTTCCAGAATGGCGGTAATCGCGTCCCTTGGCACCTCGATGCAGACCGACAGGCGCAGCGGATCATGGGCAAAGTCGCTGCCGTCGTGCACCGACTGCCACGGCAGCCCGGCCCGCAAGGGACCGCCATTGCCCTCGATCACCCCGATCCCGCCGACCACATTGTGCAGCAGCTTGTTGCCGCCGCCGAACTGCTCCGGCATCACCGTCGAGCCATAATATTGCAGGCTGATCCAGCTGGCGACCACCACCGGCGCGGTCAGGATCAGCTCGAGCACGCCAAAGCCCTTGTCCTGCTGCCAGTCATAGTCGTGCAGAAAGGCGCGGCCGGCGAGATCCCTGCCGGTCGAGCGGCTGCGCGGCGCGGCGATAAAGGCGCTGCATCCCGCCAGCCCCCATTCGGGGCGGACCTCCGACCAGTCGCTGGCGCGGGACTGGACATCCTGCGCGCCCTCGGCGCGCGGCAGCCGCAGTGCCCGCTCGGTGCGCGCCCGCGCCCCGGCCGCGGCCAGCCAGATTCTTGCCTCGGCAAGATCGCCTGCATGATCACCGATGTCATGATCCTGGTCATAGAGCGTGACCTGGTCGGTGGTGGTGTCGTGCAGCGCCGCGAGGAACAGGCAGTCGGCGGGAATGGCAAGCCCTTTCGCCTGCAGGCCTGTCCGGACATCCGGATCATTGAGCAGCCCCGCCAGCAGCCGCGCGTTGACCTCGCCCGAATAGCCGCCGCAGGCGCCGCAATTGAGCGCGCTGTGGTGCGGGTTGTTGGTCACCGACGCGCCATGCCCGGCGAGAATGACCAGCCGGGCGAAAGCATCGGTCATCGACATCGCCCGCAAGATGCCTGCCGCCGCCGCGACCCGTTCGTCCAGGCTCTGTTCGGTGACGATCTGCGGAGCGGGGTCGGCGGCCTTGTCTGTTCCGGCCAGGCCCAGTGCATCACGGACCAGCTTGGCGACATAGAGCGGGCCGCTGGCCTCGACAAAGGCAAAGGACGACACCGCGGCGAGCTTGAACCGGCCCCAGGCACGGATCGCCCGCGCCGTATAGCGCGCCGACAGGTCGGCGGCGGCCTCGTCCGGCCCGCCGCTGCGGCTTTCCAGCGCGGGATTGAGCAGCACCGGCAGCCGCCGTTCGACCTCGTCCGAGGCAAAGCGGCGATGCGCGGTGGTCAGGCCGAAGAAACCGGCAAAGCCGATCGTCCGGATCGCCGGGTCCTGGGCTTCGAGCGCCCGGCGGAACACTTCCGAGCGGACATCGATGCAGAAGGCCATCTGCAGCGCCGGTCGCTGGCTGACTTCCGGTTCGGGCGTCGCTGCCAGCAGGGATGCGAGCTGGCGCTGGAACGCCCGCTCATGCGCTTCCTGCAAAATTGCATCGATGACCATGTCCGCATCGGGCTTTGGTGCCGTTGCATGGCGCGCAACGGCACCCGCCCATTTCTCCGCAATGCCGTCGGCATGGCGTTCGAACAGCGCGCTTTCCCAGATCAGCCGGATCGCCAGGCAGTCGAGGATCGTCTCATCCGTTTCCCCGGCCAGCTCCGCCTGCCACAGCAGATAGCGCGCATATTGCGCCCAGCCGCCGGTGTCGGTCAGCAGCCGGTGGAAATAGCTGCTCATCCCATTCCGCGGCAGCCCGAGCCGCTCGCAGCAATGGGCGATCGCATCGCGCGCATTGTCCGGAGCATCTGCGACATAGCGGGCAAAGCCCGCCAGACCGGCGATTTCCGGCGTCAGGTCATGCGTCGCGATCGCCCGCCAGGCGGCATAGCCATTCTTGTCTTTCGGCGCGGCCCACAGGGCCTGTCCGGCGTCGAAATGACCGGCCGCCCAGACGCCAAAACGTTCGGCGGCAATGCCCGGCCAGTCGATTCCGGAAGCCTCGGCGGCGAGGTCGGCAACGGTCGGAACCGCCGCCGGCGCGCTGCCATCCTGGGCAAGCGCGCGCTTCAGTTCGGCCAGCGAAGCCGGCACGCCCGCCTCGCTCGAGGAGGCCCGCGCAGCTTCCAGATCGCCATCGCGGATCTCGCCCGCCTCGATCTTCTCCCGATACCATGGCCGCGGCATGGTGATGCTGGCGCCGGTGGCCCGGTTCAGCAGCGCCCCGGTGCCGGCCAGCGTCTGGTCGGTCTGTCCGAGAAACGGATTGACCGCGACGCTGGAGGCCAGCGGCCAGGCCGGCGGAATGGCCCGCGCTGCCTGGTCCGCCGCATCGGATATGGCGATATGGTCGATATCGTCGTGAGCATTCATGGTGTCGAGCATTGGAAAGTCTCCCGGGTTCAGGATGATCTGGAATGCGACCAGCTGCCCAGCAACCGGTCGAAGATGGCGTTGGTGTAGAAGCCGTTGGACAGATGGACGCGCAGGCCCGCAGCCGCCGGATGGGTGGCCCAGAGCGGGAACATCGCCTGCACCACCGCCACCGCGCCGAAGCTGATCAGCGCCAGCACGATCAGCACCCATTGCAGCGGTCCCGGTGCGGGCGTGGCAGGCAGGATATCGCTCGTCGCCCAGACCGAGGCCGTCTGCAGCAGAAAATAGCTGATCGAGGCGACCAGAGAATAGAGGATCGTCCGTTTCATCAGCGCCTTCGGCGCCTTGTCGGCGAGACCCTGCGCCAGCAGATAGGCGACGCCGAATATCAGGATCGCCCCAAGCGCGATCGCCTGTGGCGACTTGTCGGTGATGCCGAGCAGCAGCCCTATTCCCGCATAGATCAGCATCGCCAGCAGAAAGGCGCGCCCGACCGCGCCGGCATCCGGGATCGCGATCGGGCCGGGCCGGCGCAGCTGCGTGACCATCTCGACCGCACCGCCCGCGCTCAGGAAACTGTGCGCCTTGTACAGCGAATGGGCGACGATATGGAGCAGCGCGAAGGGAAAGAGCGCCAGGCCGCATTGCAGGATCATGAAGCCCATCTGGGCCACGGTCGACCAGGCGAGCGATGTCTTGACCGCTGGCTGGGTCAGCATCACCAGGCCGCCAAACAGCGCGGTAAAGCCGCCGATCATCACCAGCACGGCCATCACCCCCGGCGCCAGCAGCATGACGTCGGCAAAGCGGATCAGCAGGAAGCCACCGCCATTGATCACGCCCGCGTGCAGCAGCGCCGATACCGGCGTCGGCGCCTCCATCACCTCGGTCAGCCAGCCGTGCAGCGGAAATTGTGCCGACTTCAGGATCGCCGCCAGCGCCAGCAGCGACGCGACCAGGATCGCCGGCCAGGAGCTGACGTCGACGCGCGCCAGCTCCAATATCGTCGCGATATCGGTCGTGCGATATTGCAGATAGAGCAGGGCGGCGGCTCCGACCAGCGCGCCATCGGCGATCCGCGCGACCCAGAATTTCTTGCGCGCGGCGCGCCGGGCGCCGGGCCGGGCGGGATAGAAGAGCAGCAGCCGGTGCAGTGACAGGCTGGTGGCGATCCAGGCGAGCAGCAGCTGCACCAGATTGCCCGCGATCACCAGCAGCATCACCGCGGCCAGGGTCAGGCACAGCCATGCCATGAAGCGCCCCTGGCCCGGTTCGCCATCCAGATAGACCGCGCTGAATCGCGCCACCACCCAGCCGACAAAGCTGACCAGCAGCAGCATGACCAGGCTGACGCTGTCGAGCCGGACCGACAGGCCGATCGAGGCGATGCCCCAGACTGGGCTGGTCGCATCGCCGGACGTCAGCAACGACAGAGTGGCTGCAAGTGCCGCGCCAAAGGCGGCCAGCAGCAGCCATTGCGGCATGGGCACCGCCAGCCCGCCACGACCCCGCTGGGTCGCCGCAATGCCCGCTGCTATCAAGGCCAGGGCGGGGGCCAGAATCGGCAGGAAGGTCAGATCCATTGCTATATTTCCCTCAAAATCACGGATGTTGCGGCGGAACTAGCGGCGCAAGAGAGTTATTAAAAATACATTGTTTATTAAAAAACATTCTGTTTAATAGAACGATATGAGCGATCTCAACTATCATCATCTCCGCTATTTCTGGGCCGTGGCGCATGACGGCAATCTCACCCGCACGGCGGAACGGCTGAACCTGTCGCAGTCCGCGCTGTCGGTGCAGATCAGGAAACTGGAAGAGCGGCTCGGCCATGCCCTGTTCGAGCGGCGCGGGCGGCAGCTGCACCTGACCGAGGCGGGACGGCTGGCACTCGACCATGCCGACACGATTTTCGCAGCCGGCCATGATCTGATCGGGACCCTGGCCGGTACCGGCCGCACCCGTCAGGCGCTGCGCGTCGGTGCCCTGGCGACCCTGTCGCGCAATTTCCAGATCAGCTTCCTGAAACCGATGCTCGGGCAGGATGACGTGGAGATCATCCTGCGGTCGGGCAGCGCCGAGGAACTGTTTGCCGGCCTTGCATCGCTCAATCTCGATATCCTGCTGACCAACCAGCTGCCCCCGCAGGACCATGTGTCACCGTTCACCACGCACCGCATCGCGGAACAGAAGGTCGGCCTGATCGGCAGCCGGCAGCGGATTGAGGGCCATCGCGATCTGGCCAGCCTGCTGGCTAAAAATGCCGTGATCCTGCCCAGTTCCGGGTCCAGCGTGCGCCAGGGTTTTGATGCGCTGATCGAGCGGCAGGGGATCCGCCCCAATATCGCCGCCGAGGTCGACGACATGGCGATGATGCGACTGCTGGTGCGCGACGATGCAGGCGTGGCGGTGATCCCGCCGATCGTGGTGCAGGATGAAATTTCCACGGGGCAGCTGTGGGAATCGGACGTGTCGCTGGATCTGACCGAGAGCTTTTACGCGGTGACGATGAAGCGAAAATTCCCCAATCCGCTGGTCGCGAAGCTGCTGGCGCGCGACGGTCTGTAATAGCTGGCCGCGTCGCCGATTGTTGCGATCCGCTACAACTGATGCCCGGTCCGGTCCCGCTTGGTATCCAGATAAAATTCATTATGCGGGTTGGCGGCGATCCTCACCGGCAGGCGTTCTTCCACAATCACCCCACATGCCTCCAGTCCTTCCACCTTCTCCGGATTGTTGGTCAGCAGCCGGACCT
>CAXIBD010000038.1:0-27961 GCA_964022135.1 uncultured Sphingomonadales bacterium | reverse complement strand
TGGGCTCCAACTTCACCGTACGCAAAATGTCGTTCGGCGAAGGCGTCGAGCGCGTGTTCCCGCTCTACTCCCCGAACATCGAAAGCATTACCGTGGTTCGCCGCGGTATCGTGCGTCGCGCGAAACTTTATTATCTGCGCGGCCGGACTGGTAAGCGGGCCCGTATTGCGGAACGTCGTTTGAACCAGCCCACGAAAGGCACCGAAGCAAAATAACCAACGCTTCATAAGAGTTTCAGACAGCCGGTTCTCCCCAACAGGAAAACCGGCTGTTTTACTATCAGGCACAGGAAAAGTTTCATGGGTTACAAAATTGTAGTTGTCGGCGCCACGGGCAATGTCGGGCGCGAAATGCTCAACGTACTGGTCGAGCGCGAATTCCCGTATGATGAGCTCGCTGCGGTCGCGTCCTCGCGTTCGCATGGCAGCGAAGTCGAAATCGGCGACACCGGCAAGATGCTCAAGGTCCAGAATATCGAGCATTTCGATTTTTCCGGCTGGGATATGGCGCTGTTCGCTGCCGGTTCCGCCGCAACCAGGGAATATGCGCCCAAGGCGGCAGCCGCCGGCTGCGTGGTGATCGACAACAGTTCGCTCTACCGCATGGATCCGGATGTGCCGCTGATCGTGCCGGAAGTGAACCCCGAAGCCATCGACGGCTACAAGAAGCGCAATATCATCGCCAATCCCAATTGCTCGACCGCTCAGATGGTGGTGGCGCTGAAGCCGCTGCACGATGCCGCCAAGATCAAGCGCGTGGTCGTCTCCACCTACCAGTCGGTCTCCGGTGCCGGCAAGGGCGGCATGGACGAACTGTTCGAACAGTCGCGCGCGATCTTCGTCGGCGACCCCAAGGAAAACCACGTCTTCACCAAGCAGATCGCGTTCAACGTGATCCCGCATATCGACGTGTTCCTCGACGACGGTTCGACCAAGGAAGAATGGAAGATGGTGGTCGAGACCAAGAAGATCCTCGATCCCAAGATCAAGGTCACCGCGACCTGCGTCCGTGTGCCGGTGTTCGTCGGCCACAGCGAATCGATCAATATCGAGTTCGAGAATGAACTGTCCGCCGAGGACGCCCAGAAGATCCTGCGCGACGCGCCCGGCATCATGCTGGTCGATAAGCGCGAGGACGAAGGCTATGTCACTCCGGTCGAATGCGTCGGCGACGGTGCAACCTTCATCAGCCGCGTGCGCGAAGATCCGACGGTCGAAAACGGCCTGAACATCTGGTGCGTCAGCGACAATCTGCGCAAGGGCGCAGCGCTCAATGCGGTGCAGATTGCAGAGCTGCTGGGCAGGAAACATTTGCAGAAGGGCTGATTACTCCATCAACGGTCCGGCCTGCGTTCCCGGCTTGGGTTTCTGCAACAGGAACACCAACGGGATCACGGCAATGGTGACCCACATCATCGCCCAGTAATCGTCGAGATAGGCGATCATCGCCGCCTGCTTGTTGACCAGCGCGTCGGCCATCATCAGCGCCTGGTCGCCGAGACCCTGGAACCGGTCCGCGGTGCTGGCATCGATAGTGTTGATCGTCGATCCGGTGATATGGGAAGCGAGGTCGCTGTGGCTCGTCTGGATATTTCTGCCGAGCAGTGCAGACGCGATCGATATGCCGACCGACGCGCCGACGCTGCGAAACAGGTTGAGCAGACTGGCACCATCGGTGCGCATGGTCGCAGGCAGTGACGCGAAGGCCAGCGTGTTGAGCGGGATGAACACCAGGCCCATGCCAAGCCCCTGGACAAGGCCGCTGATGGCAAAGGGCCGCCAGTCCATCTCCATCGACCATTGGCTCATCTGCCACATCGAGAAGGCCGCGATCGAAAAGCCGGTCCCGACCAGTATCCGGGCATCGACCTTGCCGACCAGTCTGCCGGCAACGGCCATGCTGAGCAGGATACCGACGCCGCGCGGAGCCAGCAGCAGCCCGGTATCGATCACCGGATAGCCGTACAGATTCTGCATCATCGGTGGCAACAGGGCCATATTGGCGAACATCACGATGCCGATCACGATCATGAAGAACAGGCTGGTGGCAAAGCTTCGGTTGGTCAGCATTTGCTTAGCGAACAGCGCGTTTTTCGACGTGGCCATCTGCACCGCGAAGACCCAGAAGGCGGCAGTGGCGATTGCCGCTTCAATCCGGATTTCCCAGCTGTCGAACCAGTCCAGCTGCGTGCCGCGATCGAGCATCAGCTGGAGGCTGCCCAACCCGACCGCCAGCGCCCAGAATCCGAGATGGTCGAATTTTCGCCGGAATACCGGCTTGTGCGGAAGCAGCGCCCACAACGCCGAAATCGTCGCAATCCCGATCGGGACATTGACGTAGAAGCACCAGCGCCAGCTGTAATTTTCGGTCAGCCAGCCACCGATAATCGGCCCCATGATCGGCCCGACCATGATTCCCATTCCCCATATCGCCATCGCCCGGGCATGACGCTCGGGCGGATTGATATCGAGCATGACGGTCTGCGCCAGCGGCGCAATGAAGGCGCCGCTGATTCCCTGCATCACCCGGAAGGCAACCATTTCCTCGAGATTGGTCGCCAGCCCGCAGAGCATCGAGGCCAGCACAAAGCCGCTGACCGAAATCAGGAACAATTGGCGGCCCCCGATCCGGTCGGCCAGCCAGCCGGTGATCGGCATGGCGATGGCGGAGGCGATGATATAGCTGGTCAGGACCCAGGTCACCGTGTCGAGCGACGCGCCGAGGCTTGTCTGCATATGTGGCAGCGCGACATTGGCGATCGTCGAGTCCAGGATCTGGATCACCGAAGCGCCCATGACGGCAACGGTCAGTAGCGCACGCCGCAAGGACGTCATCTGGACGTGCGGCGGGGCTCCGGCGACGGCTGCGGCGGTTGCCATTATCGGCCCTTGGAACGTATATCTACGGTCACTTCGGATGACAGTCCGGCGATCAGCGGTCGCGGCGATTTTTCGTCAATGGCAATCCGTACGGGAACGCGCTGGGTGACCTTGACCCAGTTGCCGGTGGCGTTCTGCGCCGGCAACACCGAAAATTCGCTGCCGGTCCCGGCGCCGATGCTTTCGACATGGCCCTTCAGCCTGATCCCCGGATAGGCATCGAAGGTCAGCTCGGCGCGCTGGCCGACTTCCATTTTTGCCAGGTCGGTTTCCTTGAAATTCGCTTCCACCCAGCTCTTCTCGTCGGCCACAATGGTCAGGGCAGGGAGGCCGCTGACCATCATCTGCCCGACCTGCAGGCGATCGGCCTGGGCGACCCGTCCGGACGTCGGTGCGCGGACGGTCGTGCGGGACAGGTTCAGTTGCGCCTGTTCCCGCTGCACTTTCGCTGCGGCGATGGCCGGATTTTCGCCCGGCATCGACCGGGCGTTGGCGGCAAGGCTTTGCGCTTCGGCGGCATCGGCCTGTGCCTGGCGCAACCGCTCGCGCGCCTGCTCGACAGCATGCTGGGCCGCCTCGAAATCGGCCTTGGTGGTAAAGCCGCGCTGCATCAGTGCCCGTTGCCGCTCGAACGTGGCCTGGGCAAACGCAATATCCTCGCGGGCTGCCGAGATGTCGACGCCGCTGCCGGCAGCGGTGGTGCGCAGGGCCTGGACCTGGACCTCGGCGCCCGCGATCGCGGCATTGGCCTGCGCCAGCGCGATCTCAAACGGGGCCGGGTCGATCCGGAACAGGATATCGCCCTTCTTCACCGTGTCGTTGCTGGCGACATTGACCTCGATAATCCGGCCGCCGACTTCCGCGGCCACCGACACCCGGTCCTGCTGGACATAGGCATTGTCGGTCGACACGCTTTGTCCGCTGGTCAGCCACAGATATCCGCCAAGCGCGATCAGGGCGAGGGGCACAATGGCCATGACGATCCACCGCAACCTGCGGCGCTTCGGCCTGGTCGACGCATTGTCGTCCGGGGTCCCGATATCCTGATCATCTTCAGGAAGGGCCTCCGGTGAATCGTAATCTTCCGGCATATCTTTGGATTTCAGCATGTCCATCAGGCCGCCCGTTCCGGTTGTTTCGTTTCGCAGGCCTTGCGCGACAAATTCTGCCGCATGCGTTCGACAAGATCCGCCAGCTGCCTGCGTTCATCCGCACTCATGCCATCCTGCGCGGTGTCGGTAAGCGCAGCCGAAGCGGCCCGCAGCTCGTCGATCAACGGCAGCGATTTTGCTTCCAGATACAGGCACCATGCGCGGCGGTCGTCGGGATCGCGGCGGCGGCTCAGCATGCCGGCGTCGGCCAGCCGGTCGATCATCCGCGACAGGGTGATTGGCTCAACCTCCAGAAATTCCGCCAGCTTCACCTGGTTGGTGCCCTCGTTGCGCGCGAGATAGGCGAGCAGCCGCCATTGCAGCGCGGTGACCCCGCTGTGCCGCATGCGCTCGTTCAGCTCGCGCCGGAACAGCCGGGCGGTATCGTGAATCAGGAATCCGATCGTTTCGCTCATAAGTGGATATATAATAGCAATGCTTATTAATCGCAACACTATGTGCTTGCGAAGATTGCAATCGCGGTTACGATAAGCGAATGACATTGCAAGCAGACGTATACTGGTCCTTCCGCTCTCCCTACAGCTATCTGGCAACGCGCCGCTATGTCGCGCTGACGCAGGAATATGATCTGCAGATCAACCAGCGTTTCGTCTATCCGCTGGCGATCCGGGAACCGGATTTCTTCGAGAAAAACCATCCCAACTGGCTCGGCTATACGTTTCGCGACATGTTCCGCGTCGCGCAGCATCTGGGCATCCCCATGGCCCCGCCCAAGCCCGATCCGATCGTCCAGGATATCGCGACCCGCAAGATCGCTGCGGAACAGCCCTATATTTTCGAACTGACCCGCATGGGGCAGGCGGCCTCGCGACGCGGCAAGGGGCTGGAATTCGCCAATGAGGTGTCGCAACTGATCTGGGGCGGTACCGCGGGCTGGAACGAAGGCGACCATCTGCAAAAGGCGGCGGAGCGGGCCGGTCTCGATTTTGCCGAACTGAAATCGGAAGCGCAGGCGGAGCCGGACGAACTGGATGCCGAGATCGCCGCCAATCAAAAGGCGCTGGAAGCTGCGGGCCACTGGGGCGTGCCGACGCTGGTCTTCGAGAATGAGCCGTTTTTCGGCCAGGACCGGATCGATCTGGCCGTCTGGCGGATGAAACAGAAGGGGCTGGCCCAGCGCTAGATCGATTCCGGCTTTTCCACTTGGCAAGGAAGGACAAGCGCGCCAAAGAATCGCTTTCCGGCTCGACCAGTCAGGCAAGCTTGCGACCCGGTATCAGCTGGTGGGAAGATAGTTACAATGCTGCCGTGTCCCAATTTTGAAATTTGAAAGCGACAGATAATGACCGCAACAAGCTGGGATTTTTCATCCTTCGACGAGGTAAATCTCAAGATCCATGAAACGGGTGAAGGTCGACCGCTGATCCTGCTGCACGGCCTGTTTTCCAATGCCGATACCAACTGGATCAAATTCGGCCATGCGCAGCTGCTGGCCGATGCCGGATTCCGGGTGATCATGCCGGACCTGCGCGCGCATGGCGAAAGCGACGCACCTCATGACCCGGCGGCCTACCCGCATGATGTCCTGGTCAAGGATGTACAGGCGCTGATCGCGCATCTGCAACTGTCGGACTTCGATCTCGGAGGCTTCTCGCTGGGCGCCCGCACAACCGCCAGATTGCTGGCGCGGGGCACGCGGCCGCGCAAGGCGATCCTGGCCGGCATGGGCCTGCAGGGCCTGTCGGGCTGGGCGCGGCGGCGGGATTTCTTTTTCGAGGCGATCGATACAAGAGAGACTGCCAGGCGCGGTGATCCGCACTGGCTGGCGATCCAGTTCATGAAAAGCCAGAAGATCGATCCGGTGGCGGCCCGACTGCTGCTAGCGACCTTTTCCGATATGGCCCCCGCCGATGTAGAGACGATCGAGACCGAAACGCTGGTCCTGTGCGGCAGCGAGGATCGCGACAATGGTTCGCCGGAAGAGCTGGCCGCGCTGTTGCCCCATGGCCGGCATGTCGCCATTCCCGGAACCCATATGAGCAGCGTGACCAAGGCGGAACTGGGCCAGGAAATGGTGCATTTTCTGGCCGGATAGGAGGAAGGATGTCAAACCTGTACAGCTGGCGCAATTTCTGGATATTCTGGGGTGGCGGCCTGGCCCTGTTTGCCTATCTGGTCCTTTCTGGCGGTGCGCTGGAAACCGCCGTGGCGCCCAACGGCATCCTCGATCATCAAAGCGCTGCAACCGCCGCGCGGGTGAATGCCATTCAGCAAAGCTGGGTCAGCGCAGGCGTGCTCGATCTGGCGCGCTGGGGCATGATTGCCGACCTTGTCTTCATCACCCTCTACATGTCCGGTGGCATCATCGGCGGCCGGCTGATCTGGCAGCGGGCGAAATCGCCGACGTTGAAAAAACTCGGTCTGCTCTGCGTCCTCGTCTATTTCATATTCGGCATGTCCGACTATCTCGAAACCGTCTGCCAGCTGGTCCAGCTGGTCCGCGAACAGGGCAATGACATACTCGCCGGCACCGCGGCGCTGGCCCGGCCCGTCAAGGTCGTCGCCTGGATCGCCGGTACCGCCGCGATGATCATCGCCCTGATCTGGCGGTGGCGCGAAACCCGGGCTTGACCGGCACGAGATAAAGTTTCAATTCTAACCAAAATTACAATCATGAGGATTATAGTATGAAAACCGCCGCTTCGATCGTCGCCATCGCCACCATGGCCCTGACCACTCCCGCCTGGGCCAAGCATCATGATCAGGACGCAATGGAGGACGCATCGCCGCCCACAGCGGCCGACGCCCGCGCCTTCGTCGAGCAAACGGAAAAGAAGCTGTACGACTATTCGGTCGACGCCTCGCGCGTCTACTGGATCAACTCGACCTATATCACCGATGATACCGACGCGCTGGCGGCCAAGGTCGGTGCCGAGGGCACGACCATGTCGGTCCAGGCGGCGCTGGACGCTGCCCGCTTCAATGATGTCGAGGGTCTCGACGCGGTCACCCGGCGCAAGCTCGACAAGCTGCGCGGCGGCATCGTGCTGCCCGCGCCGACCACCGAGGGCGCCGCCACCGAGCTGAACGAGATCGCGACCAAGCTGAACTCGGCCTACGGCAAGGGCAAGGGCACGCTGAACGGCAAGGAAATCAACGGCTCCGACATCGAGGCGGCGATGGGCACCAACCGCAACCCCGAAGAACTCGCCGAGATGTGGGAAAGCTGGCACACCAATGTCGGCGCCCCGATGAAGGATGATTATGCCCGCATGGTCGAGATCGCCAACGAAGGCGCGCGCGAACTGGGCTTTGCCGATGTCGGCGCGATGTGGCGCTCCGGCTATGACATGCCGGCGGACGATTTCGCCAGGCTGACCGACAAGTTATGGGCGCAGGTCAAGCCGCTCTACGACCAGCTCCACTGCTACACCCGCGAGAAGCTCAACGAGAAATATGGCGATGACGTGCAGCCCGCCACCGGTCCGATCCGCGCCGACCTGCTCGGCAATATGTGGGCGCAGGAATGGGGCAATATCTACGATATCGTTGCACCGGAAGGCGCCGGCGACATCGGCTATGACACGACCGAATTGCTGAAGGCGAAGGACTATGACGCGATCAAGATGGTCAAGGCCGGCGAAGGTTTCTTCTCCTCGGTCGGCTTTGAACCACTGCCCGATACCTTCTGGAAACGCTCCTTGTTCACCAAGCCGGCGGACCGCGAAGTGGTCTGCCACGCCAGCGCCTGGGATATCGACAACAAGGACGATATCCGCATCAAGATGTGCATCAAGGTCAATGGCGACGATTTCACTACCATCCACCACGAACTCGGCCACAATTACTACCAGCGCGCCTATAACAAGCTGAGCTACCTGCAGCTGGACGGCGCCAATGACGGCTTCCACGAAGCCATCGGCGATGCCGTTGCCCTGTCGATCACGCCGGAATATCTGGTCCAGATCGGCCTGCTCGACCCCGCCAAGGTGCCGAGCGCGGACAAGGATATCGGACTGTTGCTGCGTCAGGCGATGGACAAGGTCGCGTTCCTGCCCTTCGGGCTGCTGGTCGACAAATGGCGCTGGGGTGTGTTCAAGGGCGATATCAAGCCTGCTGACTATACGACCGCCTGGCACGATCTGAAGTTGGAATATCAGGGCATCACGCCGCCGGTCGACCGGCCCGCCGACGCCTTTGATCCGGGCGCCAAATATCATATCCCGGGCAACACGCCTTATTCGCGCTATTTCCTCGCGCGGATCCTGCAGTTCCAGTTCTACAAGGCCGCCTGCGATGCCGCCGGCTGGAAGGGACCGCTGCACCGCTGCTCCTTCTACGGCAACAAGCAGGTCGGCGCGAAGCTGAACGCGATGCTCGAAATGGGTGCGTCCAAGCCGTGGCCCGACGCGCTGGAAGCCTTCACCGGCACGCGGGAAATGGATGGCTCGGCGATGATCAGCTATTTCGCGCCGCTGATGGACTGGCTCAAGGAAGAGAATAAGGGCAAGTCCTGCGGCTGGTAGGCAATAACCGATAGGCAACAAAAAGCCGGCGGGAACATGGGTCCCCGCCGGCTTTTTCGATTCACTGAATGCAAATTAAAGCTGGTCGAGCATATATTCCGCTGCACTGACCTTGAAGTCGCCAGGCGCTTCGACGTTCAGCTCTTCCACGACACCGTCATTGACGATCATCGAGAAACGCTGGCCGCGCTTGCCCAGGCCAAAGCCGGAACCGTCCATGGTCAGGCCGACTGCCTCGGCAAATTCGCCATTGCCGTCAGCCAGCATGGTGACATCTTCCGATCCGGCTGCGTCGTTCCACGCGCCCATGACGAAAGCGTCATTGACCGCGGTGCAGGCGATTTCGTCGACGCCTTTGGCTTTCAGCTCGGCAGCCTTTTCGACATAGCCGGGCAGATGTTTGGCGGAACAGGTCGGAGTGAATGCACCTGGAACCGAAAAGAGCGCGACTTTCTTGCCGGCGAAATATTCGCTCGAGCTGATTTGCTGCGGACCGTCAGCGGTCGCCTTGACCAGTTTCACGTCGGGAATTTTGTCGCCTTTGTTAATCATGTCTTGCTCCTGGTTTTGATCGGGCGGTGAACATTTGCCTCTGTAGCTGATAGTGGTGACAGGCGCGTGAAATTACAAGCCGACAAAACAGTCAGGAAGAGCGGTTCGCAAATTTCTCATGGGCAGTTAATATTTGCGTCGCTATGCTGCCGAGGATGAAAGACAGCATATTCTTCTCCGGCCAGTTCCTTCTCGCCACTCCGGGAATGGCGGATCCCCGTTTTGCAAAGTCGGTCGTTGCCATCTGCTCGCACGACGAGAACGGGGCGCTGGGCATCAACATCGGCGAGACGGTAGAGGGCATCAGCTTCCATGATGTTCTTCGACAATTCGAGATCGAGCCGGGCAATGCGCCGAACTGCGAGATATTTCTCGGCGGACCCATGGAAACGCAGCGCGGTTTCATCCTTCACAGTCTAGATATCAACATGCTCGATACGCTCCAGGTCGGAGATCGCTGGGGGCTGAGCAGTTCGATCGATATGCTGAATGCCATTGCCCAGGGGCGGGGCCCCGAGAAATGGATCATCGCGCTTGGCTATTCCGGATGGGGCGAAGGACAGCTGGAAGGCGAACTCACCCAGAATGGCTGGTCGATCGCCGAAGGATCTCCCGACTGGCTTTACGAAACCTGTTCCGCCGACAAATGGTCGATGGCCTGGCAGGCACAGGGTATCGATCCGACCAAATTGTCCAGCGGTTTTGGCAGCGCCTGACCCGTCGATTGTTGCGACCGGGCGCGCAGAAGCCTCACAAAATATCAAATATAAAGACATCTTTATATTTGCTTCCGAAGCGATAAGGCGTTATTGAAGACGCATATTGCCGCACCGGATCGCCTGTGCGGCATTTCGTTTTCCAAGGAGATTAAGACGTGGCAACCGCAGCGGACACCGCAACCCAGGACTATGTAATCAAGGATATTTCTCTCGCCGATTACGGTCGCAAAGAAATTGAAATCGCCGAAACCGAAATGCCGGGCCTGATGGCTCTGCGTGAAGAATTTGGCAAGGACAAGCCTTTGAAGGGCGCGCGGATCACCGGTTCGCTGCACATGACCATCCAGACGGCAGTGTTGATCGAAACCCTGCTTGAGCTCGGCGCCGATGTCCGCTGGGCTTCGTGCAACATTTTCTCCACCCAGGACCATGCGGCAGCGGCGATCGCTGCTGGCGGCACCCCCGTTTTCGCCATCAAGGGCGAAACCCTCGAAGAATATTGGGCCTATGTCGAGCGCATTTTCGACTGGGGCACCGACGAGACCTGCAACCTGATCCTCGACGATGGCGGCGATGCCACCATGTTCGCCCTCTGGGGTGCTCGGGTTGAAGCAGGTGAAGAATTGTTCAAGCCGGAAAACGAGGAAGAAGAAGTCTTCGTGGCGACCCTGACCCGTTTCCTGGCAGAACGTCCGGGCTACCTCACCAGGACCGTGGCCAACATCAAGGGCGTTTCGGAAGAAACCACCACCGGTGTTCACCGTCTCTATGAACTGGCGAAAATCGGCAAGCTGCCTTTCCCGGCGATCAACGTCAACGACAGCGTGACCAAGTCCAAGTTCGACAATCTTTATGGTTGCAAGGAATCGCTGGTCGACGCGATCCGTCGCGCCACCGACGTCATGCTGGCCGGCAAGGTCGCTGTTGTCGCCGGTTTCGGCGATGTCGGCAAGGGTTCGGCCCAGTCGCTCCGCAATGGCGGCGCCCGCGTGCTGGTAACCGAAATCGATCCGATCTGCGCACTTCAGGCGGCCATGGAAGGCTTTGAAGTCGTCACCATGGACGAAGGCACCAAACGGGGCGATATTTTCGTCACCACCACCGGCAACAAGGACGTGATCACCGTCGATCATATGCGCGCCATGAAGGACCGTGCGATCGTCTGCAACATCGGCCACTTTGACAGCGAGATCCAGATCAGCGCGCTCAAGAACATGCAGTGGACCGAGATCAAGCCGCAGGTCGACGAAGTGAAATTCCCGGACGGGAAGAAGCTTATCATCCTGGCCCAGGGTCGTCTGGTCAACCTCGGTTGTGCAACCGGCCACCCGAGCTTCGTGATGTCGGCAAGCTTCACCAACCAGGTGCTGGCGCAGATCGAACTGTGGCTGCGTCCCGAGCAATATGAAAATGACGTCTATGTTCTGCCAAAGCATCTCGACGAGAAGGTCGCCGAACTGCATCTGGCGAAACTCGGCGTGAAGCTGGACAAGCTGACCCAGGAACAGGCCGACTATATCGGCGTTCCGACCGAAGGCCCGTTCAAGCCGGATCATTATCGCTACTAGGCGATAAACCCTGCCAAAATAAAAAGCCGGGCCTTGCGCAATGCAGGGCCCGGCTTTTTCATGTCTGCAATATTGCGATCAGCGCGAGGTGAACTGCGTCTTTCTTTTGTCGGGATGGCCGGGAAACGCGGGCCAGTGATTCTGCGAAAGGGCCCGGGCGCTGACCGACTGGATGCCGGCCTGTTTCTCGTACATCCAGTAGTTGCGCATGATGATCGAGACATAGCCGCGGGTCTCGACATAGGGGATGCTCTCCATGAACAGCAGCGGGTCGTCATTATCCTTGATTTCGCTGTTCCAGCGCTGGACCGCTCCGGGTCCGGCATTATAGGCGGCCGCTATCTTCGGCAGCTTGCCTTCGGTGATCGATGATTTTCCGAGATATTCTAGATAGGATTGCCCATATTCCAGATTGGTCGAAGGCTTGTAAAGATCCGCTTCGTTGAAGTTCATGCCGTTGGCTCGGGCGATATCGCCGGCCGTGCCAGGACGAACCTGCATCAATCCGATGGCATTGGCCGGGCTGACGACTTCGCTGCGAAACGCTGATTCCTGCAGGGTATGGGCATAGATAAGCGCCGGATCCACGCGCCAGCCGCCGTCGGGCTTCCATTTTGGTGCGGGAAAGGCGGCCTGGGCATCGGGCTTCATGCCGCGCGGGGCGTTATGCGCCAGCCAGATCTGGGTGCGGGGCAAATTCAGTTCGCGCGCCAGCTTGATCAGGGCAGGGTGATCGCGGTCGTCGCCAATTGTGGCCTGGTGCCGAAGCACCTCGTCCGCCAGACGCTCCTCGCCGATCTCGACCAGCGCAATCGCGGCCCGGACATTTTCATGCCGTTCGAGCGCATGCCAGTCCGATTTCTCGAATGTTTCTGCGGTATCCGACTGGTCCGGCTCCATGCCCAGCGTCTGCGCTGCCAGCATGCCGTAAAAACTGTCGTCCAGACGCGCGGCGGCCTGCAATTTGCCTTGCACGTGCTCCGGCTGGCCGCATTTGAGATCGGAGCGGGCGCTCCAGTAGAGCCCGGCTGCTCTCAGATCGACATTGGCTGCCGACCGTCCGACCTTCTCAAAGGCGCTGCCTGCGGTCCGGCAGTCATTCAGCCGCCATGCGGCGAGGCCGGCAACCCAGTTCGCATGACCGACCCAGTCGCCAGCGCCCTGTTGGGCCTGCTGCGCCAGCCGCAATGCGGACGCATCGTCATTCTCGATATAATAGGACCAGGCAACCCGCTGTTCGAGTTCCGTCCGCCCTTCCGGCGACATCTGCATGGCGCTGGCATTGAGCAACTGCTCGGCACCCTGCGGATTGTCGGTCTTGATAAATTCGATGATCTGCCCGCGGACGCCGTTGGCGGTGCTGTCCGAATCCACATCTTTCGGCTTCGAACGAATGGGCGAGCCGGGAACCCAAGACAGATTGCGGCGCTGGGGCGGGCTGGGCAACAATTGGGCGCCGCGCTTTTGCGCCAGGCGGCCGAGCTGGGCGGCCTGCGGGATTTGCGGTGCCTCGTTGACCAGGGTCAGCAATGGACCCAGTTCGGCGCGCGGGCTGTTCGCGGCGAGGAAATATTCCGCCTGGGCGATCGACTTGAGCGGCCCGGTCGGCGCCGTATCCATCAGATTTTTGGCGACATCCCACTGGTTGGCGCTCATCGCCGAAAACAGCGCCCGATAATGGTCGGACTGTTGCCGCTTCAGCTGGGAGGGTATGTCCTTGGCGATCGAGGCGCTGTTGAACAGCACCGCTCCGTCATCGGCGAGAGCGGGCGTTGCGGCGAGGGCGAGAAGCGAAGCGGTCAGGGCCAGTTTCATTTTCACGGGGCAGAAATCCTTGTCAGCATTTGCAGATCCTTCCACGCTTCGGCCTTGAACAACGGCCGCTCGATCAGGATCCGCGGGTGAAATGTCACGATCGCCTCTGTTTTTGATGTGTCATGGTTAATAAATTGCTTATTTTTGCGCGCGGTCAGCATGTCCTCGCCGAATATGATCTTCGCGGCCAGGTCGCCGAAGCAGATTATGCGCCTGGGATCGACCAGTCCGATATGGTGCAAAAGCCGCTTTTTGAGGGTCGGCCAGTGCCGTTCGTCAATCCTGCCATCCACCGGCAGGGAGAGCGCAATCGATGCACGGTAGGACTGTTCCGAATCGCAACCGATCGCAGCCAGCATCTTTTCCAGCAGCTTCTGATTGTCGGAATTGAACAGCTCGGCGTCGCCATTGCGGTTTTTTTCCGGCAGCGCGCAAATGACCATGACTTCCGGTTTCAGTTTGCCCTGGGGCAGCACGCGGTGCCTCGACCAGCCCGCTTCCACCAGTCCCGGATCCTTGGCGAGCCAGGCGATAAAATCATCATAGCCGGACGGAAGCTGCTCGTTCTGCACGGGTGTTTCGATCTCCGCCGGTGCGGGTTCCGTAGCGACCAGTGGTGATGGAACGGGCTTTGCCGGAATGACCGGTTCGTCCGCCAGCAATGCCGATGGCTGATCCTCATAGTCCAGTTCCACGCCGGCGAGCGACCACCAGTGCTGCAGGCTGTCGATCATGGATTCGGTGGACGGATTAGCCGTTGGTGCTGAGATAAAATTCATTTAAGCATAGAGTCATGAGTTGACGAATAGGTCAATTGGCGGGAAAGCAGGTTTCTGCCCAGCGGGTTGCGGTTTACGACAGACCGAATTTGCAACGGAATAAAAGCAAGAATTGTAGGAAAAGCGACATGAGTGAACGAGAGTCAATGCCTTATGATCTGGTGATAGTCGGTGGTGGTCCCGCCGGTCTGAGCGCCGCCATAAAGTTCAAGCAACTGGCGGACGACGCCGGCAAGGATCTTTCGGTTTGCGTACTGGAAAAGGGCTCGGAAATCGGCGCACATATCCTTTCCGGCGCGGTCATCGATCCCAAGGGTCTGGACGAGCTTTTCCCGAAATGGCGCGATGAGGACTGTCCGCTGGCCAAGACCCCGGTGACCGAAAATCATCACTGGATCCTGACGAAGAAGAAGAAAATCTCGCTTCCCCATTTCATCACCCCGTCGTTCATGCACAACAAGGGCACCTATACCGGTTCTCTCGGCAACCTGTGCCGCTGGCTCGCCGAGCGGGCGGAGAACATGGGCGTGGAAATCTTCCCCGGCTTTGCCGCCGCCGAAATTCTCTACAATGAAGACGGTTCGGTAAAGGGCGTCGCCACCGGCGACATGGGCGTTGCCCGCGACGGCAGCCACAAGCCCGACTATGAACCCGGCCTCGAGCTGCATGCCAAATATACCTTCTTCGCCGAAGGCGCGCGCGGCCATCTCACCAAGATCCTGAAGAACCAGTTCGCACTCGATGCCGAAAGCGAGCCGCAGATATACGGCCTCGGCGTCAAGGAATTGTGGGACATCGACCCGGCCAAGCACGAACCCGGCCGCGTCATCCACACCCAGGGCTGGCCGCTCAGCGAAGGCGCCAATGGCGGCGGTTTCCTCTATCACCAGGCCGACAACCAGGTCGCGCTCGGCTTCGTCACCTGGCTGAATTACGAAAACCCCTATCTCTCGCCGTTCGAGGAAATGCAGCGCTGGAAGCAGCATCCCGAAATCCGCAGTATCCTGGAAGGCGGCAAGCGTGTTTCGTATGGCGCGCGCGCGATCAACGACGGCGGCTTCCAGGCCGTCCCGAAACTCTATTTCCCGGGCGGCGCGTTGATCGGCTGCTCCGCCGGTTTCGTGAACGTGCCGCGGATCAAGGGCACCCATACCGCGATGAAGACCGGCATGATGGCCGCCGAGGCTGCCTATGAAGCGATCATCGCCGACCGCACCAGCGACGAACTGACCGCTTATGGCACCGCCTACGAGAACAGCTGGGTCCGCGAGGAACTGCGCGTGGTCCGCAATGTCCTGCCGGCGGTCGAGAAATATGGCGATTTCCTGGGTACCATCCTCTCGGGCATCTACATGTGGGCCGAGCATCTGAAGATCAGATTGCCGTTCACGATGAAATTGCACCCCGACTGGTCGCGCCTGAAGCGCGCCGAACATTGCGAGAAGATCGAATATCCGAAACCCGATGGCGTGATCAGCTTCGATCGCCTGTCCTCGGTGTTCCTGTCCAATACCAATCACGTGGAAGACCAGCCAGTGCATCTTCAGCTGAAGGATCCCAATATTCCGGTCGACGTCAATCTGCCGGTCTTTGCCGGGCCGTCGGCGCGCTATTGCCCTGCTGGCGTCTACGAATTCATCGAGGACGAGGCCGGCAAGCCGAAATTCCAGATCAACGCGCAAAATTGCGTTCACTGCAAGACCTGTGATATCAAGGACCCGTCCCAGAACATCAATTGGGTTGTTCCGGAAGGTGGCGGAGGTCCAAATTATCCGAATATGTAGCCTGAGTATCTGTGTGCTGCTCGTCGCGGGGCAGGCCGCCTCGCCGGCGCTGGCCAACCGCGGGGACAGTGCGTCGGCTCTGAACCGCTATGTCGAGGCGCGGCTGGCCGAATCATCCAACCAGCTGCAGACCGCGACCGCCATCTATGCAGAGGGGCTGAAAGAGCAGCCCGACAACGAGCTGCTCGCCGGAAAGGCTTTTGCCAACGCCATTGAAGTGGGCGATTTTGACCTCGCCGCAAAGGCGGTTCGCGTCCTGCAGTCGCACGGCACGGCGGACCCGGAAATGCCGCTGATATCCTATGCCGATGCCTTCGCCCAGGGCGACTGGAATGGGGCCAGGCTGGCGATAGCGGAGCTGGACGCGCTCGAGAATTTCTCTTTTCTCTCGCCCTTTCTGGCAGCCTGGGTGGAGATCGCCAAAGGCCGCGACGCAACGGCTGCCCTTGCCAAGGCCCGGGCCAATGACACCGCAGAATATTATCTGGAAGAGCAGCTGATATTGACCACGCTGGCAAGCCGGCGTGATCGGGACGCGATTGCTCTGCTTGCTCCAATGGTCGCCCGCAACGAGCCCCGCATGGCCCCGCTGCGGGTCATCGCCGCGCGTCATTTCTGGGCGCTGAATGATCCGGCAACCGCAGTGGAAATACTGAAGATGCGGTCCTCCGCGCCCGAACAGAGATTGCTGCAGAAGATCGAGGCTGGCCAGAAAAAGGGTGTTGCTCAAAAAGTCACCCCGGCGATCGGCCTTGGCTTCCTGCTCCAGAGACTCTCCAGCGATCTGGCGGTGCAGCAAGCCCAGTTTCTGTCACAGGTCATGGCGCAGGCCGGGACGCGGGTCGCCGACCAGTCGGACTATGCCCATCTGACCCTTGGCCGGGTCTATGCCGTGGCTGAAAACCATGATCTGGCCATATCCGAATATAGCCGGATCGGTCCCGAAAGCCCCTATTTTCTGATCGCGCTGAGCTCGCAAATCGCCAGTCTCGTGACCAATGGCGCGTTTGACCAGGCGCTTGCCCTCCTGGATAGCGCCCGGGCCGCCAACCCGGATTCTCCCGAACTCCATATTCTGACCGGCCAGGTGCTGCAGGCGCAGGGCGAGCACAAAGGCGCCGCCGCCTCATTTGAAGCTGCAATTGCGCTGGCCGAACGGCTGGCGCTCCCCGACGTGCTGATGGCCAACTACTGGCTGGCGCTGGGCGGCGCCCAGGAACAGGCCGGATTGTGGCCCGAAGGCCTGCAGTCCCTGCAAAAAGCCAATGAGCTTCTCCCGGACTCCCCGACGATCCTCAACTATCTCGGCTATGCCCAGCTGGAGCGGCGCGAAAACGAGGAAGCCGCTGTCGCCGCGATCAAGCGGGCGCACGAATTGCGGTCCAACTCGCCGGCAATCACCGATTCGCTCGGCTGGGCCTATTTTATCACCGGCGACCATCAACGCGCGGTCACCTATCTGGAAAGCGCGCTCGAAGGCCAGCCGCAGGATCCGACGATCAACGAACATCTCGGCGACGCCTACTGGACGGTGGGCCGGCAATATGAAGCGCGCTACGCCTGGAAATCAGCAAAACTGTTTGCCGAGGGCGACAATGTCCAGCGTCTCGCCAGCAAGATCGATCTGGGCCTCCGGCCCGAACTCGTCTCGCCCTGATGTCCGATTCCCTCCGGCGCGCGGCGGATCGTGAAACCGCCTGTGCAAAAATCAATCTGGCCCTTCATGTCCGAAAGCGCCTGCCGGACGGCTATCACCAGATCGAAACGATCTTTGCCTTTCTCGATCAGGGCGACGAGATAACGGTCAGCCCCTGCGACGGTCTGGAACTGACAATCAGCGGCCGCTTTGCCGACGGGCTGGACGAAACCGGCAATCTGGTTGTCGAGGCCGCCCGCCGACTGGCTGCAGTGTCGGATATGGACAAGGGCGCACGCCTGCATCTTGAAAAACGGCTGCCCGTCGCGTCAGGCATTGGTGGCGGTTCAGCTGACGCGGCGGCAACCCTGCGCCTGCTCAACCGATTCTGGGAACTGGATCATTCGATCGCTGCCCTGGCCGAAATCGCGAAGCCACTGGGAGCGGACGTTCCCGCCTGTGTGGCCAGCCAGACCTGCCGCGGCACCGGCATCGGCCAGGATCTTGTGCCCGTTCCCGACGACGGCTTGCAGGACTGCGCCGCGCTGCTGGTCAATCCGCTGGTCCCGGTTTCGACCGCAAGCATATTCGCGTCCTGGGACGGCGTCGATCGCGGCGGACTGGCAGACGGCCAGGTCCTCCCCGCCGCTCTGGCCGGCAGAAACGATCTGCAGAAGCCGGCCGTTGCCCTGGTTCCGATATTGACAGACGTGCTCCATGCACTGGATGAATGTGCGCCCGCGATGGCGCGGATGTCCGGTTCGGGCGCGACCTGCTTTGGCCTGTTTGACAGTCAAGAGGCAGCGGAAAGGGCCGAACGGCACTGTCGCTCGGCGCTGGGAGACATATGGACGATGACAGGAAGGTTTCGCTGATGGTAGGGTTTGAAATATCCGGTGTTCCCTCGGAAGGCGGTGTGCTGATTGTCGCGGACCATGCATCCAATGATCTGCCGGATGATATCGACCTCGCCATTGGCCCGGAATATCTCGACGATCATATCGCCTTTGATCCCGGCACCGCGCCGATCGCCCGGCTGATGTCGGAGAATAGCGGCTATCTGGCGATTCTGAGCGCGACATCCCGGCTGGTTGTCGATCTCAACCGCTATCCCGACGAACCGTCCGCCATTCCGCTGCGCAGCGATGGCGTTGCAATTCCCGGAAACCTGATCTCCATGGAGGAGCGGGAAGCGCGGATGGCGCGCTTTTTTCAGCCTTACCACGACCGGATCGACGCGCTGATAGCGGATCTGAAGCCGGCACTGGTGCTTTCCCTCCACAGTTTCACGCCGACGCTCCGCACCAGACCCGGGCTGGTTCGTCCATGGGACATCGGCATATTGTATAATCACTATGAAACGGCATCCCGTCTCGCGCTCCAGTTTCTCGAGGCGGAAGGAGTGCTCAATGTCGGAGACCAGCTGCCCTATTCGGGCAAGGAGCTGAACGCGACGATGGACCGCCACTGCGAAACCGTTGGTCAGCCCTATTTCGGTGCCGAACTGCGGCAGGACCTGATCATGGATCCGGTCGGGCAGCGCCGTTTTGCCGATATTTTATTGCGTACATGCGATAAAATAAGAACGGCTCTTGCTTAACCGGCCGACTTTTGGAAGGACGCTCCGGAAAACACCATATTGGAAGCCAGAATGACCAACAGATTCGACAAGTCCCGCTTGCCCAGCCGCCACGTCAGTGTCGGGCCGGAACGCGCACCCCAGCGCAGCTATTATTATGCGATGGGGATGACGGAAGAGGATATCAACAAGCCCTTCGTCGGCATCGCCTCCGCCGGCAACGACAGCGCCCCGTGCAATACCCTGCTCGACGGGCAGGCGGATATCGCCCGCGAGGGCGTGATCGAGGCCGGCGGCACGCCGCGCCGGTTCAACACGATCACCGTGACCGACGGCATCGCCATGGGCCACCAGGGCATGAAGGCCTCGCTGGTCTCCCGCGAGGTCATCGCCGACAGCGTCGAACTCAGCGTCCGCGGCCACTGCTATGACGCGGTGATCGGCTATGCCGGCTGCGACAAGAGCCTGCCCGGCATGATGATGGCGATGCTGCGGCTCAACGTGCCGTCGATCTTCGTCTATGGCGGCTCGATCCTGCCTGGCCGCTTTCACGATCATGATGTGACCGTGGTCGACGTGTTCGAGGCGGTTGGCCAGCACAGCGCCGGCAATTGCCCGCTTCAGGAACTGATCGAGCTGGAAAAGGTCGCCTGTCCCGGCCACGGTGCCTGCGGCGGCCAGTTTACCGCCAACACCATGGCCTGCGTCGCCGAGGCGATCGGCCTGTCGCTGCCGAACAGCAATATGGCGCCGGCCCCCTATGAAACCCGCGACGACATGGCGCGGGCAGCGGGCCGCCAGATCATGAACCTGATCGAGCTCAATCTGCGGCCCCGCGATATCTGCACCCGGGATGCCTTCGTCAACGCCGCGCGCGTCGTTGCGGCCACCGGCGGCTCTACCAATGCCGCTCTGCATCTGCCGGCGATGGCCAATGAAGCCGGGATCGAATTCGACCTGTTCGACGTGGCCGAGATTTTCAAGACCACGCCCTATCTCGCGGACCTGAAGCCGGGCGGCAAATATGTCGCCAAGGACATGCACGCCGCAGGCGGCGTCTACATGCTGATGAAGACCATGATGGACAATGGCCTGATCATCGGTGACTGCATGACCGTTACCGGCAAGACGCTGGGCGAGAATATCGATGAAGTCACCTGGAACCCCGACCAGAAGGTGATCTATGATGTCCAGCATGCCATCACCAAGACCGGTGGCGTTGTCGGCCTGCGCGGTACGCTGGCGCCTGAGGGTGCAATCGTCAAGGTGGCCGGCATGGCGCGCCTCCAGTTCCGCGGCCCGGCTCAGGTCTTCGAATGCGAGGAAGATGCCTATGCCGCCGTCGAGCAGCGCCAGATCAAGGAAGGCGCGGTGATCGTGATCCGCAACGAGGGGCCAAAGGGCGGTCCCGGCATGCGCGAAATGCTCGCCACCACCGCTGCGCTCTACGGTCAGGGCATGGGCGAGAAAGTCGCATTGATCACCGACGGCCGCTTCTCCGGCGGCACCCGCGGTTTCTGCATCGGCCATGTCGGACCCGAGGCAGCCGATGGCGGACCGATCGGGCTGATCGAGGACGGCGATATCATCAACATCGACGCCGAGGCCGGGGTCATCGATCTGGAGGTCGACGATTCTATACTGGCGGAGCGCCGGAAGCATTTCGTGCAACGCGAAAATGATTATGGATCGGGTGCCCTTTGGCGCTATGCCCAGAATGTCGGACCGGCCTATCAGGGGGCAGTCACCCACCCCGGAGCCAAGGCAGAGAAAAATGTCTACGCGGATATTTAACATTCTGGCCCTCTCGCTGGCGCTGACCGCCTGCGAGAATCGGCCGGACAACAGCATATTGGCCGACGCCGAACAGCGGGCGGCGTCGCGTGCCGGCGACGACGGGAAAATCGAATGCGCGATTGACGGCGCCAGCGACTTCAGTCGCGATTGCTATACCGAGCGGCTGGTCGGCGAGAATGGCGTGACGATGATCATCCGCCACCCCGATGGCGGGTTCCGCCGGTTCAACGTGCTGACCGACGGCCATGGGCTGGAGGCAGCGGACGGGTTTGACCAGGCAAGGATAGCGCTCGTCGAGGACGGCAGGATTTTGGTCACTGTGGGCCCCGACCAATATCTGCTGCCCGCCCAGATCAAGGCCGGTGCCAAGTCGGCGGCGACTGCAACGGCCGGTTCCACCAATAGCGAAGATCCGGCGCAAGCCGGACGCTAGAGGCCCTCTTGCTCAACCACGGGAACATATTGACCGCCGCTGAAATGCAGCAGGCGGAGCAGGCCGTTATCGACAGCGGCACATCGGTCGAGGAGCTGATGCGCCGCGCCGGGCAGGGGGCTGCGCAGATGATCTGGCGGATCGCTGCCGCTCAGCCGACACTGGTGCTTTGCGGACCCGGCAATAACGGCGGCGACGGCTATGTTGTCGCCCAGTGGCTGCTGGAAAAGGGCGTCGACGTCACGGTCGCCGCACCGCTCGAGCCAAAGACCGAGGCGGCGCGGCATGCCCGGTCCCTGTGGACCGGCCCGACGGTAGTAGCCCTGGCCGAAGCACAGCCTGCAGCCCAATTTATCGACTGCCTGTTCGGCACCGGCTTGATCCGCGCGGTCGGCGACGACTGGTTCGCCCATTTCAGCCGACTGTTTGCCGGTGCAAAGCGGCGGGTGGCCATCGACCTGCCGAGCGGTGTTGAGTCCGATCACGGCGCATTGCTCAACGACATCGGGACATTCGATACCACCATCGCGCTGGGTGCATACAAGCCGTCCCACCTGCTGGAACCGGCGCGTTCGAAAATGGGCAATCTGGTCGGAATCGATATTGGCATCACGGCGGACAGCCAGCTTGGCATCTTGCCTCGCCCCCGGCTTTCCGGACCGTCTTCCGATGACCATAAATACAGCCGCGGCCTCGTCGCGGTGGTGGCCGGCGCCATGCAGGGGGCCGCGCAACTCACCGCAATGGCCGCCCAGAAAGCGGGCGCAGGCTATGTCAAAATCTTTGCCGCCCCCGGTTTCGAATCGCCGCATCCGAGTATCGTCGTCGAAACGGTGCCGGACATGGCCGCGCTTCAGGAGAAGCTTTCCGACAGGCGCATTTCGGCGATAGTCATCGGCCCCGGCCTCGGTCGCGATGACCATGCGAAAGGTCTGCTGACCACAGCACTGGGCACCGGTGCCCCGCTGGTCATCGACGCCGATGCGCTGACCCTTGCGGGCTCGGCGTTCAGCGAGATGGTGAACGCCCGATCCGCAGAGACCATCGCCACACCCCATGCAGGCGAATTTTCCGGACTGATAGAGGGCGGGCTTCAGGACAGACTCGGCGACAGCCGCAAGCTGGCCCGGCAGGCGGAGTGCACCATTCTGCTCAAGGGCCCTGACACGGTCATTGTCCACCCGGACGGCGAAGCCTCCATTGCCGCCCGGTCCTGTCCCTGGCTGTCGACCGCCGGCACCGGCGATGTTCTGGCCGGAATGATCGCAAGCCGCTTGGCAACGGGCATCAGTGGCTATAAGGCAGCCTGCGAAGGCCAGTGGCTGCACAGCCGGGCCGCCACTCTGGCCGGTCCGGCCTTCACGCCGGAAATGCTGATCGACCGGATCCCCGCCAGCTTGCAGGAATGTCTATGACCGCGACTCCCGATCCCGACCTGATCCTGCGCGTCGCCGCCAAGGGCGACGGCGTGACCGCGGATGGCCGCCATGTGGCCTTTTCCGCACCGCTCGACCGGCTGAACGACGATGGCGGCCTGATCCGCGGCCCGCACCATGTCGAGGCACCGTGCCAGCATTTCCAGACCTGCGGCGGTTGCAGCCTGCAGCATCTCGATGCCCAGAGCTATAGCCAGTTTCTTACCGACCGGGTGGCCTACGCACTCGAGGGGCAGGGGCTGGCGGCGGAAACCCTCCACCCGCCACAGATTTCCCGGCCAAAGACCCGGATCCGCGCCAGCCTGCGCGCCGCCCGACTCGGCGACCAGTTCAAGCTCGGCTTCAGCAGCGCCGGCAGCCACCGGATCGTCGATCTCAAGCAATGCGAGATCATGGCGCCCGAGCTGTTCGCACTGCTCGCCCCCCTGCGCCAGTTTCTCAAGAATGCCGCTCGCCGCAAGCATGACATGAATATCGAGATGACCCTGGTCGATCAGGGCATCGACCTGCTGATCAGCAATTACGAGCCCGAGGGCCTGGAACAGCGCGAAGCCCTGTCCGCCTTCGCCAAGGTCAACGGCCTGGCCCGCCTCTCCGTCGACAGCGGCTACGGCCCGGAAACCCAGTGGGAGCCGGAGCCGGTCACCGTCACCCTCGGCGGCACGCCGGTCGCCTTCCCGCACAGCGCCTTCCTGCAGCCGACCCGCGAGGGACAGCAGGTCCTGGTTGCCGCGATGAAGGACGCGGTGGGCGACGCGCGCATCGTCGCCGACCTGTTTGCCGGGCTCGGCACCTTCACCCTCTCGCTGGCCGATGACCAGAAAGTCTATGCCGCGGAAGGCGCGCGCGACGCCATCGGCGCGCTCAAACTGGCCGCCAATCACAGCACCCGCCAGATTTTCTGCGAACATCGCGACCTGTTCCGCCGTCCGCTCAGCGCCGAGGAACTCAACCGCTTCGACGCCGTCATCCTTGATCCGCCCCGCGCCGGCGCGCGCGAACAGGTGCTGCAGCTGGCCCAGTCCGAAGTCGCCAAGATTTGCTACATCAGCTGCAATCCCGCCAGCTTTGCCCGCGACGCCAAGCAGTTGTGCGATGCCGGCTACAAGCTCCGCCAGGTCTGGCCGGTCGGCCAGTTCCTATGGTCGACCCATGTCGAGATCGTCTCCAGCTTCAGCCGCGACTAGCCGAATACGGTAAGCGCTGCGTGAATCGCCAGGGCGATGATGCACAGGCTCGACAATGCAAACAGCGAAAAGCGGATGATCACCCGGTTGACCGTGACCTGGACCAGACTGTGCAGCACCCGCAGGCCGACATAGGCCCAGGCGATGGTCAGATTCAGCCCAACATCCTGCCCGGAAAGGATCAAAACGACACAAATGGCGTAAAAAAGCGTCGGTTCTGCCAGCAAATGGTTATAATTATGCGCCTTCCACTGGACCTCCGGTGGCAGCAGCTCGTCGAGGTCGCCGCCCGTCCCGCCGACCAGATTGGCGGTGTCGATCTTGGCCTTGTTCATCGCCGGAATCCGGGTGATATACATCCACAGCCAGATCAGCATCGTCCACAAGATGAGCGCAACCATCGGCTGCAGCATAAGGCTGGGTTCCATCACATTATCTCCCGTTCATTGATGAATTTCTAGAAAAGCGTCACCCACAGGGCGTTGATCGCCATGATCAGCAGGCAGATGGTCGAGGCCAGGAACAGCAGGAAGCGGACGTTGACCAGATTGACGGTCGCCTGCCAGATGCTGTGAATGATCCGGATGATCACATAGCCCCAGGCGAGATAGAGATTCTGCCCGTGCCCCGCGCCGGCGATCGCCAGGATGATGACGGTCGCATAGAAAAGCGTCGGCTGTTCCATCAAATGGGTATAATTGTGCGATTTCCAGGCGACCTTGTCGGGCAGTTGCGGATCGATGTCCGGGCCGCGGCCACCGGGCTTCTCGCCAATGTCGATGCCCATCTTCTTCGCCGCCGGTAGCCTTGTTCCGGCCATCCAGAACAGCATGATAAGCGACCAGATGACGAGCAGAGCCGCCGGTGCCAAAATCGGAATATCCATGACCTTCATCCCCCAAATCTCCTGGGGGAAACTGCGTCAGTTGAATCCGATTGTCAATTGCAACCTAATTTGGGGCTCAAATGCGAGGAAAGGACACCACATTGTCGCGATCCGACCGGTCCAGATTGTCGCCGACATAGAGGCTGGCCATCGGTTCGTCGCTGACATCATATTCGTCGCTGCTGCCATAGCCGTTGAACTTGGTCCGCATCGCCGAGCCATAGGCGCCCACCATGCCGATCTCGATATAGTCGCCGGCCTTGATGCCGTCGGGCAGATTGAACGGGCCGGCCATGAAATCCATGTCATCGCAGGTCGGGCCGTAGAAACTGAATCCGGTGGTCGTCGTATCTTCCTGATCTGCACCGATCTGGCGAACGGGAAAACGCCAGCCGATATGCGCGGCATCGAACAGCGTGCCATAGGCGCCGTCGTTGATATAGAGTTCGGTGCCGCGACGACGCTCCACCTTGACCACCAGCGAACTATATTCGGCGGACAGGGCGCGGCCCGGCTCGCACCATAGTTCGGCAGAATAGCTGATCGGCAGATCCTCAAACGTGCGGTCGATGGCGGTGAAATAATGATTCAGCGAAACCGGTTCCAGATCCGGATAGATGGAAGGGAAACCGCCACCGACATTGACGATATCGACGGTGACCGATGCCGCGACAATCGCCGCCCGGACCCGTTCCAGGGCATGGACATAGGCCAGAGGAGTCATCGCCTGGCTGCCGACATGAAAGCAGATGCCGAGGCTGTCCGCGGTCTGCCGCGCACGCTGCAGCAGTTCCGCCGATTCATCGACTTCGATGCCGAATTTCGCTGCCAGGCTGATTTCGGCAAATTCCGAGGCCACGCGGAGCCGGACGCACAGGGTCAGGTCTTCTGCGCCCTCGGTGCCCAGTTCGATCTTTTCCAGTTCCTCGATGCTGTCGAGCGAGAAAATGCGCACGCCATGATCGCGATAGGCTTCGCGGATCGAGGACAGCTGCTTGATCGGATTCATGTAGCACAGGGTCGCGTCGGGCAGGGCCGCCCGAGCCATGCGCACTTCGTCGATCGAGGCCACGTCGAAATTGGTGATGCCTTCTTCCCACAGCAGTTGCAGCAGGGCAGGCGAAGGATTTGCCTTCACCGCATAGAGCGACTTGCCGGGAAATTGTTCGACAAAATAGCGAGCCGCGCGACGCGCAGCGTGTGGCCGGTTCAGCAAAACAGGAATGTCTGGGCTTAGAGCCTTCGTCAGCTCCTCAGCATCAAGATAATGGTGCAACTCAAGGGACCCCCTTATAGGCTAAGATCGATTGAGCTGCCTTGCGGATACGCAAGCGGCCATGGGGCAGCAAGGCGCGGCTATATGGCCACTTGATCGCTCTGTAAAGACCGAAGTCCTTATAGAAGCTGAACAAAGGCATTTTCTAGCTGAGCCGATCCCTGAAGGCGGTCCAGTCGAACGATCTGACGCAACGCAGCGTATCGCTCTCGCTGTTCCACAGCCAGATCGAGGGCAGCGGAACGCCGTTGAACGTGTTGGTCTTGACCATCGAATAATGCGCCTGGTCGAGAAAGGCGATCCGCTGCCCGACATGCGGCTCTTCGGGCAGTATATAGTCGCCGACAATATCGCCGGCCAGGCAGCTCGGCCCGCCCAGGCGAATCGCCGTGCCTTCGCTGCGCTCATTCAGCATCGCGGGACGATAGGGCGCCTCGATCACATCGGGCATATGGCAGGTTGCGGAGATATCGGTAATCCCGACCGGCATGCCATTGTCGAAAATATCCAGTATCTCGCCGACCAGGATGCCTGCATCCAGCGCTACCGCTTCGCCCGGCTCCAGATAGATTTCGCAACCCGACCGCGCCTTGAGTTCCTTCAGAAAATTGACGAGCGCGTCGCGATCATAATCATCGCGGGTGATATGATGGCCGCCCCCGAGATTGATCCATTTCAGCGTGCCGAAATGCGGCGCAATCACCGGCTCGACCTTTGCCCAGGTCTCCGCCAGCGCATCAAAGCCCTGTTCGCACAGATTGTGGAAGTGGATTCCGGACAGATGCTCAAAATGTTGCGGCCGCAGCTGACTGAGCGGAAAACCGAGTCGGCTGTGTGGCTGGCTGGGATCATATTTTTCCGTCTCGCCCAGCGCGATTTGCGGATTGATTCTTAAACCAATATCAGAACTATCGAGCATAATATCCTGATTGGAATCACTTTTCCATCGCTCAATCTGTTCGGGATTGTTGAACGTGATATGCTCGGAAATCCGGCATAGCTCCGCCAGATCATCCGCCTTGTAGGCAGGGGAATAGGTGCTGATCGGGCCCTTGTAACACTCCCGGGCGAGCCGGGCTTCCCACAGGCCGGAGGCACAATAGCCGTCCAGATATTCGTCGATCAGCGGTGCCAGCGACCACATCGAAAAGGCCTTCAGTGCCAGCAGGACCTTTGCCCCCGAACGGTGCTTGATGTCTGCCAGAATCTCGAGATTCCGGCGCACGGCAATTTCATCCACAACAAAGGCCGGCGAGGGCACCCGCGCCAGATCAAAATGCGCAAAAGCGCCCGGATCGCCTGCCTTGGTCTCCATGGTCAGAACGCCAAAGGTGCTTCCAGTTCTTCCAATGTCCACGGCAGCCCATGCTGGTTCAGCATTTCCATGAACGGATCGGGATCGAACTCTTCCATGTTGAACACGCCCTTGCCCTGCCACTGGCCTGACAGCATCATCGCCGCGCCGATCATCGCCGGAACGCCGGTGGTATAGCTGACGCCCTGGTTGCCGGTTTCTTGATAGGCCGCTTCGTGGCTGCAGATATTCTTGACGTAGAGCGTCTTCTGCACGCCGTCCTTCATACCCGTGGCGATCACCCCGATATTGGTATTGCCCTTGGTCGTCTCGCCGAGGCTGGCCGGTTCGGGCAGCACGGCTTTCAGGAACTGTAGCGGGATGATCTCGCGACCTTCGTACATCACCGGGTCGATCCGCGTCATGCCGACATTCTGCAGCACCGCGAGATGGGTCAGATAGGCATCGCCAAAGGTCATCCAGAAGCGGATCCGCTGAATTTCGGGGAGATGCGTCTTCAGCGACTCGATTTCCTCGTGGTACATCAGGTACATGTTCTTCGGGCCGACCGCCTCGAAGTCAAATTCCTGCTTCTGGGTCAGCGGCGGTCCCTCGACCCACTGGCCCTTTTCCCAGTGCCGCGAATTGGCGGTCACTTCGCGGATATTGATCTCCGGATTGAAATTGGTGGCGAAATGCTGGC
>CAXIBD010000037.1:0-28152 GCA_964022135.1 uncultured Sphingomonadales bacterium | reverse complement strand
AGCTCGGTGGCGACACCGCTGGCTTTACCAAGAAGGAAGTCCTGCAGATGACGCGTGAGCACATCAAGCTGGAACTGTCCCTCGGCGGTATTCGCGACATGGGCGGTATTCCCGATGTCATGTTCGTGATCGACGCCAACAAGGAAGAGCTGGCGATCAAGGAAGCCAATGTTCTCGGCATTCCGGTAGTCGCAATTCTCGATTCGAACGTTGATCCGAGCAACATCGCATTTCCGGTTCCCGGCAATGACGATGCGGCACGCGCCATTCGCCTCTATTGCGAGTCGGTTGCGGCGGCAGCGACCAAGGGCGGCCAGGACGCTTCGGTTGCAGCGGGCGAAGATCTCGGCGCAGCGGTTGCGCCTCCGGTCGAGCAGATTGTCTCGAGCGAAGCCAATGCCAGTGCCATGGTTTCCGGCGAAGAAGCGGCTGTTGCCGATATCGCTGACATAGCGGCAGAAATGACAGCGGCTGAAACGGCTCCTGCTGCGGCTGAAGAGAAAGCGGCTCCGAAAAAGGCTGAGGCCAAGAAGGATGACGCGAAGAAGGACGAAGAAAAGGCTGACGAAAAAGCCTGAACTTGAAGCTTCTTACTACGGTCATATATTGGCGGTAACAAAACATGAGAGGGGCGGCATGCTTGCCGCCCCCATTTCACATTTCCCGGTCAAGAAATTGAGGAACGAATAATGGCTATTACAGCAGCAGCAGTGAAAGAACTGCGCGAGCGCACCGGTGCAGGCATGATGGATTGCAAGAAGGCGCTGAACGAAACCAATGGCGATGTCGAGGCAGCGGTTGATCTGTTGCGCACCAAGGGCCTCGCTGCGGCGCAGAAGAAATCCAGCCGCACGGCGGCCGAAGGTCTCGTCGGTGTTTCCGTCGAAGGAACCAAGGGCGTCGCGGTCGAAGTGAACAGCGAAACCGATTTCGTTGCGAAGAATGACCAGTTCCAGGATTTCGTTGCCAAGGTAACGGACGTGGCGCTTGGCCTCGACACCGATGATGTCGAAGCGCTGGCTGCTGCGGATTATCCCACCGGCGGCAGCGTCCAGGACGTGCTGACCAATAATATTGCTACCATCGGCGAGAACCAGGCGATCCGCCGGATAAAAACGGTTGCCGTCTCCAGCGGTCTTGTCGTTCCCTATATCCACAATGCGGTGACCCCGACCATGGGCAAGATCGGCGTGCTGGTTGCGCTGGAAAGCACCGCCGGTGCGGATGTTCTCGAGCCGCTCGGCAAGCAGATTGCGATGCATATCGCCGCGGCATTCCCGCTGGCGCTGAATGCCGAAGGTCTCGATCCCGAATTGCTGGAACGCGAGCGGGCGATTGCCAAGGAAAAGGCAGCCGAATCCGGCAAGCCCGACAATATCGTCGAGAAGATGGTCGATGGCGCGATGGCGAAATTTGCCAAGGAAAATGCGCTGCTCAGCCAGACCTTCGTGATGGACAACAAGACTCCTGTCGCACAGGTCGTCGAGCAGGCTGGCAAGGCCGCTGGCGCCGACATCAAGCTGACCGAATATGTCCGCTTCCAGCTGGGCGAAGGCATTGAGAAAAAAGAAGAAGATTTCGCAGCGGAAGTTGCGGCTGCGGTTGCCGGCTAATCGGGCCACAGTTTGAATATTTCAGGCGGTAACGCTTGGCAGCATGGCGCGGACTATCTATGGTCTGCGCCATTGTTGTATTTGGGGCCGGATTGTGATTCCGGCAGGATGGGATTTGCATGAAACGACCGGCGTTCAAGCGCATTTTGTTGAAACTCTCTGGCGAAGTCCTGATGGGCTCGAGCGAATTCGGTATCGACCCGGAAACCGTGAACCGCATCGCGACCGAAGTGAAATCTGCAAAAGAGGCAGGATTCGAGCTTTGTCTGGTCGTTGGCGGAGGCAATATATTCAGGGGACTGGCTGCCGCAGCAAAAGGCTTTGAACGGACCAGCGCCGATTATATGGGCATGCTCGCGACGGTGATGAACGCCCTGGCGGTACAGAATGCGCTCGAGCAGATGGGCTGCGACACGCGCGTGTTGTCCGCCATTCCGATGGCCAGCGTCTGCGAACCCTACATCCGGCGCAAGGCCGTGCGGCATCTGGAAAAAGGCCGCATTGTCATTTTCGCCGCCGGAACCGGCAACCCCTATTTCACCACTGATACGGCTGCGGCCCTGCGCGCAGCGGAAATGGGCTGCGAGGCGCTGTTCAAGGGCACCAGCGTCGACGGGGTCTATAATGCCGATCCGAAACTCGATCCCACCGCCAGCCGCTATGACGAACTGAGCTTCGACCAGGTGCTGAGCGACAATCTGAAGGTGATGGACGCCAGTGCCGTCGCGCTCTGCCGCGAAAACAAGATACCGATTGTCGTCTTCTCGATCCGGGAACAGGGCAATCTGGCGACCGTATTGGGTGGCGGCGGAACCGCGACCATGGTCGGCACAACCGAATAATATCTAGAGGAATGACCAATGGCAAAATATGACAAAGCCGATCTGCAGAAGCGGATGCTCGGTGCGCTCGAAGCGCTCAAGCACGACCTGAGCGGACTCCGCACCGGACGGGCGAATATCGCTCTGCTGGATATGATCAAGGTCGAGGTTTACGGCTCGAACATGCCGCTCAACCAGGTCGCCACCGTGTCCGTACCGGAGCCGCGCATGCTGTCGGTGCAGGTCTGGGACAAGGGCAATATCCAGCCGGTGGAAAAGGCGATCCGTTCGGCTGGCCTGGGCTTGAACCCGATGGTGGACGGTCCCAATATCAGGCTTCCGATCCCGGATCTGACCGAGGAACGTCGCAAGGACCTGGCGAAGCTGACCGGTCAGTTCGCAGAAAAGGCCCGCATCGCCATTCGCAACGTCCGGCGCGACGGCATGGATGACCTGAAGGCCGACGAGAACAAGAAGGAAATCAGCGAGGACGACAAGAAGCGGCTCGAGACCGAGGTCCAGAAACTGACCGACGAGATGATCGCCGAAGCCGACAAGCTGGCCGAAGCCAAAGAACAGGAAATCCTGACCCAGTGAAGCTTGCCCGGTCCAAGAACGGTTCTGCAGATCCCGACCAAGGCACGACCGGCCTATCCGATCCGACGCATGGTGTTCGCCATGTCGCGATCATCATGGATGGCAACGGACGATGGGCGAAGCGCAAGCATCTGCCCCGCGCCCTGGGCCACAAGAAGGGTGTCGAGGCGGTCCGGAATATCGTGCGGGTGGCCGGAGAAATGGGCATCGAGGTAATGACGCTCTATGCCTTTTCGTCGGAAAACTGGAGCCGGCCGGAAGAAGAGGTCAGCGATCTGATGGGATTGCTGCGGCAATATATTCAGTCGGATATCGAGGAATTTGTCGAAAACGGCGTGCGGTTGAAGGTCATCGGCAATTACCGGGCGCTGGATTCGGATATTGTCGCGATGATCGACAATGCGATCGAAAGAACGGCGGACAATCGCAAGATGACGCTGGCCGTGGCGCTCAACTATGGCGCGCAGGACGAAATGCTCCGCGCCGTCCAGAATATCGCCAGCCGGGTGAAGTCGGGCGCCATGGAGCCGGAAGCCATCACGCTCGCTGATATTTCGGGTGCACTGGACACCGCCGATCTGCCGCCGCTGGACCTGCTGATCCGGACATCGGGCGAATTGCGCCTGTCGAATTTCCTGCTGTGGCAGGCGGCCTATGCGGAACTCTATTTTACCGAGGCGCTCTGGCCGGATTTCGACAAGACCGAGCTGGAAAAAGCCCTGCAGTCATATGGACATCGCGAGCGCCGGTTCGGTGGCCGGTGAGCATGGCTGAACCCGCGGCTCCCGCAACCGGCAAGGCCGGCGAACTGCAAACCCGCGTCATCGTCGGTGCACTTCTGATCGGCGCGGCACTGGCGGCCGGATATTTTGGCGGCATTGCGCTGTGGCTGCTCGTCATCCTGATGGCGCTCGGGATCATGAGCGAATGGGCGAGATTGACCGGCAGGCAGGATAACCGCCTGCTCGCGATGTACGCCCTGTCGGTCCCGCTGGCGATCATGTCGCCCTGGGCCGCCGGGCCATCCTTTCTGGCGCTGGGCCTGATCCTCGGATCGGCGATGTTCGTCTCGGTCTTCGACCGCTCGCTCAAGCTCGCTGCCGGCGTCATCTATGCCGGCCTTCCGGCGCTCGCGATCCTCTATCTGCGCGAGATCGACGACGGGATTCTGATCATGCTCTGGACCCTTGCCCTGGTCTGGGCCACCGATATCGGTGCCTATTTTTCCGGTCGCGCGATCGGCGGACCCAAGCTGGCGCCGACCTACAGTCCCAACAAGACCTGGGCCGGGCTGATCGGCGGCGTCGTGCTGACGGCCGCGGTCAGCTATGCGCTTCACCTCTACTGGGGGCTTCCGCTCTATCTGGTATGGCTCAGCATCCCGCTCGCGGTCCTGGCGCAAATGGGCGACCTGTTCGAGAGCGGGCTCAAGCGAAAGGCGGGCGCCAAGGACAGCGGCACCATCTTCCCCGGCCATGGCGGCGTGATGGACCGGCTCGACGGCCTGATTCCCGTTGCCCCGGTCGTCGCCCTGGTGATGCTGGTCAACCATATGCCGTCGCTGTCATGACGAAGACGGTCTCCATTTTCGGGGCTACGGGATCGGTCGGCCAGTCGACGCTGGATCTGATCCGCCAGCATCCCGGCCAATATGAAATCATCGCGCTGACCGCCAACGGCAATGCCGCGGAGCTGGCCACGCTGGCCAGGGAATTTTCGGCGCAGGTCGCGGTGGTGGCCGAGGATTCTGCCTATGCGGAACTCAAGCAGCTGCTCGCGGGCAGCGGAACAGAGGCCGCCAGCGGTACCGAGGCGCTGAACGCCGCCGCTGCCATGGGCGCGGACTGGACGATGGCGGCGATCGTCGGCTGCGCCGGCCTGCCGCCGACGCTGGCAGCCCTGCGCTGCGGCAAGACGGTGGCGCTGGCCAACAAGGAAGCGCTGGTCTCCGCCGGCGCGCTGATGATCACCGAGGCGCGCAAGGCCGGCGCGACCTTGCTGCCGGTCGATTCCGAACATAATGCGATCTTCCAGGCGCTGCAGGGCGGAAGCATCGACCAGGTCCGCAAGATCACCCTGACCGCCAGCGGCGGTCCGTTCCGCACCTGGACGCGCGAGCAGATGGCGACTGTCACGCCGGAGCAGGCGGTGGCGCATCCCAACTGGGACATGGGCGCCAAGATTTCGGTCGACAGCGCGACGATGATGAACAAGGGGCTGGAACTGATCGAGGCCCACCATCTCTTTCCGGTCGGTCTCGAGAATATCGAGATCCTGGTCCACCCGCAGTCGGTGATCCATTCGATGGTCGAATATCGGGACCGCTCGACCCTGGCGCAGCTCGGCTCCCCGGACATGCGGATTCCGATTGCCAGCGCGCTGGCCTGGCCCGAACGGATGACAACCAATTGCAAGCCGCTCGATCTCGCGCAGATCGGCAGGCTGGAATTCGAACAGCCCGATGAAGGCCGCTTCCCCGCGACCAGGATCGCCAGAGCCGCGATCATGGCAGGCGGCGGCAAGCCGGCGATGCTCAACGCCGCCAACGAGGTGGCCGTCGCCGCCTTTCTGGGCCGGGCGGTTCAGTTTCTGGACATCACAGAGATTGTATCGCGGCTGCTGGATAGTTATAGCCCGGCCGAGCCGAGCGCCTTGGCGGATATTTTTGCGATAGACAAGGAAACGCGCGTTCGGACCGAGCAACTGGTCGAGGAATTGAAAGTTTGACGGATAATCCCGGTATCTTGCTGACGCTTCTGGCGTTTCTGATCGTCATTGGCGTACTCGTGTTCGTGCACGAAATGGGACATTATCTGGTCGGCCGCTGGTGCGGCGTCAAGGCGGAGACCTTTGCCATCGGCTTCGGCAAGGAAATTGCCGGATGGACCGACAAGCGCGGAACGCGCTGGAAAGTCTGCATGTTGCCGCTGGGCGGCTATGTCCAGTTCGCCGGCGACATGGATCCGGCGGGCACCAGGAGTTCGGACTGGCTGAGCCTCCCGGCCGAAGAGCGCAACCAGACCTTCCAGTCAAAATCCCTCTGGAAGCGCGCGGCTATCGTCTTTGCAGGGCCGGCCATCAATTTCATCTTTGCCATTCTCATCATCATGGGATTTGTCATCGCCTATGGCACCAGCGCGACGCTGCCCGTGGCCAGCGAAATTTCTCCCAATTCGACCGCTGCGGCGATGGGCATGAAACCGGGCGACCGGATCATATCCGTTGACGGCGAGAAAATTGAACTGTTCGAGGATCTGCGCGAGAAGATCATGCTGATTCCCGAACAGGAGGTGGAAATAGTCTACGAGCGGGACGGCCAGCGCATTGCGAAACAGGGCCGGACCGGCGTCCAGATCCTGAAAGACCGGTTCGGCAACGAATATCGGCTGGGTCTGCTGGGCATGTCATCCAGCCAGGTAGAATGGCGCCCGGTCAGTCCGCTGGAAGCTCCTGCCGTTGCGGTGGACAAGACCATCGGCATCGTGGACCAGATCACCACAACCCTGGGTCAGGTGATCACCGGCAAGCGTTCGATCAAGGAACTCGGCGGACCGCTCAAGATTGCTCAGGCTTCCGGTGAACAGTTCAAACTGGGACTGGAAAGCTTCATTCTTTTTGTCGCCCTGATCTCAATTAACTTGGGGTTCATCAACTTGCTGCCAATCCCGATGCTGGATGGAGGGCACCTGATGTTCTATGCGATCGAAGCGGTCCGGAGAAAGCCGGCCAATGCGAAAGTGCAGGAATGGGCGTTTCGTTCCGGGCTGGCGCTGGTTCTGATGTTCATGCTGGTGGTGACATTCAACGATTTATCCTCATTTGGTCTATTCCGGTCGATCTCGGGCTGATTGACCATTGATTGACACGCTGCATTGGGGCAGGGGGTTGGCGAAGCTTGTGCCTTGGTGCCAGGTTCATTTTATTTTTGGTTTATGGTGTGAAAGCGAGTTGGTCTGTGAATCATAAAAAGCGACTTCTGCCCTTGTTGATGTGCGGTACCATTTTGGGCGGTACAGCAATTTCTTCGCAGGCGCAGGCGCAAGTGCAAGCGCAGGAAGCGGAACAGCCCGCGCCAGCGGCTCCGGCTGACGACACCATCCGCACGATTGTCGTCGAAGGCGCCCAGCGCCTCGAGCCGACGACAGTCATGTCCTATATGAAATTACGCGTCGGGCAGCCCTACAGCCAGGAAGCGGCTGACCAGGCTCTCAAGGACCTGTTCGAAACGGAACTGTTCAAGGATGTCAGCATCCGGAACAACGAGGGCGCGGTGATCATCGAGGTGGTCGAGAATCCCGTGATCAACCGCATCTTGCTGGAAGGCAACAAGCGGATCAAGGAAGACAAGATCTATCCGGAAATCCGGCTGGCGCCGCGCCAGATCTTCACCCGCTCGAAAGTCCGCGCCGACGTGGCTCGCATCATCGAACTGTACAAGCGCAAGGGGCGTTTTGCCGCCAGCGTCGAACCGAAAATGGTGCAGCTGGACCAGAATCGCGTCGACATTGTTTTCGAGATCAACGAAGGGCCCAAGTCGAAGGTCCAGCAGATCAACATCATCGGTAACGAAGCCTTTTCCGACGGCAAGCTGCGCGGCGAAATGGTCACCAAGCAGTCGCGGTTCTACCGTTTCTTCAGCTCCAGCGATACCTACGATCCGGACCGGCTTGCCTTTGACCAGCAAAAGCTGCGCCAGTTCTATCTGACCGAGGGCTATGCCGATTTTCGCGTGATCTCGGCCGTGGCCGAACTGACGCCCGACAAGCGCGATTTCATCATCACCTATGTGGTTGAAGAGGGCGATCGCTACAAATTTGGCGATGTGTCGGTCGAAAGCGAAATCCGCGATTTCACACCGGAATTCCTGACTCCGCAGCTGCCGATGAAATCGGGCGATTTCTACAATGCCAAGCTGGTCGAAGATACGGTCGAGCGGTTGTCCGAAACCGCCGGCCTTTTCGGCTATGCCTTTGCGGACGTCCGCCCGGAATTTACCCGGAACAAAGACACGCTGACCATGGACATCCTGTTCCAGGTCGCCGAAAGCGATCGTGTCTATGTCGAGCGGATCGACATCAACGGCAACACCCTGACCCAGGACAAGGTCGTGCGCCGGGAGTTCCGTCTGAATGAAGGCGATGCGTTCAACAGCTTCCAGGTCAAGCGTTCGGCAAACCGCATCAAGTCACTCGGCTTTTTCCAGGAAGATCTGGAAATCGAACAGAAGCAGGGCAGTGCGCCCGACCGCATCATATTGGAAGCCAATGTCGAGGAAAGGGCGACCGGGGAACTGCAACTCTCGGCCGGTTTTTCCAGTGTCGAGAATTTCATTCTTCAGGCGTCGATACGGCAGCGCAATTTCCGCGGCAAGGGCCAGGAGCTGCGCGCCAGCGTCAGCTATTCAAGTTTCTCGCAATCGATCGAACTCGGCTTCACCGAACCCTATCTTTTCGACCGGAATATCGCCGTCGGCGCGGATATCTTCCGTCGGGACCTGAACAGCTTCAATTTCGTCAACAACAACCGTGAAACCACCTTCGAACAGCTTACCACGGGCTTCCAGATCCGGGCAGGTGTTCCGATCACCGAATATCTGTCCGCTTCATTCCGTTACGGCCTGAGCCAGGATGACGTGACGCTTGAGCCAACCCTGTTCTTCACCGACAGCAACGGAGACGGGATAAGAGGAAATAGTCCGGGGGACGCGTGTGACCCGATCATTGCAGGGCGTTTTCTTTGCGATGCACTCGGTTCACGCACGACCTCCTCGATTGGCGCATCGTTGATCTATGATGACCGCGATAACCGGATCCGGCCGACCCGCGGACAGTCGATTGTCGGCAGCGTCGATTTTGCCGGCCTGGGCGGCAGCGTCAAATATATCCGCGGGCGCTTGAATGCCTCCAAGCACTGGCGTGTTCTGGGTGACTTTATCTTTACGGCCAGTGCCGAAGGCGGATATATCCATTCGCTCGAAAACCGCTCGTCGACACCGGGCGATGGTATCGATAACGTCAGGCTGACCGATCGCTTTTTCCTCGGCGAACCGCAAATTCGCGGCTTCGATATTCGTGGTGTAGGGCCGCGGGTCGTGCGTTCCAGCACCATTCCGGGGCTGGATGCCAACGGCAATCCCATCAACGAGATTGTGGAAGTGACCAACGGTCGTCAGACCGACGATGCGATTGGCGGCCGCGCTTATTATCTGGGTCGTGCCGAACTCGAGATCCCGCTGGGATCAGGCGCGCGCGAACTCGGCCTGAGACCTTCGATCTTTGTTGATGTCGGGGCGGTATTCAAGGTCAAGCAACCGCTGCTGCTCACGGACCTGCAAACCCAGCGGCAACGGACAATTTTTGACAGCAACGGCAATGTCGTCGGCCTCGCGCCGGAATATTTGACCGTTGATGCCGATGGCAACGCCACGACCACGCTCAATGCGGTTGACGCCAACGGCAACCCCAATCCTATTGCGACCAATTTTGTCGAGCGCTTTTTCGGGGATTCTCCAAGCCCTCGTGTTTCCGTCGGTTTTGGCGTAAACTGGAATTCACCATTTGGTCCATTCAGGATCGATATCGCCAAGGCTCTGCTAAAAGAGCCAGGCGATGACACCAAACTATTCACTTTCAACGTAGGAACACAATTCTGATGAAACGTTTTTTTAGAACCGCACTCACTCTTCTCACCGTTACAGCTGCACCGTTGGCTTTCGGCACTGTCGCAACCGCGCAGGTCTCCGGCATTGCCACGGTGAACCCGACCATTGCCATCGCGAAGACGAAAGCTTTTTCGGCTGCCTATTCGCAGATTGGAACGCAGTATAAGGCCAATTTTGATCAGATCGATGCGCGCAACAAAACCTTGAACGGGTTGCGTGCGCAACTCGACACGAACAACGACAAACAGGTGGACCAGGAAGAACTCGACGCAGCCGTGAAGGCGAAGAGCCCCGTCCTGAAGAGCATGGAAACGGAAGAGACTGAAATCCAGAAGCTGCAAACACCAGCCATCAAGGCCCAGATGTTCGCGATCGAGAATATTTTCAAGGAATATTCCAACGCACAGCAGCAGGTTGTCGCGGACAAGAAGATCGGCGTCATTCTGAGCCCGGATGCGTTTATCTATGCGCCGCCGCAGACCGATGTCACGGATGCCATCACGGCAGTTCTGGACACACGGGTGCCTACGGTTGCGATCACGCCTCCGGCAGACTGGCAGCCGCAGCGCAGCACGGTGTCGCTGCATCAGCAGATCCAGCAACTGCTGATGGCCAGCGCCCGCAACCAGGCGGCTCAGCAACAGCCCCCAGCTGCTCAGCCAGCCAGTCGCTGATTGATCTTTGATGGCTGAAGCTCTCAACTATGATGTAAGCAAGGTGATGGCGGTGCTGCCGCACCGCTATCCCATGCTTCTGGTCGACCGGGTCGAAGAGCTCGTGAAGGATGAATCCATCCGGGCGATCAAGGCCGTGACGATGAATGAGGGCTTTTTCCAGGGCCATTTTCCTGGCCGGCCGATCATGCCGGGCGTGATGATTGTCGAGGCGCTGGCGCAGGCCGCCGGCGTCCTCGCCATGGAAAGCTTCGACATGGTCGGGTCGGGCAAGCTGGTCTATTTCATGGCCATCGATGGCGCGAAATTCCGTCAGCCGGTGGAGCCGGGCTGCCTGCTGTCGCTAAACGTCAAATTTGAACAGAAGCGTGCGCGCGTCTGCAAGTTTTCCGGGCGGGCCATGATTGGCGACAAGCTGGCTGCCGAAGCGAACTTCACCGCGATGATCGCTGACCCTCCAGAGGCATAAGCTTTTTCAAAAGAATCTTGCCCTTTTCCCATTCGGCAGTTAATGGGCCGCTTCCGTTAAATTTATTCGCTTTGGGTCTGGTCGGTAACCAGCCCGTTTAGGAGCCGAAAATGAAATCCGATACGCATCCCGACTATCACATGATCACGGTTCAGATGACCGATGGTTCCACCTACGAAACCCGGTCGACCTGGGGCAAGGAAGGGGACACGCTGCAACTGGACATCGATCCGTCGTCGCACCCTGCCTGGACCGGCGGCAACCAGCGCCTTCTCGATCAGGGCGGCCAGGTGGCTCGCTTCAACAAGCGCTTTGGTGGTCTGTCGCTCAAGAAGAGCTGATCTGTATCGAGCCTGCTCAAGCGGCTCGATGCATTACCAAAATTCGATCTGGCCAAGCCAGGAAGACAGCAGGGCATGTTTTTCCCGCTGGATTTCCGTGGCCCGTTCCGTTGTGGTCTGCACAAACTGAATCCGTGAACCCGATCCCAGCTGTCCGATCAGATGACGATCGGCCCGGATGACATGTGCGATGCGCGGATAACCTCCGGTGGTCTGCGCATCGGGACCGAGCAGATAGGGTTGTCCGCTTGGCGGCAGCTGGATTGTTCCCGGGAAGACCGCAGCGCTGGGCATGTTGGACGCGTCGCTCTCGCTTAGGGGTGCGCCTTCGAGCGCCATCCCCATGCGGTTTGCTCTTGCTCCGACGGCATAGGATGTTGAACACAGTTCCTGCAATATGCCGGCTGCCGTTTGGTTCGCTTCCGGGCCCGGCGTTACCCGCAGGACATGGTCATCGCTGAAATGCGGCCGGAGTGCCGGCGGCGTGGTCCGATCCGGATCCGCAACTGGCGTGCCCGGTAAAAATCTCACGACATCTCCGTCTGCCAGCGCTCGCCCGTGAAAACCTCCGAGACTGGCAGGCAGATAGGTGGAACCGCCGCCCAGAAGCCTTTCCGCCTCGATTTCGCAGGATATTGCCAGATAGGTCCGGCAAGCGGGGCGGCTCGGACCAATGTGGAGCCTGTCTCCAGCGACCAGTTTCATGGTCTGGTGCAGGGGTTGATCCTGGCCATTGATCCGAACATATTCCGCTGGACCCACCACACCGGCGAAGCAGGGCTCATCGACTTCGAAAATCGCCTCTGTCAGGGTGATTTCAAGGGCGATGGCACCGCCAGGCTTGCCCACCAGGCAATTTGCCAGCGCCAGAGACAGGCAATCGGCGGCACCCGCGGCAGGCATGCCGAGATGGCGATGACCCCTGAACGGTGCGCCCTGCAGGGTGGTCTGCAGTCCGGCCTTCACGACCCTGAGGCTCATGGTCTTGCCGCCGGTGGCCAGTTGTCGAACGTTTCCCGCGAAATCGACTCGAAGCGTACCGTCTGTCCGGCCGACAGCAGCGCCGGCCGGCTTTTTGCGGGATCGAACAGGCGCAGCGGCGTGCGGCCGATAATCGGCCAGCCCCCGGGACTGTCAAAGGAATAGATGCAGCTTTGCTGGCCGATGATTCCGATGGAGCCCGCCCTGACCAATTGTCTGGGGCTGGACAGCCGGCCGATGGCGGGACAGGGCGCTTCGCTCTGCAGATAGGCAAAACCCGGCATGAAGCCGAGCATCGCCACCCGTTGCGATCGGGATTCGTGCCAGAATGGTAATGTTTCGGCCGGAATTTGTAGCTTTTCGGCCACATATTGACGATCTGGTGCCAGTTCTGCCTCATAACATACGGGAATGGTGATCGGGGCCTGTGCATTGCTCGTCACGGGGACCAGATTCGTCAGCTGGCTCAACACCCGTTCGGCGGCATCATCCGGTGCGATGATCCCAGGATCGAACTGGACGGCAATGCTGTCGAGACCCGGAACGATTTCGGTCCAGAAATCGTTGCCGGACAAGGCCTTATGGGCCGCGAGAATCGTTTCCCAGCCGGGCAACGGTATGCTGATCCAGTCGTCGCAGATATGGATCGAAGGCGGCGAGGGCAGCACTATGCGGCTGGCCCGATCTTGATTCCCGCCTGTTCCAGCGCCAGGCGCATTTTTCTGGCGGTTTCGAGGGCACCATCGCTATCCGAATGAAGGCAGAGGCTCTGTGCCTCGACCGTGAGGGCGGTTCCGTCCTGCGCGGTCAGCGCGGTTCCCTTGGCCAGGGCCAGCCCCTGCCGGATGCGTTCGCTCTCGTCCTCGATCACCGCACCCGTTTCGCTGCGGGGCACAAGTCGGCCCTTGGCGGTATAGCGCCGATCGATGAAGGCTTCGGCAAGGAAGGATATTCCATGTTCTGCCGCTTTCTGCTGGACGAGCGAGCCGGGCATGCCGACCAGCGCAAGCCCGGTTCTGGCCGCCATTGCAACGAGCAGCGCAGAGAGCTGCGGATCATCCTGTGCGTCATTGTACAGGGCCCCATGCGGCTTGAGATGGGTCAGCGGCACACCCACCTGTTCCGCAATGTTCTGGATATCCTGCAGCTGACTCGTCAAACATGCTTCCAGTTCTTCCATCGGCATATCCATCGACTGCCGGCCGAAACCGGCCCGATCCGGGTAGGAAGGATGGGCTCCGGGCGCGATATGTCGCGCCTTGGCGGCTGCCAGCATGGTCCGCATCGACGTCGGCGAACCGGCATGGCCACCGCAGGCAATATTGCAGCTGGAGACGATATCCATGATCGCGATGTCGCGCGCCGTTCCTTCCGGGCTTTCATCCTCGCCCAGGTCCGCATTGAGATCGATCACCTCTGTCATGGCCAGAAGCCTAGCGCACGGGCGATCAAACGGAAACCCAGTGCACTGGTGACCAGCAATATGACTGCTCCGAGAATATTGGCCCCGAGCCCGTTGGCGTGCGTTCCCAGCAGCTGCTTGTTGTTGGCCAGCCTGAGCAGGAATATCGCTACGATCGGCAACAGCAGTCCGTTGGCAATCTGGGCGACGAAGATCAGTTCGACCGGGCGATAGCCGAGCAAGGACGCCAGCGTGCCGGTTGCAATGACGATCAGTGCGCCGATCTGAAACGGTCGGCGCGAATGGGAAGACCGGAAGATTTCCTGTACGATATAGCCGGTGGCCAGGGGAGCGGTGATGGCCGACGTCAGGCCGGCGGCAAAAAGGCCTGCGCCGAGCGTGACAGTGGCGAGGCTGCCGAAAAGCGGGGTGAGCTGCTGCGCCATGTCCACCGCATTTTCGATCGTCTTGCCGCTGCCGAACAGGCTGGCCGCGGCGGTTGCCAAAATCGTCATCGACACCAGGCCGCCGATCCCGATCGAAATGCTGTTGTCGAGTTGCGCTTCGGGCAGCTGTTCCACATCCCACCGTTCGCGCACGCTGGCGGCATGCAGAAACAGATTATAGGGGACGATGGTGGTGCCGATGAGCGCGATCGCCGTCATCAGGCCGTCTTCGGGGATGGTCGGAACAAAACCCTGCAATATCGCGCCAAGGTCCGGCCGGATCAGCAGAAAGGTCATCAGAAAGGCGGCGCTCATCAGGATCACGAGCATAATCAGGATATTCTCAATCCATTTGGGTTTGGAAAAAACCAGCATCGCCGCGGCAAACAGGGCGATGGTAACAATGACCGGTGCAATGCCAAAGGCCAGTGGTCCGCCATTGATCGCTTCCAGACCCAGGGCAGCGCCGGACATATTGCCGGCTTCATAGGCGGCGTTGCCCAGAACGAGAGCGGATATCAGCAGCAAGGCCGCCAGCGCGCGCACGATGGGCGATGTGATGGTCTTCAGCATCGCTTCTGCCAGTCCGAGCCGGGTGACCAGCGCGATGCGAATGGCAAAGGACTGGAGAATGATGGTGGTCAAGGTGGCAAATATCAGCGCCCAGAGCAGCGCAAAGCCGAAATTCGCGCCGGCAAGGGTACAGGCAGTGACGGTTCCCGGGCCGATGAAGGCGGCCGAGACCATCATGCCGGGGCCCGGACGATAGCGAAGGAGGTTCATTCTGTTTGAGACAATAGGTTCATCCGTTCCACGGCCAAGGTTTCTCGCGGTACCATTTGGTGATCACATATTTCGTCCCTTTGCGGACCTTCATGCCGTGGTGCAAGGTCCAGTTGTTGACCGACCCGTCGGGATTGCGATTGTTCCAGCACAGCATCATGCCGGTTTCCGGGGTGAAGCTCTTCTTGAAATGGGTGAACCGGGTGGCGCCGCCGGCGTCCGGTTCGTTGAGATAGATCATGAAGGTCCAGCTGCGTTGTCCGGCGACGGAGCAGTATTTCCGGAAATCCTGGCCCTGGGGATCGAAGAAATCGGTGTGCGCCTTGAATTCCTGACCAACGGCGTAACGCTGACCCTGCAATGGTTCGCCGAATTGCGCGTCGATATCGGCAAAGCCGCAAATTCTTTCATCGATCTCGGCAACGAACGGATCGGAATGGTCGAGGTCACAGGTCTCGCTCGTCCGGAAATAATCGTCACCATTGGGATCCGCGATGTCGGACGGGCGCCGTTTCTGGTCGACCATGGTGACCAGCTTGCCGCATTCGTCGGGGGTGAGAAAATTTCTCACCATGCACAATTCTATTTCCTTGCGCGGAAAGCGCTGCACCTTGCCCAATGCCACCAGATAGTCAGCCGATGTATTATTGGCTTCTGTCATATGAACGTCCAAAACTGTCCCTAACTACCCAGTGTCACGATAAATGAATCCCCATTGATCGCAACCGCTCTTTGCGGGTTTGAACAATATGAATATAAGCGAGGTTGATGGAAAAATTGGCGACAATGGCCGGCAAACGCAATGGCTTCACTCTGGTCGAGATGATGGTGGCGCTGTTCATTTTCGCGATGTTGTCGGTCGCCGGGGTCATCATGCTCCGGACCGCCGTCGACAGCGATGAGATAACTGCCGAAAATCTCGGTCAAATGGCGGAAATGCAGCGCTTTGTATCATTGATGGAGGCTGACCTGAGCCAGACCTTGCCGCGGGCATCCCGCGACGAGCGTGGCGACAGGGTCGCGGCCTTTGCCAGCGAGACAGGCGGACCGGAGGCGGCTTTCCTGAAATTCACGCGCGGCGGACAGAGCAATATCAACGGGGAAGCCCGGTCCAATCTGGAACGGGTGGAATATCGGCTGGCGGACGGCAATCTGGAACGGTGGCGCTACCGGATGACCGATGGCGGCTCGATCGATCAGCCGGCAGTGCTGATCTCGAACATTGAGTCGCTGGAGGTGCGCTTTCGCGACAAGCGCGGGCTGTGGTCGAGCCGATGGGAAACGGAAAGACTGGCGGATTTGCCGCGCGCCGTCGAAATAGAGTTTGAGCAGGCGGGGCGCCGCTACCGGCACCTGTTTCTGGTCGGGACGGGTTATCTGTGAGTCCGCTGCAGCCAAAGGGACCCGAGACGGAACGCGGCGCGGCGCTGCTGACGGTGCTGCTGCTGGTCGCAGTGATTGCGATCCTCGCGGCGCACGGCATCGACCGGCTGGCCGGCGCGACCAAGCTCGCGTCCAACGCCCGTGAACTGTCGCAGGCCAAGGCCTATCTGATCGCCGCCGAATCGATCGGCATGGAGTCGGCCGGGCAAATTGTATCGGTATCGCCCGGACGGACGATTAATGTGGGCGGGTGGAACGGCAGGGAACAGAAATTCCCGGTGCCGGGAGGGATTATTGCGGCTACGCTTGCCGACGGTGGCAATTGCTTCAATATCAACAGCCTTGTCACCCAGAGGGAAGAGCTGCTGTCGGCGCGCCCGGAAGGGCTGGCGCAATTTTCCCGGCTTATGGTCATGCTGGGCATATTGGACGGAGACGCCGCCGACATCGCGGAATCCGTTGCGGACTGGATCGACAGCGATTCGGTGGCCTCGCCCCGCGGCGCAGAGGATCAATATTATCTGCAGCAGGATAATGCTTATCGCACGGCCAATGCGCTGATCGTCGATGTCAGTGAATTGCGGACGATAAAGGGTGTGACCGATGATGTGTTTGTGCGCCTGGCCCCCTGGGTCTGCGCCTTGCCAAGCACAGATCTCTCGCCGATCAATATCAACACGCTGCGACCGGAGCAGGCGATCCTGCTGGCGATGCTGGGAGCCGTGCCCTCCGATCTGACGCCCGCCCGGCAATTTCTCGGACGGCGGCCGGAACTTGGATATGCCAGCCTGAATGATTTCTGGGAGCAATCCTATCCCGCCAGTCTGGAGGCTTCATCCGAAGTCCAGAGCCAGGTCAAGCTGACCACGCGCTGGTTCCGCGTCGACCTGGCGGTCGAGATGCAGAGCGCGCTGGTCGAGGAACGGGCGTTGATCGATGCTGCGCGGCAACCGGCCCGGCTGGTTCATCGCCAGCGCGGCGATACGTTTTAATTCGGATTTGCCCTGCTAAATACTTGACGATGGCCACCCGCTGTCCCTATGCACCGCGGCGCAATGCGGCTTTATAGCGCGCGGCCTGTGGCGATCGTAGCTCAGTTGGTTAGAGCGCCGGTTTGTGGTACCGGAGGTCGGGGGTTCAAGACCCCTCGATCGCCCCATTTTTCTCCTGAACAGCTGATCAAGCACAAGGCCATCACCACTTGGCCGTGCCGGAAAGTCTCTCTTTATTTGTAATTAAATTACAGCTATGGGATATTTAATTACTCCAACCTGCCAGGAATTACAGCATGAGCGTGATGTGGGATTTGCCGGACTTTGACGACCATGAAGCGGTCCATTTTTTTCATGATATCGAAACCGGCCTCTGCGCGATTATCGCGCTGCACAGCACGCATCTGGGCCCCGGCGCGGGCGGAACCCGTTTCTGGCACTATGAGAATCGCGAAACAGCGGTGACCGACGCGCTGCGCCTGTCGCGCGGCATGAGCTTCAAGAATGCAATGGCCGGTCTGCCGCTGGGCGGCGGCAAGGCGGTGATTCTTGCCGACCGCAATCGCACCAAGACACCGGAAATGCTCGCCGCTTTCGGGCGCATGATCGAATCGCTTGGCGGAAAATATATCACCGCGGAAGACGTCGGAATCACGGCTGCGGACATGGTCGCGTTGACCAAGGAGACCAAATATGTTTCCGGCCTGCCGGTCAGCAACAGCGGCGAAGCCGGCGGCGACCCGGGTCCGTTCACGGCCATGGGCGTGTATCTGGGGCTCAAGGCCGCGGTAGCGCACAAGCTGGGACGTGACTCGATGGACGGCGTCCATGTCGCGATCCAGGGCGTCGGCAGCGTTGGCGGCGGTCTTGCCCGGTTGCTCGCAAAGGACGGCGCCAGGCTGAGCATTGCGGATATCAACAAGGATCATGCTGCTACGCTCGCGCAGGAGATCGGTGCGACGGTTGTCGGGCTCGACGAAGTCATGCGGATCGAGGCGGATGTGTTCAGTCCCAATGCCCTGGGCGCGATACTGGACAAGGTTTCCATCGCCCATCTCAATGTGCCGATCGTCGCGGGTGGTGCCAACAACCAGCTGGCAACGCCCGAGGACGGCCAGCGGATCTTTGACCGCAACATCCTGTTCGCGCCGGATTATGTGATCAATTCCGGCGGCATCATCAGCGTCGGCCTGGAATATCTTGGCGATGGCGATGTCGAGGAAGTCAATCGCAGGGTTGCCATGATCCCCGAACGGCTGACCGAGATTTGGGCGCAGAGCGCCGCGCAGAACCTGCCGGACTCCGATGTTGCGGACAATATGGCGATGGCGCTGATCGGACGATAGGCGACGATCCCGCAGTGGGCGGGATCGATCTTCATTCCAGTTGCTTGCGGGTAGTTTTACCCCTCATCCGGTAAGAGCAGCTCCTCCGGGCGAGCAGGCTTGTCAAATCCGTTCAATCCCATCCACCATTGCAGGGCGATGATCGCACCCTTGGCCGGCTGCAGCAATGCACCGATCAGCGCGAGCGCCAAGGCAATCATGATCGCGAGATTCGTCCACATGGAAAAATCGGTCTCGTTGACCATGAAGATAATGACCGGAGCCATGATATGGCCGGTCACGATGATCGCCACATAGGCGGGAAAATCATCCGCCTGTTGTGCGGTCCAGTCCTGGCCACATGCGGGGCAATGCGCAAAAGGCTTGAGAATCCGTGTGAACATGCGGCCTTCGCCGCAGCTCGGGCACCGGCCGCGCAGGCCGCGGGCAGCAGCCTGCCAAGCGGTTTGCGGCAAAGCGGAACGGATGGATTTGTCCGAATCATCCACGTCCGCATGATCGTCGCTGCGCATGTCATCAACGATTCGGTCCAGCAAAGTCTCAAATCCGGCCATTCATTTTATCCTGCTTCTTGTCGTGGAAATACGGACTGCGTTCATGGCAGCCCGCTGCTCTTGGTGATCGCTGGATGATCGTCCTGCGCTTGTTACGAACCCGCGACACCGGGCACGGGTACCATTGCTGCGGTGAACCTCATCCGAACATGCGCCAATCGAAATCGCCGGTACGGGGTGATGATCATTGCTGAAAAGTCACTATACAGAATTAGAATAAATTGTTATCACTTAAAAAGTTTGCTAAAGCCAAAAGTTGACTATACAGACTTAGAATAAATTGTTAATACTGAATCTTGATGTTTTATATATCACAGGAGATGCAGAAATGATCACGTCTCAGCAAATGCGGGCCGCGCGCGCCCTGCTCGGCATCGATCAGCGGCAGCTGGCGGAGCTGGCCCGGCTTTCGCTGCCGACGATCCAGCGCATGGAAGCATCCGACGGACAGGTGCGCGGCGTGATCGATACGCTGGTCAAGATTATTACTGCGCTGGAGAATAACGGAATCGAGCTGATTGGCGAGAATGCGTCGAGCATCGGGATCGGGCGCGGTGTTCGGTTGCGCGAAACGATGGATGGCAAGCCGGCCAGGAAGATCGGTTCGATCATGTTCGACCAGGCGAATTCCGAAGCAGATCCGGAATAGCGAGCCGCTGCGGTGTACAGCTTCACACCCAAATTCGTCACGACCATGCGCGAAGGCTATAAATTCAGCCTGTTCAAATCCGACACGGTCGCAGGTCTGACCGTTGCCATCGTGGCCTTGCCACTGTCAATGGCGCTGGCCATCGCCAGCGGCGCATCGCCCGACAAGGGGCTTGTCACTGCTGTTGTCGCCGGATTCCTGATCTCGTTCCTCGGTGGTTCCCGGGTGCAGGTTGGTGGCCCGACCGGTGCCTTTGTCGTTGTCGTGTTCAATGTGATTGCCCAGCATGGCTATGACGGCCTGCTGACCGCCACATTCATGGCGGGCCTGATCCTGATTGCGGCCGGGGCCTTCAAGATCGGGCGATTGATCAAGTTCATCCCGCACCCGGTGGTTACGGGCTTTACCGCCGGGATTGCCGTGATCATCGCGACCAGTCAGGTGAAGGACTTTCTGGGACTTTCGCTGGACAATATTCCCGCCGAATTCCTACCGAAATGGCAGGCCTATTTCGGGGCAATGTCGTCCGCGCATGTCGCGACCCTGCTGGTCGGCCTTGGCGCACTCGGGGTGATCGTCGCGCTCAGAAGATTCGCTCCGAAACTGCCCGGTTTCCTGATTGCAATCGTGATGGCTTCGCTGGTGGTAGCCTTGCTCCAACTGCCGGTCGAGACAATCGGCAGCCGGTTTCCGGATATGCCGGCGGGATTGCCTGTCCCGTCGCTACCGGCCCTGTCCTGGGCAAGAATTGCCGAACTGCTGCCCTCGGCATTTACCATTGCCTTTCTCGCCGGCATCGAGGCGCTGCTTTCCGCGGTCGTCGCCGATGGCATGACCGGGACCCGGCACCGTTCCAATCAGGAACTGATCGGCCAGGGCATTGCCAATCTGGGTTCGGTCCTGTTCGGCGGTTTGCCGGCAACCGGTGCGATCGCGCGCACAGCGACCAATATCAAGGCCGGTGGAAAGACGCCGGTGGCCGGTATGATGCACGCGCTGTTCCTGCTGCTGTTCATCCTGCTCGCCGCTGATCTCATGGCTTATGTGCCGATGGCGGCGCTCGCCGCCATCTTGTTCGTGGTCGCATGGGGCATGAGCGAATTTGACCGTTTTGTGGCGCTGCTGCGCATGCCAAATGGGGACCGGGTGATATTGTTGCTGACCTTTGGCCTGACCATATTTGTGGACCTGACCGTGGCGATCGGCGTCGGGGTTACTCTGGCATCGCTGCTGTTCATGGCGCGGATGAGCGAGACGGTGCAGCTCGAAAACGGGCAATCGCCGGACCGCGATGCCGCAAGCGCGGAGGAAGACCCAGGGCAGCGGGATGATCTGCCGAAGGGCGTAGAAGTGTTCCGGATCAGCGGCCCGGTCTTTTTCGGTGTGGCGGGTGAATTGCTCGATGCCATGCGCAAGATCGGGCGAACGCCCGAGGTGGTCATACTGCGCATGCGGCTGGTGCCGATGCTCGATGCCAGCGGGGTGACGATGATCGAGGAATTTATCGGGCAGGCGCGGCTGTCTGGTGCCCGGGTAATATTGTCGGGCGTTCAGCGGCAGCCACGCCAGATGCTTGCGCGTATCGGTCTGTCCGGCGATCGGCAGGGCGTATTTTTTGAAATCGACTATCCGGCCGCACTGCAGCGGGCCAGACAATTGACGATGACCGCGATGGAATAATATCGTGCGGCAGGCGCAGGCTCCGGTATTTTTCCGCAAACCGTCCCGCTCGGAATTCTTGCGCTTGCCGACAAAGGGAAAATCGCAAAAACACTTGTCGCTGGGCCGCGCTTCTGCCATCGAATTTGGCAAATGACACCGGACCCGATCTAGCTCGAGGCAATCACCGCTCAATCCATGCACGCTTATGCAAACCCCACACGTTTTCTGGCGCTCGCCAGACCGGTAACCTTATGGTTTCTGGTCGTGGGTCTGGTACTGGTCGTGCTGGGTTCGGCCTATGGTCTGCTCTATGCACCGGCGGATCGGTTGATGGGCGACAGCGTCCGCATTCTCTATATTCACGTGCCGACGGTCTGGCTGGCGATGGGCGGCTGGACGGCGATCGCGATTGCCAGCATCATGCAGATTGTCTGGCGGCATCCGCTGGCGGCGGTGGCCGCCCGCGCGGTCGCTGTGCCCGGTGCCGTTTTTACGGCGCTGGGCCTGATCACCGGCTCCATCTGGGCGCGACCGACCTGGGGGACGTGGTGGGTCTGGGACGGCCGGGTGACATCGGTGCTGGTCCTTTTCTTTCTCTATCTGGCCTATATCGCGCTGGCCAATGCCAGTGGCGACAAGGGCGGAGTATCCCGGGTCACGGCCATTTTCGGCATCGTCGGGGCGATCAATATTCCGATCATCAACCGCTCGGTCGTGTGGTGGAACAGCCTGCACCAGCCGGCCAGCATCACCGTCAGCGGCTCGTCGATCGATAGTGCCTTTCTATGGCCCCTGCTGGTGAATGTGATTGGCTTCAGTCTGCTGTTCGGTGCAATCGTGCTGATGCGGATGCGCGGCATCCTGGCGGAGACGAAGGTCGAAGCGCGACTGAAGAGGATGGCAGCCGAATGAATCATTGGCCTTTCGTTCTTGCCTCTTATGCTGTCGTGCTGCTGTCCACGGTGGCGGTTATCGCACACAGCTTTGCGGTCATGCGCAGGGCGGAAAACAAGGCAGAACAGTTGAGCAAGCGGAAATGAAGGCAAAACACCAACGATTGACCCTGGTCCTGCTGGCGGTGGTGGCGCTGATCGGCGCGGGTCTGCTCGCGGCTTATGCGCTGCAGGATCAGGCGAGCTATTTCTATACGCCGTCCGACATCGCGCAACGCAAGCCCGAGACGGGACAGGCCATCCGGCTGGGCGGCATGGTGGAAAAAGGCTCGATCCAGCGATCCGCCGATGGCGTTACCGTGCAATTCATTGTCCAGGACGGCACCGCGCAGCAGCGGGTGACCTATACCGGGATCACCCCGGACCTGTTTGTCGAGGGGTCGGGCGTGGTTGCCGATGGCCGGCTGGATGCCAGCGGCATGTTTGTCGCCGATACGCTGCTCGCCAAGCATGACGAAAATTACATTCCCCGCGAACTGGAGGGCATTGATATGACCTCGGGCAAGCACAAGACGGAGACGCTTGTTCAATGATCGCCGAAACCGGCCTGATCGCGCTCTGGCTTGCGGCTTCGCTCGCGCTTCTGCAATTTGCGCTGGGCGCGATTGGCCTGCGCGCGGAGCGTGAAGACTATTTCGCCGCGATCCGTCCGGTGGCTGTCGCCCAGGGGCTGTTTGTCACTTTGTCCTTCCTGCTGCTGATCTGGCTGTTCCTGCGCTCCGACCTGTCGGTCCGGCTGGTGGTGATGAACAGCGCTTCGGTAAAGCCGTTGCTCTACAAATTTGCAGGCACCTGGGGCAATCATGAAGGATCGATGCTGCTCTGGGTCACGGTCATGGGACTGGCCGGCGCCTTCATCGCCCTATTCGAGCGCTCGCTGAAGCGGGAAACGCTGGTGGCAACGCTCGCGGCGCAGGCGTTCATCAGCCTCGGCTTTTATGCCTTCCTGCTGATCTCCTCCAACCCGTTCGAGCGGATGTTCCCGATCCCGGCGGAAGGGCAGGGGCTCAATCCGCTGCTGCAGGACCCCGGTCTCGCCTTCCATCCGCCGACACTCTATTTCGGCTATGTCGGGCTGTCGGTGGCCTTTTCCTTCGCCGTCGGCGCGATGATCACCCGCGATGTCGGTGCCGCTTTCGCCAAGGCGATGCGGCCCTGGGTGCTCGGCGCCTGGATATTCCTGACGCTCGGCATTACCGCCGGCAGCTACTGGGCCTATTATGAGCTCGGCTGGGGCGGCTGGTGGTTCTGGGATCCGGTCGAGAATGCCTCGCTGATGCCCTGGCTGGCGGCGACCGCCTTGCTCCATTCGGTGACGGTGCTGGCGACGCGCGACGGACTGCGCGCCTGGACGCTGATGCTGGCTGTGGTGGCGTTTTCGATGTCGATGATCGGCACATTCCTGGTCCGGTCCGGCATCTTGACCAGCGTGCATGCCTTTGCGGTCGATCCCGAGCGGGGCAGCTTCATCCTGGCGCTGCTTGCCATCTATATCGGCGGTGCGATGGCCCTGTTCGCGCTCCGCGTGGGCACTGTGAAAGAAGGGTCGCGGTTCGAACTGATCAGCCGGGAAGGCGCACTGGTTGCCAATAATCTTCTGCTGTCGGTGATTCTGGCGCTGGTCTTCATCGGCACGCTCTATCCCTTGCTTGTCGAAGCGGTGACCGGCGAAAAACTGTCGGTCGGACCGCCCTATTTCAATCTGGCAACCGGACCGCTGGCGCTGTTGCTGGTGATAGTCATGGCGGCGGGCCCCCTGCTGCGCTGGCGACGCGACAATCCGAAGGCGCTGCTGAACCGGATTTCGATACCGATACTGGTCGCCGCCGCTGCCCTGTTCGCACTGGCCTTGTTCACCACCGGCATGTCTGTTCTGGCGCTGCTCGGCCTGGCGCTGGCCGCGGGTGTCGCGGTCGCCAGTTTCGCGCCGCTGTGGAAACGCAACCTGCGCCGCACTCCGATCCATACCTACGGCATGATCCTAGCCCATTTCGGCATCGCGGTGGCCTTGGTCGGCATGGCGAGCGACAGCAGCTTTACCGAAGAACGGCTGGTCGCGGCCAAGCCGGGCGATGAAATCACGATCAACCAGTGGAAGCTCAAGTTCGAAGCGATTGAACCGGTGGCCGGGCCCAACTGGACAGCGCTCGAAGCCCGGATGACGGCGCAATATGGCGATGGTGTCCTGCATGAAATCAAGCCGCAGAGCCGCATGTTCCCGGCAGCGCAGACCCAGACCAGCGAGGCGGCGCTGCTGACCCGGTGGAACGGGCAATTATATGTCGTCCTCGGCGACGGGGACAGCGAAGGACGCTGGCAGGTCCGGGTCTGGTGGAAGCCGTTTGTCACCCTGATCTGGCTCGGTGGCATATTGATCGCACTGGGCGGGCTTCTGGCCATGATCGGACGGTTGCGCCGCGGCTACAAGCAGCGCAAGCAGCGGGAATTTGTCGAGGCGATGCTATGAACCGCTGGTTGCTCTGGCTGCCCCTGGTGCTGTTCGGCATGTTTTTCGCCGCGGTCGCCGTGGGCCTGATGATGCCGAAGGACAATGTCATCGAGAGCAAGATGATCGGCAAGCCGATGCCTGAATTTGCATTGCCCGCCGCGATCGAGCAGCGGCCGGCGCTGGGCAGTGATAACCTCAAGATGGGCAAGCCGACATTGCTCAACATCTTCGCCAGCTGGTGCGTGCCCTGTATTGCAGAGGCGCCGCAGTTGCTGGCGCTGCAGCAGAAAGGCGTTGAAATCAACGCCATTGCCAGCCGCGACACGCCGGAAGATGTGGCCAATTTCCTCAACCGGTGGGGTAATCCTTATAGCCGGATCGGGAGCGACACGACCAGCAAGGTGCAACTGGCGATCGGTTCGTCCGGCGTGCCGGAAACCTTCGTCATCGATGGCAATGGCATCATTGTCTATCAGCATATCGGTGAAATCCGGCCCGAGGATGTGCCCAAGCTGCTCGAATTGCTGGAGGAAGCGGGATGAAGCGTTTTCTTGCCCTGCTGCTTTTCTGTGTTGCGGCACCGGTGGCCGCGCAGACCGGCCTTCCGCCGGCGCCTTATGCCGACCGGCAACTGGATGATCCGCGGCAGGAGGCCGCCGCGCGCGACCTGATGGAGGAATTGCGCTGCCTGAAATGCCAGAGCCAGTCGATCGCCGACAGCAACGCGCCGATGGCAGGCGACATGCGCAGCCAGGTAAGGGAAAAAATCGCCGCCGGGGAAAGCCCGGAGGAGGTTCGAAGCTGGCTGATTGAGCGCTACGGCAACTGGGTTTCCTACAATCCGCCGATCGATTCCGCGGTGACGTGGCCGCTCTGGTTCGCGCCGATCATTCTGCTGCTCGCCGCCTTGTGGCTGGCGCGCGGACGGTTCCGCAAAACCAAGGATCGCGAATGATGGGCTGGATCATACTTCTCCTGCTGGTGGTGATCTGCGCTGCGGCGCTGATCAAACTGGGCAAATTGTCCCGTGCCACCTATGAAATCACGGCCGCCGCGCTGTTGATCGGTGTCGCCGGTTACGCCTGGCAGGGGCATCCCGGCATGGCCGGCGTTTCGATCCAGCCGGCAGAGCAGCCGGACAGTTTCGATGAAGATACGATCGATGCGCGCAATGCCATGGGCGAGCGTTTCGGTACGGCCCGCGAATGGCTGATCTTCTCCGACTCGCTCAATCGGGCCGGAAAACATGGCGCAGCGGCCAATTATCTGCGCAACGGCGTAAAGGAACATCCGGACGATCCCGATCTCTGGGTCGGGCTGGGCAATGCGCTCGTCGTCCATGCCAATGGTGTGGTCACGCCGGCCGCGCAATTTGCCTTCCAGAAGGCCGCGGACCTGTCGCCGGAACATCCCGGCCCGCCCTTTTTCCTGGGTCTTGCCTATGCCCAATCCGGGAAGATCGATCAGGCACGGGAAATCTGGACCGAATTGCTGGCACGGAGCAGCGAAGACGCCCCTTGGCGCGCGGATCTCGAGTCGCGACTGGCAGAGATGGAAAGGATACAGCCATCGCTTCCGGTTGAGCAGGCTAGTCCTCCGGAACAGTAAAAACCAAGGGATATGAGTGGGTTGATATTCACCGTGCGGCGATTTGTTGCACCTGCTAGGGGCTCGTGCTAGGCGCCCGCGCTTGCTGAAATCAGTGTCAGTAATCCGCCTTTTTTGTCAAAATTGATCGGGGTACGCCTTCACGGCCAATCAATGTCTGCAGAACCAACCGAAAACGCGGAAGCGTCAGGCCATGCGGTGCAAACCCATGGCACGCCGCAGCGCAACACCGCGATTGCGAAGCTGGCTGCAGGTGCGATTGGCATCGTGTTCGGCGATATCGGCACGAGTCCGCTTTACGCCTTTCGCGAGACGTTCATCGGTGCGCATCCGCTGGAACTGGACCGCATCCATGTCCTTGGCGTCGTCAGCCTGATCTTCTGGTCGATGACGCTGGTCGTGACCATCCAATATGTCACGATCACCATGCGAGCGGACAACAAGGGGCAGGGTGGCAGCCTGGCGCTGGTGGCGCTGATCTCGGGTGTGATGCGGCGATCCAAATATGGCTGGCTGGCGATATTGCTCGGCGTATTCGCGACCGCGCTTTTCTATGGCGACAGCATGATCACGCCGGCGATTTCGGTGCTGTCGGCCGTCGAGGGCCTGACCGTGGTCCAGCCGCAACTCGCGCATCTGGTCATTCCGATCGCGCTAACCCTGCTGGTATTCCTGTTCCTGCTGCAGTCGCGCGGTACCGCGAAAATCGGCGCGCTGTTTGCGCCGGTGATGTTCGTCTATTTCGCCGTTATCGGCACGCTTGGTATCATCCAGATAATCCAGCATCCGAGCATATTGTTTGCATTCAACCCCTGGTATGCGGTGCAGTTCTTCCTGACCGACGGAGTGAAGGCCTTTCTGGCTTTGGGGTCTGTCGTGCTCGCCGTCACCGGGTCCGAAGCCCTGTTTGCCGACATGGGCCATTTCGGCCGCAAGCCGATGCGCGTGGCCTGGTACGGCTTTGTCATGCCGGCCTTGCTGTGCAATTATTTCGGGCAGGGAGCGATGATCCTGTCACTCGATGCGGTTGGCGCAACCGAGGCAATCAAGAGTCCGTTCTTCATCATGGCACCGGAAGTGCTCCGCCTGCCGCTCGTCATTCTGGCGACCATGGCAACTTTCATTGCCAGCCAGGCGGTGATTTCCGGATCCTTCTCGGTCACCCACCAGGCGATCCAGCTGGGGTTCATTCCCCGTCTGACGATCAAGCATACCAGCGCATCCGAAGCGGGGCAGATCTATATTCCGTTCGTCAACTGGGCGATCATGATTGCGGTGATCCTGCTGGTACTGACCTTCCAGAGTTCCAGCAATCTGGCATCGGCCTACGGGATCGCGGTCACCGGCGCGATGTTCATCGATACCTGTCTGTTGGCGATCGTGATGGTCGTTCTGTGGAAGTGGAAGCTGTGGTTTGCGCTGCCGCTGCTGGCAATTTTCTTCATTGTCGATGGTGCCTATTTTGCCGCTAATCTGACCAAGGTGCCGGATGGCGGCTGGTTCCCGCTGGCTGTTGGTGGTGTCGCCTTCATCATCCTCACGACATGGGCCAAGGGCCGCCAGATCATGCGGAAAAACATGGCCGAGTCCGCCATGCCGATCGAAATTTTCACCAAATCCGCTGCCAATAGCGCGACCCGGGTGCCGGGGACGGCCATTTTCATGGCCTCTTCGTCGGCCGGCGTACCATCGGCGCTGCTGCACAATATCAAGCATAACAAAGTGATTCACGAGCGGGTTGTCATCCTGACGGTGAATATCAAGGACG